>NZ_JALMFA010000002.1:0-510056 GCF_023242545.1 Pseudomonas sp. MWU13-2517 | reverse complement strand
AACTTAACTATAAAACAGCTCGAACGCCCATTCCCTTCTATATAACGAGAGCCAGGCAAATCTGAGCAATATATTGCCCAACAGCAAACAGTTAAGCATCATAGCGCCTTCTGCCTATCTACCAAGACCTCGGACGAACACCCAATGACCACCTCACACCGCAGCCTGGCCTCGGCATTGTTTCCTGTCGGCCTGCTGTTGATCGCCATGGCCTCCATTCAGTCCGGTGCATCGTTGGCAAAAAGCATGTTCCCTATCGTCGGCGCGCAAGGCACAACCACCCTGCGGCTGATTTTCGCCAGTGTGATCATGCTGCTTCTATTACGCCCATGGCGCGCCAAGCTGACGGCCAAGTCTCTGCGTACTGTCATCATTTACGGGATGGCATTGGGCGGCATGAACTTCCTCTTCTATATGTCCTTGCGCACCGTCCCCTTGGGCGTTGCAGTGGCCCTCGAATTTACGGGCCCGCTCGCTGTAGCTATCTACGCATCTCGCCGAGCGGTGGACTTTCTTTGGATCGGCCTCGCGATCACCGGCCTTCTCTTATTGATCCCAACGAGTGAGGCCAGCAGCGGCATCGACCTGACCGGCGCCGCCTACGCACTGGGCGCGGGTATCTGCTGGGCGCTGTACATTTTGTTTGGCCAGAAGGCGGGTAACGATAACGGCGTCCAAACCGCAGCCCTTGGTGTAATGATTGCCGCACTGTTCGTTGCGCCGATCGGTATTGTCCACGCAGGCACCGCGCTACTGACACCGGCGTTGATTCCTGTCGCCATCGGTGTCGCCATTCTATCCACCGCCTTGCCTTACACCTTGGAAATGGTCGCCCTCACGCGCCTTCCCGCCCGCACCTTCGGTACCCTGATGAGCATCGAACCCGCTTTCGGTGCACTTTCCGGCCTGTTCTTCCTGCATGAGCACTTGTCCCTGGCGCAATGGCTTGCCATCAGTTGCATCATCCTGGCTTCCGTAGGCGCCACGTTGACGATGCGCAACGACTCCAAACCGTTGGTACCGGCCGATTGATCCGCTCAAAAGGTAGCTCTGGTATTTACCGTTCATTTAGGCCATGTTTAGCCGGCAAACAAATGTCATCTATGGAGAATTTCGACAAGGACAGCCTGAACGCTACAATCGAGAGCGAGTAAAGCCTGCATCGAGCCTTTTGCGAAGCGGCTATAAGGATAGGAATGAAACGAATTTTGATACTGTTAGTGATCGTCGGCATAGCTGGCTGTGCTGCGACCACCAAGAGAGAAGTGAAACGGGGCAAAAAAGGGCTGCATATCAACTGTTCCGGCCTGTCCTCCTCCTGGGACCAGTGCTACACCAGTGCATCCAATTCATGCGGCGCCAAGGGCTATCGGATCATTGCCAAATCCGGTGACAACTCCGAGGAGCCGGGGGATTATCCCTTCGGAATCAACCCGGCCGGCTATACCAGCCGTAGCATGATTGTGATCTGCAAGTAACGCCCCGAGCAGTCCCACGTCGACTGCTCTTATTAAACTCCTGTCACGACCCTGCCCCTTCGCACGCTGCGTCTAAACTCCTGCTCGACCCCTTGAGCCAACGGAGTTCTCATGATGCACAACAAGAAAATCGTATTGGTAGTAGGCGCCGGCGACGCCACTGGCGGCGCCATTGCCAAACGCTTCGCCAAAGAAGGCTACGTGGCCTGCGTCACCCGCCGAAGCGCCGACAAACTACAGCCTCTGGTAGACAGCATCCGCTCCACGGGCGGTGAAGCCCACGGCTTTGCCTGCGATGCGCGCAAGGAAGAAGACGTTATCGCACTGGTCGAACAGATCGAAACCGAGCTGGGGCCCATCGAAGCGTTCGTCTTCAACATCGGCGCCAACGTGCCTTGCAGTATCCTGGAAGAAACCGCGCGCAAGTACTTCAAGATTTGGGAGATGGCGTGCTTCTCCGGCTTCCTGAATGCCCGCGAAGTGGCCAAGCGCATGGTGACCCGCAACCGCGGCACGATCCTGTTCACCGGAGCTACCGCCGGTTTGCGCGGAGGCGCCGGGTTTGCCGCATTCGCCGGCGCCAAGCACGGCATCCGGGCGCTCGCGCAGAGTATGGCGCGTGAACTGGGCCCCAGGAATATCCATGTTGCCCACGTCGTAGTAGATGGTGCTATCGACACTGACTTCATTCGCGAGAATTTCCCACAGAAGTACGCGCTTAAAGATCAGGACGGCATCCTCAACCCTGAGCACATCGCCGACAATTATTGGTACCTGCACAGCCAACCAAGGGATGCCTGGACCTTCGAACTGGACCTGCGCCCCTGGAATGAACCCTGGTAAGCACGCCCCATAACAACAAACAGCGAGCCTCGACCATGAGTAAAACCCTGGAGTTCTTCTTTGACCTCGGCAGCCCCGCCACCTACCTGGCCTACACCCAACTGCCCGCGCTGTGCACCGACACCGCTACGCAACTGGTGTATCAACCGATGCTGCTGGGTGCTGTATTCAAAGCTACCGGCAACGCGTCACCGATTACTGTTCCTGCCAAAGGTCGCTATATGCTTGATGACCTGGCCCGATACGCCAAGCGCTACAACGTGTCGCTTAAGTTCAACCCGCACTTCCCGATCAACACCCTGGTATTGATGCGCGCAATTACCGGCATACAAATGCGCCACCCCCAACACTTCCAGACCTTTATTGACTGCCTGTTCCGTGCTCTGTGGGTGGAAGGCCAGCACTTGGGCGATCCCGCCGTCGTAGCGCGCGTACTCACCGAACACGGTTTTGATGCAGAGGAGGTGCTGGCCCTGGCCAACGATGAGGAAGTTAAAGCTACCCTCAAGAACAAAACCGAACAGGCCATTCAGCGCGGCGTGTTCGGTGCACCCAGCATGTTTGTAGGCAACCAGTTGTTCTTCGGTCAGGACCGTCTGGAATTTGTACGCGAGGCCCTAAGCTAGAACTCACCACCAGCCTCGGGGCGAGGCGTTGGTCGACTACATCGCCGACGCTTTTACCCAGCCCCGCGAACCGCAGCCGCTCAAATAGCGGCTGTACGTACCCGTAGCCACTCCAGCGCGGCACCACTGAGCAGTGGGCTCAAGCGCTCACGCACTTCAGCATGATAGGCGTTGAACCATTCACGCTCGTCCGCCGTCAGCAACGACGGTTCCAGGCAACGGGTGTCGATCGGGCATAAGGTCAGGGTTTCAAACTTGAGGAACTCACCAAACTCAGTCTTGCCCGCTTCACGGTTCAACACCAGATTCTCGATGCGCACGCCCCAACGACCTGGTCGATAAGTACCTGGCTCGACCGACGTAATCATGCCTGGCTGCATAGCCGTTTGCGGTGCAGTGGCGGCTTGGTAGGCGATCACTTGCGGGCCTTCATGCACATTCAGGAAATACCCTACGCCGTGACCCGTGCCGTGGCCGTAGTCCACACCCTCGGCCCAGATCGGCGCACGCGCGATCGCATCCAGCAATGGCGACAGAATGCCCCTGGGAAAGTGCGCCCGCGACAAGGCGATCACGCCCTTGAGCACGCGCGTGCAATCACGCTTCTGCTCATCGCTCGGCGTGCCGATCGGGACCATTCGCGTGATGTCCGTGGTGCCGCCCAGGTACTGGCCGCCCGAATCGATCAGCAGCAGGCCATCACCTTCAATGACTGCATGCTCCTCTTCGGTCGCATGGTAATGGGGCATGGCGCCATTGGCGTTGAATGCAGCGATGGTGTTAAAGCTGAGCGACACATAATCCGGACGGCGGGTACGCGCAGCCGTCAGGTGTTCATCAATGGTCAGCTCGGTAATACGTTCGCGACCCAGTGCGCTGTCGAGCCAGGCGAAGAATTCGCACAGTGCGGCGCCGTCCTGCTCCATGGCTCGGCGGATATGCTCCGCGTCGGCCAGGCTCTTGCGAGACTTGGCCAAGGTGGTCGGGTTCAGACCCTCCACCAGCTTGACGCCAGCATCGAGGTTGTCCAGCAAACCAGCGGTCACGCGCGCCGGATCAATGAGCAGGCTTGCCCCCGACGGTACGGCACGCAGCGCTTGCGACACTTCGCTGTAGTCGCGCAGCGTCACGCCATCCTGCCCCAATACCGCACGCAGTGCGTCATCGACCTTGTCCAGCGCAACAAACAATGTGGCCTGCACCTGGTTGATCAAGGCAAAAGACACAAATACCGGGTTAAACGACACATCGCCGCCGCGCAGGTTGAATAACCAGGCGATGTCATCCAGGGTGGCGATGAAATGCCAATCGGCACCCTTTTCCTTCAAGCTGGCGCGAAGCGCCGCGAGTTTTTCGCCACGGCTGACAGTGGCTTGCGGCGGCAAGTGTGGGTAGAGCGGCTGGTTCGGCAGCGCTGGGCGGTCTTTCCAGACTTCATTCAGAAGGTCGATATCCGTGCGCAAGCGCGCGCCCCGCTCTGCCAGCTTTGCGCTCAACGTCCGCGCCGAGGCCACGGCCATAACCGCGCCATCCACCGCCACCACACCGCCTTCCGGGGTCTGCTCGGCGAGCCATTCCAATGGGCCGGGTTGGCCTGGCTGCAACTTCACCAGTTCAATGCCACTGCCCTTGAGTTCCTTGGTCGCCTGCTCCCAATACCGGCTATCGGCCCAGACACCGGCAAAATCCGCCGTGACAATCAATGTTCCCACCGAACCATGGAAGCCGGACAGCCATTGGCGCCCCTGCCAGTAACCCGGCAAGTATTCGGACAAATGCGGGTCAGCCGACGGCACCAGCAAAGCATGAATGCCCTCGCGGCTCATCAGTTCACGGGTATGCGCCAGGCGCTGGGGAACCGTTCCATGGGTCAAAGGCTGCGTACTCATTGTGTCTCCTGCTAACCACTAATAATTGTTATGTGAATCAAACCGTCCAAAACGCGGGTGCACTGGCAAGGGCTGCCTTGATCAGTTGCACGGCCGCGTCGATATCCTGCTCGGTGGTGAACCGCCCCAGGCTCAAGCGAATCGTGCGACCGGCGCTGCGAGCGTCATGGCCCAGCGCCAGGAGCACGTGAGAGGGCGCATTGCTTGCCGAATTGCATGCCGAGGTTGCCGAAAATGCGATGCCCGCACTCAATGCACCTGGGTTGAACTCCCCTTCAGTGAAGGTAAGGCTGAGTGTATGGGGAATGCGCTGTGTCGGGCTGCCATTGAGGCACACGCCTGCAACAGATGCCAATTGGTCGAGCAGACGCTGACGCAACGCGACGATCAGGTTTTTTTCTTCAACAAAGGACTGCGCAGCCAACGCGAACGCCGCCCCCATCCCCGCGATCTGGTGAGTCGCCAGCGTGCCGGAGCGCAAGCCGCCCTCGTGGCCACCGCCGTGAATCTGCGCCAACACTTTCTGCTGCGCACGCGGGCCGACATACAACGCGCCGATACCTTTAGGGCCGTAGAGTTTGTGTGCGGAAAACGACATCAGGTCCACCGGCCAATCAGCCAGGTCAATGGCGACCTTACCGGCGCCCTGCGCCGCATCCACATGCAACAGCGCGCCATGTTCACGGACGCGCGCGCCGATGGCCGGGATATCGTTCAAGGTGCCCAGTTCATTGTTTACCAGCATCAGCGACACCAGAAAGGTGTCCTCGCGTAACGCTTCACTCACTGCATCGGCGCTGATCAAGCCCTCGGCATCCGGCACCAGGTAGGTCACGGCCACCCCGGCTTCCTGCAACTGCCGCGCGGTGTCCAGCGTAGCCTTGTGCTCGATCTGGCTGGTGATGATATGCCCACCCGCCACGCCGCGCGCCTGGGCCACGCCCTTGATCGCGAGGTTGTTGGATTCGGTGGCACCGGAGGTCCAGACGATCTGCTCAGGGCTGGCACCGACCAAATCAGCCACTTGGCCACGCGCCAGTTCAACCGTTCGCCGGGCCGCCTGGCCGAACGCATGGGAACTGGACGCCGGATTGCCGAAATTGGCATGGAAACCCAGACACTCGACCATCACCTGGATAACCCGCTCATCCACCGGCGTGGTAGCGGCGTAGTCGAAATACAACGGACGTTTATTCATGACGTTAAAGACTCGCAGAGCGTGTTCCCGAGAGCAACGTCTCAGGGGCATCGATGGGAACAGAGGTCGTCAGGTTTAACCGATCGAATGCCATTGAAGAAGGATCACTGTAGGCAAATGTGCGTAGGAACGCTCCTGAAATCCAGCTTAACAGGCTGAAGTGACGTCATGGCAAACAAAAAGCCCGAGGTTCCTTGTGGGAAACCTCGGGCTTTTTGCCACTGGGCGCGGGCTCAACTGGGACGACCATGCAGGGTCACGGCGCGCTCGGCATTCATTTCGCCCTGGCGGTCGAAGCCGAAAGGCTTCTGTGGTTGGCCAGTCAAAGCGGCACGCTGCTGTTGATATTCATCAAACGACAGGCCGCGACGGCTCAGTGCTTCCAAGGCCAACTCCTTGCTCTCTTCAGCGGTGTACGGGCGCAGCTCAGGCGAAGGATGAGTCGCACAACCGGCGAGCACGGAGCTGACAACCAATAAGCAAACAGCGAGTAAACGGTTCATGGCGGAGGTCCTGGGAAGAGGTTTCAAGTCGATGAACACAGGCTACTCCCGCCCTTGCACGGTTAAAAATCATCGCCCGTGATAGTCGCTATCAGCCATTCAGGCACCTTCGATAGCATCCGTAGATTATTCAATATAGCTATATAAATATGGAAATATGTTCGTTTACGGAATAAAAAACACTCTCTATAAATGACTGCACAGCGCCACCAACTGTTCGTCAGGCAACTGTTGCCCAGGCAACAGCCATTCAACAAAAGATCAGGCACACAACAGTTTCGTTTTCAGCAGCGTGGCCGCAGCCCTTTCCCCTCAAGGCTTGCAGCCGTTGGTACAGCTCTTGCTCAACCCATCGCACTGCCCCGAACCTCGTTGAAAAAGGAACTTGCTCATGACCCGTCCCCTGAATGTCGTCGCCCTGTCCGGTGGAACCTGGCGTCCGTCCCGTACCCTGGTGCTGACCCGAGCCCTGCTGGCCGAACTCGCCACTTTGCTGCCGATCCAGACCACCCTGATTGAACTGGGCGACATTGCCCGACCGTTAGGCGGTGCGCTGTCGCGTGATGAATTGCCGGCCGAGGTCGAATCCCAACTGTTGGCCATCGAACAGGCCGACCTGCTGATCGTCGCCGCGCCGGTCTATCGCGGCTCCTATCCGGGATTGCTCAAGCACCTGTTCGATCTGGTCGGCCTCAATGCGCTGATCAACACGCCCATCCTGCTCGCCGCCACTGGCGGCAGTGAACGTCACGCACTGGTCCTCGATCACCAACTACGCCCGTTGTTCAGCTTCTTCCAGGCGTTGACTCTGCCGATTGGCGTGTACGCCACCGAAGCAGACTTCACCGACTACCACATCACCAGCGAGCCGTTGAAAGATCGCATCCGCCTTGCCGCAGAACGCGCAGCACCTTTGTTCGCCGCCCACGCTCCTTCTCTGCTGAAAATCGCCTAAGGAGTGGTCATGGACGTTTTCTGGTTTCTACCGACCCATGGCGACGGCCACTACCTGGGCACCGCCCAGGGTGCTCGCCCCGTCACGCTCAACTATCTGAAGCAAGTCGCCCAGGCCGCCGACAGCCTGGGTTACCACGGCGTGCTGATTCCTACCGGGCGCTCGTGTGAAGACTCCTGGGTCATCGCCTCGGCGCTGGTGCCACTGACCGAGCGCTTGCGTTATCTGGTGGCGATTCGCCCGGGCATCATCTCGCCCACGGTCTCCGCGCGCATGGCAGCCACCCTGGATCGCCTATCCAATGGTCGCCTGCTGATCAACGTGGTCACCGGCGGCGACCCTGACGAGAACCGAGGCGATGGCAGCTTCCTCAATCACAGCGAACGCTATGAAGTCTCCGACGAATTCCTCAGAATCTGGCGCCGCGTGTTGCAGGGCGAATCGGTAGATTTTGAAGGCAAGCACCTGCGCGTGCAGAACGCCAAGGCCCTTTACCCACCGGTGCAGAAGCCTTATCCGCCGCTGTACTTCGGCGGCTCATCCGACGCCGCCCACGACCTGGCGGCCGAGCAAGTGGACGTTTACCTGACCTGGGGCGAGCCGCCTGCCGCCGTCGCGGAAAAATTCGCGGATGTGCGGGAACGTGCCGCCCGTCATGGCCGTACCCTGAAGTTCGGTATTCGTCTGCACGTGATCGTGCGTGAAACCGAAGAAGACGCCTGGAAGGCCGCCGACAAACTGATCGAACACATCAGCGACGAGACCATCGCCGCCGCGCAAAAATCCTTCTCGCGCTTTGACTCCGAAGGCCAGCGCCGCATGGCTGCCTTGCATGGCGGACGCCGCGACAACCTGGAAATCGCCCCCAACCTGTGGGCCGGGGTCGGCCTGGTACGCGGCGGTGCCGGCACCGCATTAGTGGGCAACCCCCAGCAAGTGGCCGAGCGCATTAAGGAATACGCCAACCTGGGGATCGACAGTTTCATCTTCTCTGGCTATCCGCATCTGGAAGAGGCTTATCGCTTTGCCGAATTGGTGTTCCCGTTGCTGCCGCAACCTTATGCCAGCCTCGCCGGGCGCGGCGTCACCAACCTCACGGGGCCGTTTGGCGAAATGATTGCCAACGATGTATTGCCCGCCAAAGCCTGAAGACGATGCGTTCGACTTTGCGCCTCATTGCAGAAAAATTGAGGAATACCGTGTGACAGCCAAACCCCACAGCGTCCTGCCCTCCCCCCTGCAGACCGCCAAGTTGCTGGCCGCCGAATTCGCCCTCACCGCTGTCGAGCGAGACGAACGCGGCGGCACGCCCAAAACCGAACGTGATGCCTTGCGTCAGAGCGGCTTGCTCGCACTGAGCATTCCCACCCAATACGGCGGCCTCGGCGCACGCTGGAGTGAAACCCTGGGGATCGTGCGCGAATTCGCCAAGGTCGACAGTTCCATCGCCCATGTCTTCGGCTTCCACCATTTAATGCTCGCCACTGTGCGACTGTTTGCCCGCCCAGACCAATGGCAACCCTGGTTCGAACAGACCGCGCGCAAAAGCTGGTTCTGGGGTAATGCCCTCAATCCTCTGGACACTCGCACGGTGGTCAAGGATTTCGGCGGCTGGCGAGAATTCTCCGGTAAGAAAAGCTTCTGCTCCGGCGCCAGCGATTCCGAAATGCTGATTGCCTCGGCGGTGGATGAAAGCGCCGGGGGCAAGCTGCTGATTGCCGCCATCCCCAGCGGGCGCAGCGGCATCACGCTGCATAATGACTGGAACAATATCGGCCAGCGCCAGACCGACAGCGGCAGCGCCAGCTTCGAGCGGGTGCGCGTCGAGGAATCGGAGCTGCTGCTCGACCCCGGGCCGCTGAGCACACCCTTCGCCTGCCTGCGCCCGCTGATCGCCCAGTTGACCTTCACCTATATGTTCCTTGGCATTGCCGAAGGCGCCTTTGAAGAAGCACGTCATTACACCCTCACCGAAGCCCGGTCGTGGCACAAATCCACGGCCGACGACGTGCGCCAGGATCCTTACGTGCTGCATCACTACGGCGATTTCTGGGTGGCGCTGGAGGGTGTACGCCTGCTGGTGGAGCGCGCCGGCGAGTTGCTCGACCAGGCCTGGGCCAAAGGTCCTAGTCTGAGCGAACACGAGCGCGGCCAATTGGCCATTGCGATTGCCACCGCCAAGGTCGCTACCACCCGCCAGGGCCTGGATTTGTGCAGCCGCCTGTTTGAAGTCACCGGCGCACGATCGACCCACGCCTCGCTACGCCTGGACCGCCACTGGCGCAACCTGCGCACCCAGACCCTGCACGACCCGGTGGACTACAAACTCCATGAACTGGGGGACTGGGCATTGAACCAGTCCCTGCCGATTCCGACGTTCTACTCCTGAGAGAGGTGCCCATGCAGCTTTTAACCCTACCGCCCTCGCCCGCCCTCGCGACCTCGATCCGCGCCACGGCCCAGGTCTTCGAAGACCCCAAATCCCAGGCGCTGCTCGACCACATCCAGCAAGTCGCCCCCAGTGAAGCCAGCGTGTTGATTATCGGCGAGACCGGCACCGGTAAAGAGCTGGTGGCGCGGCATATCCATAACCTCAGCGCACGGCGCAACCGGCCGTTCGTGGCGGTGAACTGCGGGGCGTTCTCCGAATCCCTGGTTGAAGCCGAACTGTTCGGCCACGAAAAAGGCGCGTTTACCGGCGCCCTCAGCGCCAAGGCCGGCTGGTTCGAAGAGGCCGACGGCGGCACCTTGTTCCTGGATGAAATCGGCGATTTGCCGATGGCAATCCAGGTCAAGCTGTTACGCGTCCTGCAAGAGCGCGAAGTCGTACGCCTGGGCTCACGCAAGAGTATTCCGATTGACGTGCGCGTACTCGCCGCGACCAATGTGCAATTGGAAAAAGCCATCAATGCCGGGCATTTCCGCGAAGATCTCTATTACCGCCTCGACGTGGTCAGCCTGGAACTCAGCCCATTGCGCGAGCGCCCCGGCGATATCCTTCCGCTGACCCGACACTTCATCGAAGCCTACAGCCAGCGCCTGGGCTACGGCCCGATCACCATCAGCCGCGAGGCCGAGTACAAGCTCAAGAGCTACAGTTGGCCGGGCAATATTCGTGAACTGGAGAACGTGATTCATCACACACTGCTGATCTGCCGTAACGGCGTGATCGAGCGTGACGATTTGCGCCTGTCGAACATGCGCATCGAACGCCAGGACGACAGCCAGCATGCCACCGACAACAGCGCCAACGCGCTGCTGGAACGCGCTTTCCAAAAACTCTTCGAGGAGCAGGCAGGCGCGCTGCATGAGAAAGTCGAAGACGCTCTGCTGCGCGCCGCCTACCGTTTCAGCCATTACAACCAAGTACACACCGCGAACTTGCTGGGCCTGAGCCGCAACGTCACGCGCACACGCCTGATCAAGATCGGCGAACTGGCGGTGAACAAGCGCCGCCCGGGGGAAAATGTACAGGGCGAGCGGATGCTGCACCTATCCATTTAAACGGCAATGCAAGGCGTTGTCGTGGCTACGCTCGAAGCTGCGCAACACCTGGAACGAACCGAAGGTCACCGCCGTGGCCTGATGGGCGCGGATCAATGTCCAGAAATCTTCTTCGCCGTGCTCAAAACACTTGAACGCCGCCTCGCCGTCTTCCCGCGAGCGCCACTGCAGGTAATTGAGCACTCGCCGCCCATCGTCACTGACTTGCACACTCGCATTGATAAAGCCGCCATGGCGCTGGGCCAGGCGCTCGCTCTGAGTGGACAAGGCCGCCACCAGGGCGAGTTGTTGCCGGGGTTCGATCTGAAATTCGATCAATTGAGTGAAGCTGCGATTCTTCTCTGATACCTGCATGAACACTCCCCTTTCTCTGTAGGCAGAATCTTGCGATTCGATGTCCCGCAGGGTAAAACCTCTAGTTAGGTCAAGGTCAAGCGCGAATTCGGAGATTGTCATGCTCAACAAAGAACTCACCGTCGGCCAGTTGGCTGCCCGCAGCGGCGTGGCCGTCACGGCCTTGCACTTCTACGAGACCAAGGGGCTGATCACGAGCAATCGCAATGCCGGCAATCAACGGCGTTACCCAAGGGATGTGTTGCGGCGTGTCGTGGTAATCAAGATCGCCCAACGCCTGGGCATTCCGCTGGCGACGATTGGCGAAGCGCTGCAAACCTTACCCAACGGGCGTACGCCCACCGCCGAGGATTGGGAACGTTTGTCGGCGTTGTGGCGGGAGGACCTGGATGAGCGCATCAACAAGCTGATGCTGCTGCGGGACAAACTCAGCGGCTGTATTGGCTGCGGGTGTTTGTCGCTGCAGGCGTGCCCGCTGCGCAATCAGGACGACAAGCTCGGTGAGTGCGGCCCGGGCGCTCAATTGCTGGAGCCCACGCCCTGAGCCTTAGAGAGTGGACGCGGAGCGTGGAGGTCGGCAATCCACGCCAATCGACCGTTCACCATTGCCTGGCCGACATCTCGTCGGTTGACCGCAGGCCACGGTTGGCGTGGCCTATAGTGAAACAGCCGTACCTCCCTGAACCACCACCTGAGGAGAACGAGATGAGCGTTAAACCTATTCCTGAGGGTTTTCATACCCTCACCCCCTACCTGGGCGTCGAAAAAGCCGTCGAAGCCATTGAGTTCTACAAGAAAGCATTCAACGCCACTCAAGTCATGCGCCTGGATATGCCCGATGGCAGGGTTGGTCATGCTGAACTACGCATTGGCGACTCGCCGATTATGCTCGGCTCGCCGTGCGATGAAAGTCCCTTCGGTAGCCCGCGTGACGGCTACACCAGCGTCGGCCTGCATTTATATGTGAACGATGTCGATGCGCAGTACAAACAAGCCATCGCCGCCGGTGGTATTGCGGTCTCCGAACCCAAGGACCAGTTTTATGGCGACCGCAGCGGCACGCTGAAAGACCCGTTCGGTCATATCTGGTTTCTGGCCACGCACAAAGAAGACCTCACCGAAGCGCAAATCCACCAACGCGCCGAAGAGCTGTTCAAGCAAAGCTGAGCCCGCAGGAGCGAGCTTGCTCGCTCCTGAATCACACTTCATGAACACCCCCTCCACGTTTTCCTCCTTGCCCCGGGCGCGGTGTGATTCCAGGATGCAGGCAATCATCACAAGGAGTCATTCCATGTTCGCCGGATTCCAAAAAGACCAGCGCCACGTCAACGGCGTCAACATCAGTTACCGCAAAGGCGGTAGCGGTCCCGGCCTGCTCCTGCTGCACGGGCACCCGCAAACCCATGTGATCTGGCACAAAGTCGCCGAACAGCTGGCCGCGCATTTCACCGTGGTGGCCGCCGACCTGCGCGGTTATGGCGACAGCAGCAAGCCGCCCGCCAACGAAGGGCACACCCACTATTCAAAACGGGAAATGGCCAGAGACGGCGTTGAGCTGATGCAGGCGTTGGGCTTCGACACCTTCTCGGTACTGGCCCATGATCGTGGCGCCCGTGTCGCCCATCGCCTGGCGCTGGACCATCCCCAGGCAGTGCAACGCATGGTGCTGCTGGACATCGCACCGACCTTGTCGATGTACGCACAAACCGATGAAGCCTTCGCCCGTGCCTACTGGCACTGGTTCTTCCTGATCCGCCCGGCGCCACTGCCGGAAGCGCTGATCGAGAGCAATCCCGAGCTGTACCTGCGCAGCGTGATGGGCAGCCGCAGCGCCGGGCTCAAGCCATTCACCGATGAAGCCTTCGCTGAATACCTGCGCTGCCTGAAGCTGCCCGGCAGCGCCACCGGCATTTGCGAAGACTACCGCGCCGCCGCCGGTATCGACCTTGAGCATGACCAGGCCGACATCGACGCCGGCAACCACCTGAACCTGCCATTGCTGGTGATGTGGGGCGCCGAAGGCACTGTCGGACGTTGTTTCGAGCCGCTCAAGGAATGGCGCAAAGTCGCTACCGATGTACGCGGCAAGGCTCTGCCGGCCGGCCATTACATCGCCGAAGAAGCGCCTGAATTATTGCTGGGCGAAGTCCTGACCTTCCTTCGCTGAAGCCCTGATCCACCACCCCCCGCGCAGGCGCGCCAACGCCTGCGACGGGGTCTGCTTGCCCAAAAAAGACCGCGAGATAATAACAATGACAATCAGAAAACTGCTGGGAACCCTGTATGTGCAGGTGCTCATCGCCATCGCGCTGGGCGTGTTGATCGGCCATGTATGGCCCCAGATCGGTATCGACCTCAAGCCGTTGGGCGACGGGTTTATCAAGCTGATCAAAATGATCATCGGCCCGATCATCTTCTGCACCGTGGTCAGCGGCATCACCAGCATGCACGATGTGAAACAGGTGGGCCGGGTCGGTGGCAAGGCGTTGCTGTACTTCGAGATCGTCTCCACCATCGCCCTGCTGATCGGTGTCCTGGCCGCACACCTGCTGCACCCGGGCGTGGGCTTCAACATTGACGTAAAGACCCTCGACAGCTCGGCTATCGCAGGGTTTGTCGGCCAGGCCGAACATGGCGAAGGCATCACCGGGTTTCTGCTGAACGTGGTCCCCACGACGTTCTTCGACGCATTCTCCAAGGGGGAAATCCTGCCCGTGCTGTTCGTCTCCGTGCTGTTCGGCATTGGCCTGGTGATGGTCGGCGAAAAGGGACGGCCACTGGTCGGCGTGATCAATCAGGCCAGCGAAGTATTTTTCCGCATCGTGGGCATCATCAGCCGCGTGGCGCCCATCGGTGCCTTCGGCGCCATTGCCTTCACCATCGGCAAATACGGCGTGGGTTCGCTGCTGCCGCTGCTCAAGCTGGTGGGCACTTTCTATGTCACCGCGTTTTTCTTTGTCACCCTGGTGCTGGGCAGCATTGCCCGCTACGCCGGGTTCAGCATTTTCAAGCTGCTGGGCTATATCAAGTCGGAGTTGTTGATCGTGCTCGGTACCAGTTCTTCGGAATCGGCGCTGCCGCAATTGATCCAGAAGCTCGAAAGCCTGGGCGCGTCCAAGGGCGTGGTGGGTATCGTGGTGCCGACCGGCTACACCTTCAACCTGGACGGCACCAACATCTATATGACCTTGGCGGTGCTGTTCCTGGCGCAGGCCACCAACATCCACCTGCCGCTGGAACAACAACTGACCCTGCTCGCGGTCGCCATGCTGACGTCCAAGGGCGCCGGCGCGGTGGTCGGCGCGGGCTTTGTGGCGCTGGCGGCAAGCCTGGCGGTGGTGCCGACCGTGCCAGTGGCGGCGATGGTGCTGATTCTCGGTGTCGACCGCTTCATGGCCGAATGCCGTTCGCTGACCAATATCATCGGCAACGCAGTCGCCGCCCTGGTGGTGGCTGCCTGGGAAGGTGAGCTGGATCGCGACAAGATGGCGCCGATTGCACTCAAGCATGGCCGCCATGCCCGAGCTGCAGCACGGGCGAAAATCGCCGCCGAGTAAGCGGTGCTATTCTGGCGGCTCATGCCGCCAGGTCTGCTTTTTGATGACTCATAAGAAAGATACCGTGCCCCTACCCGAAGACCTGCGGGTGTTCCTGACCGTCATCCGCAAGGCCGGCTTCGCCGCTGCCGCCGATGAGCTTGGGCTGTCGCCGGCGTATGTCAGCAAACGCATCCAGATCCTCGAAACCACCCTGGCCACCCGCCTGCTGCACCGCACCAGCCGCCGCATCGCCCTGACCGAAGACGGCGAGCGGGTACAGCGCTGGGCCGTGCGCATCCTCGAAGATTTCCAGCAATTGTCCGATGAGCTGTCCGACGCCCACGGCAGCCCCCGCGGCCATCTGCATCTGTGCAGCAGCTTCGGCTTTGGCCGCAACCATGTGGCCCCCGCCCTGTCGTTGCTGGCCGAGCAGTACCCGGACCTGGAAGTCCGCCTGGACGTATTCGACCGCGTGGTGGATATCGTCAGCGAAGGTTTCGACTTGGAGATTCGTGTCGGCGATGACATTCCCGGCCAACACATCGGCCGGCGCCTGGTGAGCAATCGCCGCGTACTCTGCGCCGCGCCCGCCTACCTGGAACGCCGAGGCACGCCGCAACACTTGAGTGACCTGGAGCAACACGACTGCCTGGTCCTCAAGGAGCGCGACAACCCGTTCGGTATCTGGAGCCTGGAGCGCGACGGCAGCCATGAAAGCGTGCGCGTACGCGGGCCGTTGTCCTCCAACAGTGGCGAAATCGTGTTGCAGTGGGCATTGGATGGGCGCGGGGTGCTGCTGCGCTCGATGTGGGATGTAAAACCGTTGCTGGAACAAGGCAAGCTGGTGCAGGTGCTGCACGGCTACACCCAGAGCGCCAACGTGTGGGCGGTGTACCCGACACGGTTGGCTTACTCCGGGAAGTTGAGGGCGTGTGTAGAGTTTTTAGAGGAGCACTTCAAGGATCTTTCGATCTAAATACGCCGTGTGCCCCCACCAAACAATGTGGCAGCTCAGTTGAGCCAGGGGTTGGCCGCGAGGTGTCGGCGTTCGAAAGCCTTGATCTCATCACTGCGCTGCAATGTACTGCCGATTGCATCCAGCCCCAGCAACAACGCCGTCTTGCGCAGGCTGTCGATCTGGAACGGGATCACCTGGCCGTCGGCCAAGCCAATCTCTTGAGTTTCAAGGTTGACGCTGATCTGCGCCTGATCGGGATGGCTGACGATTTGCCCGAGTTTCTGTAACACCGCGGCTTCCAGGGTAATCAGCAATACCCCGTTGCGCTGGCAGTTGTCATAGAAAATCCCGGCAAAGCTGCTGCCGATGAGCGCACGAATGCCCATCTGCTTCAGGCCCCACACGGCGTGCTCACGGCTGGAGCCGCAGCCGAAATTCGGCCCCACGACCATGAAGCGTGCGCCCTGCCAGGCCGGTTGGTTGAGCACAAACTCAGGGTTGGGTTCGCCGGACGCCAGAAAGCGCAAATCGAAAAACAGCCCTCGGTCCAGGCCACTGCGGTCGATGCCCTTGAGAAACTGCTTGGGCATGATCACGTCGGTGTCGATATTTGCCGCCAGCATGGGCGCTGCCTTGCCGGTGATCAGGGTGAACGGTTGCAGGCTCATAGACGGTCTCCAAAGTGACGTATATCGGTGAGGCGGCCGGTGACGGCGGCGGCGGCGACCATCGCCGGGCTCATCAGGTGGGTGCGTGCACCGGCCCCCTGGCGGCCTTCGAAATTGCGGTTGGTGCTGGAGGCGCAGCGGTCGCCGGGGGCCAGCACGTCGTCGTTCATGGCCAGGCACATCGAGCAGCCCGACTGACGCCATTCGAAACCTGCCGCGATAAAGATCGCCGCCAGCCCTTCGGCTTCGGCCTGGTCGCGTACTTCAGTGGAGCCCGGCACGATCATCGCCCGCACGTGCTCGGCCACGTGTTTGCCACGCACCACTCGGGCCGCGTCGCGCAGATCTTCAATACGGGCGTTGGTGCAGGAGCCGATAAACGCATGGCTGATCACGATATCGCTCAACGGCATGCCGGCCTGCAGGCCCATGTAGCTGAGGGCTCGGCGCATGTCCTGGCGCAAGATCGGGTCGCTGATGTCTTGCGGGTCGGGCACGCGGGCGCCGATGGGCGCGGCCTGGTCGGGGCTGGTGCCCCAGGTGACCATGGGTTCCAGCGTGCCGGCATCCAACTGCACTTCCTGATCGAACACGGCGTCGGCGTCCGAATACAGCTGGCGCCAGCTCACCAGGGCCTGTTCCCACAATTCGCCCTTGGGTGCGCGGGGTTTGTCTTTGAGGTAGGCGAAGACTTTTTCGTCCGGCGCCATGAATGCGCCGCGCGCGCCCGCCTCCACGGCCATGTTGCAGATAGTCATGCGCGCTTCGACGCTTAATGCATCGAGGGTGGAACCGCAAAACTCAATGGCGTAACCGCTGGCGCCGGAGGCGCCGATCTTGCCGATCAACGCCATGATCACATCCTTGGACGTCAGGCCCGCGCCCAACGTACCGTCGACGGTCACCCGCATGCTTTTCAGGCGTTTGTAGACCAGCGTCTGCGAGGCCAGCAGGTGCTCGATTTCAGAGGTGCCGATACCAAAGCCGAACGCGCCCAGCGCACCGTAGGTGGTGGTATGGCTGTCACCGGCGGCAATCACCATGCCCGGCAGGATAAAGCCCTGCTCCGGCGCGATAACGTGTTCGATGCCCTGGCGTTTATCGAGAATGTCCAGCAACTCGATGCCGAAGTCCCGGCAATTTTGCGCCAGGTAAGACACTTGGCGCGCACCGCCCGCATCCGGCATCGCCGCAATGCGCTTGGGCGTGGTGGGGTTGACGTGGTCGACCACCGCCAGCGCCGTGCCTGGGCGCCACACGGTGCGCCCGACCTCGCGCAGACCGCTGAACGCCTGGGGGCTGGTGTATTCGTTGATCACTTGACGGTCGATATACAGCAGGACATGGCCCTGATCATCCAGGGCACACACCGTATGGGCGTCGATGTGTTTGTCGTAGAGGGTTCTGGCAGTCATTTTTCTCAAGGCTCACTCAACGGTATACGCCCATCCTACGCAGCGCCCCGGCCCCATCAATGGCAACCGGGTGATGGCTGGGAACATGTTTCGTGTTCAATCCAGGCTTGAATACGCAGGAAACTCGAACCAGAAACATTTTCTTTCATTTCCCGCTTAGGGATTTCCCATTCTCATTCGTCTTAATTTAGATACAGCCCGTCGCGTCAGCAAAAGCTACGACCGGCCTTTTCCGGGCCTCCTTTGCCCCTCCGTTCAAGACCCGCATTCACATGTCGAAGAAGTCACGCTCAAAACTCTGGTTTCTCATACACAGCTGGCTGGCATTGCCCATCTGGTTCTTTGTGCTGATCGTCTGCGTCACCGGCACCCTGGCGGTGGTCAGCCAGGAGATCGTATGGCTGGCCAACCCGGATATCCGCGCGAGCAAACCGTCGGATGACGCCCAACTGCTGAACTTCGACCAGGTGATCGCCGCGATCAAACAGGCCGAACCCCAGGTTATCGTGCAGTCGATCATCCGCCCGGATGAATCGCACTTCGCCCTGAGCGTCGGCCTCACCTACCCCGACGGGCGCTCGGTGGAGGCCTACGTCAACCCGTATTCCGGGGCAATCCAGGGCCTCAGTCCGTCATTCGATTTCAAGCAATTCACCCGCGCCCTGCATGGCTGGTGGCTGGTGCCGTTCACCAACGGCTACAGCTGGGGCTGGTACCTGGTTTCGCTGCTCGGCCTGCCGCTGCTGGCATCACTGGTCACCGGGCTGGTGGTGTACAAGCGTTTCTGGAAGGGCTTTTTCAAACCGACCCTGCGCATCCGCCACGGCGCGCGGATCTTCTGGGGCGACTTCCACCGCCTGAGCGGGATCTGGTCGATCTGGTTCATTGCGGTCATTTCCATCACCGGCACCTGGTTCCTGATCCAGGCGATCCTGGCTGACAACCAGATTTCCATCTCCAGCGAACCTATCGTGCCAGTGATTGCTCGCGAGAAAGTGCCGCTGTCGGCCCCCGGCGTGCCGGCGCCCATGATCACTCTGGACGACGCAATCAGGATTGCCGGCGAGCGTATCCCGGGGCTGGACGCCACCTTTGTGTTCCTGCCCAGCAATGCCTACAGCCACCTGCAGATCGGCGGGCGCGGCTGGTACCCCTTGATGTTCCAGACCGCACAGTTGAATCCCTATAACGGTGAAATCGGCGTCTCGCACCAATTGTCCGACCGCACCGCGCTGGAGTTCGTCACCGAGTCCATGCGCCCGCTGCATACCGGCGACTTCGGCGGCCTGTGGATCAAACTGATCTGGGCGCTCTTCGGCCTGGTGCTGAGCATGATGGTGTTGAGCGGCCTGCTGATCTGGACCAAACGCACGGCCCTGGCCACCCTCAATGCCCTCAGGCGCGAGGCCAAGGCCCCGCGGCGATCGGCGCTCATTCAAGCGTTGCAGGTTGAAACCACGGAGGGCAACTGATGAGCAAGACCGTCCCAGCCGCACCGCCTTCGCCACTGCGGGCCCTTTGGCTGAAATGGCGCTTCCATATCAACATTCTGCTGATCCTCGTGCCGCTGGGGTTCATGCCCCGCTACTTTTCCGAAGCGGCCCTGTTTCGCGGAGACGCCGGTATCGGCGAGCGAGTGGCCGCAGACGTGCAGGTCGGCCCCTGGAGCCTGACCCTCGCCGAATTTCGCAACGAAGGCCCGCGACCGGACCCGGCCGGCCCGATGAAACAGTTCAACGCCGCCCTGTGCGCCACGTGCATCGAGCAGGTCAAGGCCACCTACCTGCGCATCGGCAAACCGCGCAGCCTGCGCGCCGCCGGGGTGATCTTCTTCGGCACGCCCTACCGCATGGGCGCGCTGTTGCCGGTGCCGGAACGCACGCCGCCCGACGCCGAACTGTGGATCACCATGGAAGGCTGGGACGGCAGCATGCACCAGGGTTCCATCCCGCTGAGCCAGGCCTCGCCTGCCACCATTGCCTGGCTGAACAAGCAAGGAGTCAAACCATGATTTTGAAGCGTCTATCCCACGCAGTGCTGGTGCTCTGCGCCGGTTTCAGTAACGTGGCCCTGGCCCACAACCCGATGTGCGAATGCAAGGAAATCCCCGGCGAGCAGATCCAGTGCACGGGTGGTTTTTCTGACGGCAGCGGCGCCCCGGGCGTGACCCTGGACGTGATCGGCTACGACGAAACCATCCTGCTGCCCGGCAAGCTTGGCCAGGACTCGACCCTGACTTTCAAGAAGCCCTCCGCCGAGTTCTACGTGCTGTTTGACGCCGGCCCCGGTCACGTCGTGGAAATCGACCAAGCGGACATCCAGCCACAATGAGTACCACACAGGTTGTACGCCCCGCCGGGGCCGGCCACGAAACCCTCTACGTGTTGCTGCTGTGCCTGATCATCCTCGCAGTGGCCGGCACGGTGGTGTCCCTGCATGGCGAACCCCAGGAGATTGCCGCGGTGCCCAGCCACCAGTTGGATGCCCGTCGCGACCTGAGCGCCGCCGAACAAGGCATCTACGCCGACCTGCGGGTGACCCTCGATGAAATCCAACTGCTGCAGCAAGAGCAGAACGCCCTGCCGACGCCCGAACACCTGGCCGAAGAAGGTTTTGCGCCATTTGCCCAGGACGCCAGCTCAGTCAGCCGCGGCGGCCATCGCTGGCAATTGCTTGAGCCGGCAGCCTATCTGGGCTTGAGCCAGGTGCCCGGCACCAGCGGTTCATTGTTGATGCGTGTGCACGGCGCCGAGCCGGATGTGTGGATCAACCGTCAAGCCAATCTTGCCGCCCCTACCGACCTGACCGACCCGGCCCTGATTGCCGCCGGTTGGCGGCAGGTAGTTACGCAATTCGATGCCGGCGTGACCCGCCAGCACCGTCACTGAACGAGAAGACCGATTACCCATGTCTATTTCATCGCCCCTGTTACGCCTGTTGCTGGTTGGCCTGTTGAGCCTGATGCTTGCTCCATTGGCCAACGCCGAGGCAGCCAAACGTCTGCGCGTCGGCATCACCCTGCACCCTTATTACAGCTACGTGGCCAATATCGTCGGCGACAAGGCCGACGTAGTGCCGTTGATCCCGGCCGGTTTCAACCCCCACGCCTACGAGCCGCGCGCCGAAGACATCAAGCGAATCGGCACCCTGGACGTGATCGTACTCAACGGCGTCGGCCATGACGATTTCGCCGATCGCATGATCGCCACCAGCGAGCGACCCGACATCCCGGTGATCGAAGCCAACGCCAACGTACCGTTGCTGGCCGCCACCGGTAACGCGGCACGTGGCGCCGGCAAGGTGGTCAACCCGCACACTTTCCTGTCGATCAGCGCGTCGATTGCCCAGGTCAACAACATCGCTCGCGAGCTGGGCAAGCTCGACCCGGACAACGCCAAGACCTACACCCAGAACGCGCGTGCCTACGGCAAACGCCTGCGCCAGATGCGTGCCGACGCGCTGGCCAAGCTGACCAGCGCGCCCAACCCGGACCTGCGCGTGGCTACGGTGCATGCGGCCTACGACTACCTGTTGCGCGAATTCGGTTTGGAAGTCACCGCCGTGGTCGAACCGGCGCACGGCATCGAGCCCAGCCCCAGCCAGTTGAAAAAAACCATCGACGAACTGCGCGCCCTGGATGTGAAGGTGATCTTCTCGGAGATGGATTTCCCGTCCACCTACGTCGAGACCATCCAGAGGGAATCCGGGGTGAAGCTGTACCCGCTGTCGCACATTTCCTACGGTGAATACACACCTGAAAAGTACGAAGTGGAGATGACCGGCAACCTCAACACCGTGGTGCGGGCGATCCAGGAGTCCGGGGCATGACGGCGGCGGAGCAATTGAAGGTGGCCAGCATCGGCCCGACCCTCGATTTCGACAAGGTGTCGTTGACCCTGGGCCGCACGACGATTCTTGACGATGTGAGCTTCCAGGTGCAGCCAGGCAGTATTCATGCGTTGGTCGGCCCGAACGGCGGTGGCAAGAGTTCACTGATCAAGACCCTGCTGGGGCAAACCCCGCACCAGGGCCAATTGCGCCTGCACTGGCCGACCACGCCCGGCACCATCGGCTATGTGCCCCAAGCCCTGGAGTTCGACCGGGGCTTGCCGATGACCGTCGATGACTTCATGGCCGCCATGTGTCAGCGGCGTCCGGCGTTTCTCGGCCTGTCCCGGCATTATGCCGGCGCGATAGGCGAAGCTCTGCAACGGGTGGGCATGCAGGACAAACGCAAACGGCGCATGGGCGCACTCTCCGGCGGTGAGCGCCAACGTGTGCTGCTGGCCCAAGGGCTGATCCCGGCGCCGCAATTGCTGGTGCTGGATGAACCGATGTCGGCGCTTGATGAAGCGGGTATCCAGGTATTCGAACGCCTGCTCAATGACTGGCGCCTGGCCGGTATCACGGTGTTGTGGATCGAACATGACCTTGAAGCCGTGGGCCGCCTGGCCGACCGCGTCACTGGCCTGAACCGGCGTGTGCTGTTCGACGCCTCGCCCAAAGAAGCGCTGACCCCGGATCGCCTGCTGACCCTGTTCTCCACTCACCCTCGGAGCGCGGCGCAATGAGTTATGAAGCTTTTCGCTTGATGGTCCAGGGCTGGGCCTCTTCCGGGTATCTGCCGGAAGCGCTGGCCTACGGTTTCGTGGTCAACGCCTTGCTTGCCGGTTTGTTGATAGGCCCGGTGTTGGGCGGCCTGGGCACGCTGGTGGTGGTCAAACGCTTTGCATTTTTCTCCGAAGCCGTCGGCCACGCCGCCCTGACGGGTGTGGCCGTGGGCATCCTGTTGGGCGAGCCCTACACCGGGCCCTACGGTGCGCTGTTCGGCTACTGCCTGTTGTTCGGCATCCTGCTCAACTACCTGCGCAACCGCACCGGCCTGGCGCCGGATACCCTGATCGGGGTGTTCCTCTCGGTGTCGCTGGCGTTGGGGGCGAGCTTGCTGCTGATCCTGGCGGGCAAGATCAACGTGCACATTCTGGAAAACGTATTGTTCGGTTCAGTGCTGACCGTCAATGGCAATGATTTGCTGGTGCTGGCAGTGGTCGGCGCACTGGTCATGGCCCTGGCGTTGCCGCTGTACAACCGCATCATGCTGGCCAGCTTCAACCCTCAGCTGGCAGCGGTACGCGGGGTGGCGGTGAAGACCCTGGATTACCTGTTCGTGATCCTGGTGACACTGATCACCGTGGCGGCGGTCAAGGTCATCGGCGCGATTCTGGTGGGTGCGCTGTTGGTGATTCCGGCCGCAGCGGCACGCCTGCTGAGCCAGTCGCTCAAAGGGTTCTTCTGGGTCTCAGTGGCGATCGCCACGGTGAGCACGCTGTGCGGCATCCTGTTGCCGATCATCTTCGACCTGCCCATCCCATCCGGTGCCGCGATCATTTTGACGGCCGGCATCGCCTTTGCCTTTGCCGCCATCGCGCGCGGCACTGTGCCCAGCCTCAAAGGGAATCTTGGATAATGCACCCAGTCTTTCGTCCACTGGCCTTGGCCATCGCGTGTTTGATCAGCACCTCGGTATCGGCAGCCGTCGATGGCGTCGAGCCCAGGCACGTCAAAGTCAACCAGGGCCTCGGCCAAGTCGCCCAGACCCAGGCCCAGAAGCCGGTCAAGGTCCTGGCCTCACTGCCGATTACCTACGGTTTGGCCGACGTGCTGCTCAAAGGCTCCGATGTGCAGCTCGAGCGCGCCGCGCCGGCCAACCTGCCCGGCTCGCGGCAAGTGTCGTATTTCACCGGCCGCGGCGCACAGGCTTTGAACGCCCTGGCCCAGGACGCCGACGCCGCCATCGGCCTGCGCTCACTGTGGGCAGATGATCCGCTCTATCCCGTGGCGCGACGCAGCAACATCCGCATCGTCGAAATCGACGCCGCACGTCCGGTGGACGGTGGTTTGCCAGGTATCGCCGTACAGCCTGGCGCCACCGATGGCCTGAACAGCCAGCCGTGGCAGTCGAGCAACAACATGGGGCGCATGGCTGATGTGATGGCCGCCGACCTGAGCCGTCTGGCACCTGCCGCCAAGCCGAAAATCGACGCCAACCTCGCCGCCCTCAAGCAGCGCCTGCTCAAGCTCACCGCCGACAGCGAGGCAAGATTGGCCAAGGCGGACAACTTGAGCGTGTTCAGCCTGAGCGATCACTTCGGATATCTGGTCAGCAGCCTGAACCTGGAAGTACTCGGCACCGACGCGCGGCCTGATACAGAGTGGACACCCGAAGCCTTGCAGCAATTAAGTGCCCGCTTGAAGGACGGCGATGTGGCTGTCGTGCTGCATCACCGCCAGCCCAGTGACGCAGTGAAAGCAGCAGTGATGGCAGGGGGTGCGCAGTTGCTGGTATTGAACGTTGATGGCACAGACCCGGTGGCGGAGTTGGAAACCAACGTGGATCAGGTGATCAAGACGCTGACCCCATGACATCCACCCCCACATGAATCGCATCGTGCCGCCAGAACTCCAGGTCGCAGTCGATCAACCGCTGATGCTGGTCATAGTTGACCCGGGCAATCCGCAGGCCCGGGCTGCCCACCGATACGCGCAACGCGGCGGCGGCTTCCACCGGCAACGAGGTGGGTACGATCTCGAAGCGTACGCGGCCGTAATGCAGATCGTATTTGCGCGCGTACAGCTCGGTCATTGACTGGTTCAGGTCACACGCCAGAATCCCAGGGAAGTACTGCGGGTTCAGGTAATGCTCCACATACAGCACCAAACGCCCATCAATGCGTCTACCCCGGCAGATCTGGATCACGCTGGACAGCGCCGGCAACTGCAACCACGCACACACGGCTGCCGAGGCCGGTTGCAAGCGAGCAGAAATCACTTCGGTCGACGCCACCCGCCCCTGGTCGCCAACCATCGCGTGAAAGTGGCTGCGCTGCATCAGGTTGTAGGCCAGCCTCGGCGGCGAGACAAACCAGCCGCGTCGCTCCTCACGATAGATCTGCCCCTGGGCTTCCAGCTGTAACAAGGCTTCCCGCACGGTAATGCGGGTGGTACCAAACAACTCGCTGAGCTTGCGCTCGGCGGGCAATTTACTCGCGGGCGCCAACAAGCCATGGTCGATCTGCTCTTGCAGCGCCAGGCCGATGGATGTCACCGCCTTGATTGCCTCATCACGCATCAACGTTACCTATCTGGACTAGACCAGCACCGTTCAGGTGCACAAACCGTGCTGTATTTGGGCTTCCACTGTTGCCTGTCAGCGTAGGCACTGCAGATGACCGGCAGATGACAGCCCGCGCCCACCCCTGGTCCATACCCTGCAATACATCGGCCAAGTCCAAGGCCAGCGGGCACTTGAGCATGGTCTACGCTGAGTCTGAAGTGAGCGACATCCACGATGTAAAAACGACATCGACATGAAACTGTCATCCAGTACGCCTAGATTGGCTCAGGTATTGCTGACCTAGACCAACACCACCGCAAACGTCGATAAAAAACGCAGCGTTGAAAACGCCCAAAGGAGCTTCGGATGAAACAGCTTTTCCTGGCATCACTGTTAGGCTCGACCATTGCCATGTGCACCGCCGCCATGGCAGCTGATACCGACTTGAAAACCTTGGAAGCCGCCGCGAAAGCGGAAGGCGCCGTCAACAGCGTCGGCATGCCCGATGACTGGGCCAACTGGAAAGGCACCTGGGATGACCTGGCCAAGACCTACGGCCTCAAGCACATCGACACAGACATGAGCTCGGCCCAGGAAATCGCCAAGTTCGCCGCCGAAAAAGACAATGCCAGCGCCGATATCGGTGACGTCGGCGCCGCCTTCGGCCCGATTGCGGTGAAACAGGGTGTGACCCAACCTTACAAACCCACCACCTGGGACCAAGTCCCGGATTGGGCGAAAGACAAAGACGGCAACTGGGCACTGGCCTACACCGGTACCATCGCCTTCATCGTCAACAAGAAGCTGCTGCACGGCTCCGAAGCTCCCAAAAGCTGGGCTGACCTGAAGACCGGTAAATACAAGGTCTCCATCGGTGACGTCAGCACCGCCGCACAGGCCGCCAACGGCGTATTGGCTGCTGCCCTGGCCAACGGTGGCGACGAAAAGAACATCCAGCCTGCGCTGCTGATGTTCGCTGAGATCGCCAAGCAGGGTCGCCTGTCGCTGGCCAACCCGACCATCGCCACCATGGAAAAAGGTGAAGTGGAAGTCGGCGTGGTCTGGGACTTCAACGGCTTGAGCTACAAAGCCAAGATGGCCAACCCGGATGATTACACCGTATTGATCCCATCGGACGGCTCGGTGATTTCCGGCTACACCACCATCATCAACAAATACGCCAAGCACCCGAACGCCGCCAAGCTGACTCGCGAATACATCTTCAGCGATGCCGGCCAGACCAACCTGGCGCGCGGCAACGCACGTCCGATCCGTGCCGAGCACCTGACCCTGCCCGCCGAGGTTCAGGCCAAGTTGCTGCCGAACGAGCAGTACAAAAAAGTCACGCCGATCAAAGACGCCGATGCGTGGGAGAAGACTTCCAAGGCACTGCCGCAGAAGTGGCAGGAAGAAGTCATCATCAATATGCAGTAAGGCTTCAGCCCACATTGGATGTCCACCGGAGATCCAATGTGGGAGGGGCTTGCGTGGAAGGGGGCTGGCTCCCGATAGCGGTGTGTCATTGAACACCCACACTGGCTGATCCTCCGCTATCGGGAGCAATCCCCCTCCCGCACGTTTATCCCGTTTTACAGGCATACCCATCCAAGCCCATCGGAGCTCCAGTCCCTATGAAGCACAACGTCATCCTTGTGGTGCTTGATGGCCTGAACTACGAGGTTGCCCGACATGCCATGGGGCACCTCCAGGCCTACATCGGCGCAGGACGCGCAGCGCTCTACAAACTGGAATGTGAATTACCGTCGCTCTCGCGGCCCCTGTATGAATGCATCCTCACCGGCGTACCACCGGTCGACAGCGGCATCGTGCACAACAACGTTTCACGCCTGTCCAATCAACGCAGCATTTTCCATTACGCCACTGACGCCGGGCTCACCACAGCGGCGGCGGCTTACCATTGGGTCAGCGAGTTGTATAACCGCACGCCCTTCGTCGCCTCCCGTGATCGTCATACCGACGACAAGGCGCTGGCGATCCAGCATGGGCATTTCTACTGGAATGACCACTACCCCGATTCCCACCTGTTTGCCGACGCGGAAAGCCTGCGCTGCAAGCACACACCGAATTTCCTGGTGGTGCACCCGATGAACATTGATGACGCTGGCCACAAACACGGCCTCGACACCGCGCAGTACCGCAACAGCGCACGCACGGCCGACATTATCCTCGCCGATTACCTGCAAGGCTGGCTCGACGCCGGCTACCAGGTACTGGTGACTGCCGACCACGGCATGAACAACGATCGCTCCCACAACGGCCTGCTGCCGGAAGAACGGGAAGTGCCGCTGTTCGTACTGGGTTCGGCCTTCAATTTCAGCCCCACTGCGCGCCCGAGGCAAACCGAACTGTGCGGCACCGTCTGCGAACTGCTCGGCGTGCCCCACGACAAACCTGTATGCCGGGAGCTGCTGAAGTGAACGCCCTGACCCGCGGCAAATGGCTGGCGATCCTGTGCCTGATGCCGTTTGCACTGTTCTTCATCGTGTTTGAAATCGCACCGCTGGTGTGGGTAATGATCAATAGCCTGCAGTCGGAGGAGTTCGGCTGGGGCCTGGCCAACTTCAGCAAAATCTTCAGTTCGAAGTTCTACCTGCAGGCCATCCAGTACAGCCTGGAGATCAGCTTCTACTCCAGCGTGTTCGGGATCATCATTTCGGTGCTTGGCAGCTATTCGTTGCGCCGCGTGGACTCGCCCCTGCGCAACTTCGTGACGGCGTTCGCCAACATGACGAGCAACTTTGCCGGCGTGCCCCTGGCCTTCGCGTTCATCATCCTGCTGGGTTTCAACGGCAGCATCACGATCATGCTCAAGCAGGCCGGGATCATTCAGGACTTCAACCTGTACTCCAAGACCGGCCTGATCATTCTCTATACCTACTTCCAGATTCCGCTGGGCGTGCTGCTGCTCTACCCGGCCTTCGATGCATTACGTGAAGACTGGCGCGAATCGGCCTCGCTGCTCGGCGCCAGCGGCTGGCAGTTCTGGCGGCACATCGGCCTGCCGGTGCTCACCCCGGCGCTGCTGGGCACCTTCGTGATCCTGCTGGCCAACGCCCTCGGCGCCTATGCCACGGTGTACGCACTGACCACCGGCAACTTCAACGTGCTGCCGATTCGTATCGCAGCGATGGTTTCCGGCGACATCTCCCTGGACCCCAACATGGCCAGCGCCCTGGCCGTGGTGCTGGTGGCGCTGATGACGGTAGTCACCGTGGTCCATCAACTGCTGCTCAAGAGGAGCTACCATGTCTCGCGCTGAAGCCGGCCCGGCCTCCCTCTACCATCGGGTCGTGGTGTACCTGCTGTTTGCGATTCTGGTGCTGCCGCTGGTGGGCACCTTTGTCTACTCCATCGCCAGCAGTTGGTCGGCGACGATCCTGCCCGCCGGGTTTACCGTGAAATGGTATGTGCAACTGTGGAGCGACCCGCGTTTCCTGGCGGCCTTCGGCCAGTCGTTGTTGGTGTGCGTGGGCGCGCTGATCCTGTCGGTGGTGCTGATTCTACCGCTGCTGTTCGTGGTGCATTATCACTTCCCCAAGCTCGACGCATTGATGAACATCCTGATCCTGCTGCCCTTCGCGGTGCCACCGGTGGTGTCCTCGGTGGGTTTGCTGCAACTCTACGGCTCGGGACCGATGGCGATGGTGGGCACGCCGTGGATCCTGATCGGTTGCTACTTCACCGTGGCGCTGCCTTTCATGTATCGGGCGATCACCAACAACCTGCAAGCCATCAACCTGCGTGACCTGATGGACGCCTCCCAACTGCTCGGCGCCAGCACCTGGCAGGCGGCAATCCTGGTGGTGCTGCCGAACCTGCGCAAAGGCCTGATGGTGGCGTTGCTGCTGTCGTTCTCATTCCTGTTCGGTGAGTTCGTGTTCGCCAATATCCTGGTGGGCACACGCTACGAGACCCTGCAGGTGTACCTGAACAACATGCGCAACAGCAGCGGTCACTTCACCAGCGCCGTCGTCATTTCCTATTTCTTCTTTGTGCTGGTGCTGACCTGGGCCGCCAATATCTTGAACAAGGACAAAAGCCAATGAGCTTCGTCAGCGTCCAACATCTGCAAAAAGGCTACGCCGGCACTCCGGTGTTCAGTGACATCAACTGCGAGATCGCCAAGGGCGAGTTCGTCACCCTGCTCGGCCCGTCCGGTTGCGGCAAATCGACCTTGCTGCGCTGCATCGCCGGGCTGACCTCAGTGGACAGTGGGAAAATCCTGCTGGACGGACAGGACATCGTCCCGCTGAGCCCGCAGAAGCGAAACATCGGCATGGTGTTCCAAAGCTATGCGCTGTTTCCCAACATGACCGTGGAACAGAACGTCGCCTTCGGCCTGCGCATGCAAAAGGTCAACGCCGATGACAGCCACAAGCGTGTGCAGGAAGTGCTGCAACTGGTGGAACTCAAGGACCTCGCCGGCCGCTACCCGCACCAGATGTCCGGCGGGCAATGCCAGCGTGTGGCCCTGGCTCGCTCCCTGGTGACCCGCCCGCGCCTGCTGCTGCTGGACGAACCACTGTCGGCACTGGATGCACGGATTCGCAAGCACCTGCGCGAGCAGATCCGTCAGATCCAGCGCGAACTGGGCCTGACCACGATCTTCGTGACCCATGACCAGGAAGAGGCACTGACCATGTCGGACCGCATCTTTCTGATGAACCAGGGCAAGATCGTGCAAAGTGGCGACGCCGAAACCCTCTACACCGCACCGGTTGACGTATTCGCCGCCGGCTTTATCGGCAACTACAACCTGCTCGACGCCGACAAGGCCAGCCAACTGCTGCAACGCCCGATCAAAGGGCGCATCGCGATTCGCCCCGAAGCCATCGAACTGAGCCGCAGCGGCGAGCTGGACGCCATGGTGCGCAGCCACAGCCTGTTGGGCAACGTGATTCGCTATCGCATTGAAGCGCGTGGCGTGGAGCTGGTTGTGGACGTACTCAACCGCTCGGCCGACGATCTGCACCCGGACGGGCAACGCCTGGCACTTTCCATCGACCCCAGTGCGTTGTGTGAAGTAGCCTGATGCAACGATTTACCTGAGAGAGTGTAACGGATGGCATTGGTAATTTTTGATCTGGACGACACCTTGATCCACGGCGACTGCGCCACCCTATGGAGCGAACAGATGGGCCGCCTGGGCTGGGTCGACCCTGAGCCCTTCATGCGCAAGAACAACGAACTGATGGACGCCTATAGCCAGGGCAAGCTGTTGATGGAAGATTTCATGAAATTCAGCCTGGAGCCGATGATCGGCCGCACGCCGGAAGAAATCGAGCATCTGGTGGAGCCGTGGGTCGAAGACGTGATCGAACCGCTGATCTACAGCGATGCCACCAAGACCATCGCCCGCCACCGCGCGCAAGGCGACCGGATTCTGGTGATTTCGGCATCGGGCACACATCTGGTGAGGCCGATTGCGGCCCGCATCGGTATCGATGAAGTGCTGGGGATCGATCTGGACATCAGCCATGGCGTGTACAGCGGCCAGACCGTGGGTGTGCTGACCTATCGCGAAGGCAAGATCACACGCTTGCTGGCCTGGCTGGAACAGACAGGCGAAACATTGGAGGGCGCGTACTTCTACTCGGATTCGCGCAATGATCTGCCGTTGTTGAGCAAGGTCGAGTTCCCGCAGGCGGTCAATCCCGAGCCGGTGCTGCGGGCCCATGCCGAACAGGCAGGCTGGCCGATCCATCATTGGATCTGATGGCGGGTTTTCTGGATTAAAAAACCATCACCTGTGAGCGCATTCCAATTGGGGCCTGATTTTCATCAACCCGGGACAAACGCTCGAAAACGTCGCTATTGAGTCGTACAAATGCGAACTTGGCCTACGTTACGGGTAGGACCGGGCCCCTATAACCACGCCACATGACCTCCAACGCCTTGCAATGCTTTCACAGTGCCTCCATAGTGAGTCCGGACTGAGCCCGTAGCAGTAGCGCCGGGCTTTTTGCATTATGCGACCGGCCCATATGGAACCGGCGACTTCAAAGACGGCCTAATATGCGTTATCAATTGCCCCCGCGTCGAATCAGCATGAAGCATTTGTTCCCCAGCACCGCCCTCGCTTTTTTCATTGGTCTCGGCTTCGCGTCGATGTCGACCAATACGTTCGCAGCCAACAGCTGGGACAATCTTCAGCCTGATCGCGATGAGGTGATTGCCAGCCTTAACGTCGTCGAGTTGCTCAAGCGCCATCACTACAGCAAGCCGCCGTTGGATGACGCTCGCTCGGTGATCATCTACGACAGCTACCTCAAGCTGCTGGATCCATCGCGCAGCTACTTCCTGGCCAGCGATATCGCTGAGTTCGACAAGTGGAAGACGCAGTTCGACGACTTCCTCAAGAGCGGCGACCTGCAGCCCGGCTTTACCATCTACAAGCGTTACCTGGACCGCGTCAAAGCGCGTCTGGACTTCGCCTTGTCAGAGCTGAACAAAGGCATCGACAAGCTCGACTTCACCCAGAAGGAAACCCTTCTGGTGGACCGCAAGGACGCGCCTTGGCTGACCAGCACCGCCGCTCTCGACGACCTGTGGCGCAAACGCGTCAAGGATGAAGTGCTGCGCTTGAAGATCGCCGGGAAAGATCCAAAGGCCATCCAAGAGCTGTTGACCAAGCGCTACAAGAATCAGCTGGCACGTCTGGATCAGACCCGTGCCGAAGATATCTTCCAGGCCTATATCAATACCTTTGCGATGTCCTACGACCCGCACACCAATTATCTGTCGCCGGATAACGCAGAAAACTTTGATATCAACATGAGTCTGTCGCTGGAAGGCATCGGTGCCGTCCTGCAAAGCGACAATGACCAGGTCAAGATCGTGCGTCTGGTGCCGGCAGGCCCGGCGGACAAGACCAAGCAGGTCGCTCCGGCCGACAAGATCATCGGCGTGGCCCAGGCCGACAAGGAGATGGTCGACGTGGTCGGCTGGCGCCTGGACGAAGTGGTGAAACTGATCCGTGGGCCGAAAGGCAGCGTGGTGCGCCTGGAAGTAATTCCGCACACCAATGCACCGAACGATCAGACCAGCAAGATTGTGTCGATCACCCGAGAAGCGGTGAAGCTCGAAGACCAGGCCGTACAGAAGAAAATCCTCAAGCTCAAGCAGGATGGCAAGGATTACAAGCTGGGTGTGATTGAAATCCCGGCCTTCTACCTGGACTTCAAAGCCTTTCGAGCTGGCGATCCGGACTACAAGAGCACCACCCGCGACGTTAAGAAAATCCTGACGGAACTGCAGAAAGATAAAGTCGACGGCGTGGTCATCGACCTGCGCAACAACGGCGGCGGTTCTCTGCAGGAAGCGACCGAGCTGACCAGCCTGTTTATCGACAAAGGCCCGACCGTGTTGGTACGCAACGCCGATGGCCGTGTCGACGTACTGGAAGACGAGAACCCGGGTGCCTTCTACAAAGGACCGATGGCGTTGTTGGTCAACCGTCTTTCGGCGTCGGCTTCGGAGATTTTCGCTGGCGCCATGCAGGACTACCACCGCGCGATGATCATTGGCGGCCAGACCTTCGGTAAAGGCACCGTGCAGACCATCCAGCCGCTGAACCATGGCGAGCTCAAGCTGACGCTGGCCAAGTTCTACCGGGTTTCCGGGCAAAGCACCCAGCATCAGGGCGTGCTGCCGGATATCGATTTCCCGTCGATTATCGACACCAAGGAAATCGGCGAGAGCGCCCTGCCCGAAGCCATGCCGTGGGACACCATCCGCCCTGCCATCAAGCCGGCGTCGGACCCGTTCAAACCATACCTGGCGCAGTTGAAGGCTGACCATGATGCTCGTTCCGCCAAGGATGCCGAGTTCGTGTTCATTCGCGACAAGCTGGCTCTGGCCAAAAAGCTGATGGAAGAAAAAACCGTCAGCCTCAACGAAGCGGATCGCCGTGCGCAGCACACCGACATCGAGAATCAGCAACTTGCACTGGAAAACGCCCGCCGCAAGGCCAAGGGCGAAGACCCGCTCAAGGAACTGAAGAAAGAAGATGAAGATGCACTGCCGGCCGAAGCGGAAAAAACCAAACCGGAAGACGACGCTTATCTGGCCGAAACCGGCAGGATCCTGCTGGACTACCTCAAGCTCAGCAAGCAGGTGGCCAAGCAGTAAATGATAGCGATTTAATATGAGCACTCCCCAGAGTGTCATCATATAGACATCATTCTGTCGTGAAATGAAGGACCGCAGGCTCAGCCTGCGGTCCTTTTTTTTCGATCGAGATCGCCATGACCATGACCGAACAGCTGAATGCATTGGGCTCTATTCTCGCTCATGGCAGTCTGCACAGCTTGTTCCAACCTATCATCTGCCTGTCCGAACGGCGCATCCTCGGTTATGAAGCCCTCAGCCGAGGGCCATCCAACAGCCCATTGCACTCCCCCGTCGCCCTGTTCTCGGTGGCCAGCCAAGCGGGGCGCCTCAGTGAACTGGAAATGGCTTGCCGCGAAAGCGCATGTCGACGCTTCAGCGAGCAGAAGCTGCCGGGCAAGCTGTTCCTGAATATCTCGCCGGAATCCTTGATGGAAACTGCGCACCAGCCGGGACGTACCCTGCAATTGCTGCGCGACTTCGGCATTCCACCCAGCCAGGTCGTCATCGAACTGACCGAGCAGACCCCCACCAACGACTTCGCCCTTCTGCAAACCGCCCTGCACCATTACCGCCACATGGGCTTTGCCATTGCCCTGGATGACTTGGGCGCCGGGTATTCCAGCCTGCGCCTGTGGTCGGAACTGCGCCCGGACTACGTGAAGATCGACCGGCACTTTATCGACGGCATTCACCAGGACGCACTCAAGCGCGAGTTCGTCGGCTCCATCCTGCAAATCGCCAAGGCGTCCCATGCCCAGGTCATCGCCGAGGGTATTGAACTGCCTGAAGAGCTGGCGGTGTTGACGGAGATGGGCGTCGACCTGGTTCAAGGCTATCTGCTCTGCCGGCCGCAGGAACAACCGCCGCAGGAAGCGCGCGTGATGCTACCCAAGCACGACAGCGCCAATACCGTTCTCAGCGAAGAAGGCAGCGACCTCAGCGCCCTGCTCAATGAACAACCGGCCGTGGATCAGGACACGGCCACTGCCCAGGTGCTGGAGTCCTTTCGCCGCCAGGCCAACTTGAACTCGCTGGCCGTGCTGGACCGGCGCGGCCACCCGGTCGGCATTGTGCATCGACACTCGCTTTCCGATGCGTTGCTCAAGCCCTTCGCTACCGACCTGTTCGCGCGAAAGCCCATCAGTCGCTTGATGAGCGATGACTTCCTGGCTGTGGAGTTGAGCCAATCGCTTCAGCAAGTCAGCCGCTTGTTGACCAGCCGCGCACGCCAACGCATCGAAGAAGATTTCATCATTACGCTCAATGGAGATTACTTGGGCCTGGGCCGGGTGATTGATGTGCTCAAGCTCATCACCGAGCTGAAAATCCAACAAGCACGCTACGCCAACCCGCTGACCCTGCTACCGGGCAACGTGCCAATCCAGCAGTGCCTGACGCGGTTGTTGCAGCAACAGCGTGAGTCCGTGATTTGCTACGTGGATATCGACAGCTTCAAGCCGTTCAATGATATCTACGGCTACGGACGCGGGGATGAGGTGCTGCTGTGCCTGGCGCAGTGCCTGAACGACCGGATCGACCCCAGCCGGGACTTCGTCGGACATATTGGCGGTGATGATTTTTTGCTGGTGCTCGGTCCGCAGGATTGGCGCAAGCGGCTCAACCAGTTGCTGGATGATTTCCACACCCAGTGCCGACGCTTCTATCGCGCCGAACACCTCGAGGCCGGCTGCTTCGTGGCGCTGAACCGCCAGGGCATAAGGCAGGAGTTTGCGTTGCTGTCGTTGTCCATCGGCGTGGTGCACCTGTATCCGCAGGCCTGTGGGCAACTGGATGCCAGCCAGTTGGCGGAACTGGCCTCCCAGGCCAAACACCATGCCAAGAATGTGGCCGGCTACAGCATCCATGTGATCGACAGCGCGGATATGCTGCCCCAGGCGCTTTAAGCTTCGGCGGATTCCGGGTATTCGTATTCGAACACCCGCACTACCTCCGAGGCGTGCCAGGAGGCTGCGGCCACGCCGTCGGAGGGGCCACTGAACCGTCCCAGGCGCTCCACACACTCAAAGAAACCGGTGCGTGGCAAGCGGCTGGCCCCCTGGCTGATCACCAGGGAGCTGCGCAGTGGCTGCTCGGCCTTGGCATCCAACGCCGCCAGGTGTTCGAGTGCGGCAGCCAAGGTTTGCATGGCGGGTGTAGGAAACTGCAGGCGCTCCAACAGCGCGCGGTAAGTCAGCAGGTGGCGCTGGCGGCGCGCCTGGTCCAGCTCGTTGAGTAATCCATCCCAGTGTTGACGGCTGATACGTAGGCTCAAGATTCATCCCTCCAACCTGCAACGCCCAATTCCCAGGCCAGGCTGCGGCGGATAGCAGCATCCGGCTGGCGCTCACCACTTTCAATCAATCCAAGGTACGAAGGGCTGATACCCACCGTGCGGGCCAGGGCTTCGATGGCCAAGCCCTTGCCCTCACGCAAGCCACGCAGCTCGGCGAGCGCGCGCAACGCGTGATCGGGAGACACCTGGGCGGCAGAAGACAGAGTCGGAGCGGGTTGTTGCTGGCCGGCAGCTTTAAGCAGCGCCTGGTACTGGTCCCATGGCAACACCGCGTATTCGGGTTCGCCATCGCGTGAAATGATCTGAATATCCATGACTGCCCCGTAGGATAACAACACTTACTAAGTAAGTTCTTTCCTTAGAAGTGTAATCCTAACAGCCACAAAGTCGCAGGGGGATATAAACGCCGTCAGTTTTTTTGCGGGTTCTCCTGGGCCAGCAGCGAAGGCGTCGCCGGCAGGCGCTCAACCACCGCCAGCTTTTCCGGGCGCTGGGCGTCGCGCCAGGCACGAAAAGCGCTGAGTTCGCCATCCAGGGTCTTCATGATCCATGCCAGCACGGCGATGTCATCCAGCATGCCGAATACCGGGATAAAATCCGGGATCGCGTCAATCGGGCTCAGGAAGTACATCAGCCCCGCCACCACGGATACGAGTGCCTTCGGGCTGATCGCGCGGTATTCGCCACGCCAGTAGGCCAGGCAGAGGGCCTGGAGCAGCTTGAAATCATCCTTGAGCTTGCCGAGGCGATTGCCCTGGCTTGAGCCCTTGGCAGCCACGGCAAACAGCAACGTGGGCAAGCGACCACGACCGAGCAGGCGCGCGGCCATGGGCAGGAAACGGGTGAAATTGAAGGGTGGTTTCATTCGTCACTCCAGTTCCAGATGACAGAAAAGGTTATCCACACAAATTGTGGATAACCTTGTGAACAGAGCCTTTTTTCATGGCTGAAACCCGCTGTTTACAAGGCTTTCAGTTAGATCGGGCGTTTTTTGCGCACCTAAAAAAACCCAAGATTTCATTGACTTGACGCTGATGTGCGGCTGGCCACGCTCGAGTCTTTCATCAGACTGCGCTGCACAACAGGCGTTCGATCAGATTAACGGCAGGCGTGAGGGTTCGCGTTTCAGCAATATGCAGATACAACAACGCCCCGTCAAAGCGGGGCGTTGTATGTTCAGGCGCCGATTACTTCTTGGCGGCTGGTGCAGCAGGTGCGTCAGGGGCTTCAGCCTTGGCTGGGTCCTTGATGCCCAGCAGCTCCAAGTCGAATACCAGCACGGAGTTGGCTGGAATCGCCGGGCTCGGGCTCTGTGCGCCGTAGGCCAGGTCCGACGGGATGTACAGCTCGACCTTCTCACCCACGTGCATCAATTGCAGGCCTTCGACCCAACCCGGGATCACGCCGCTGACCGGCAGGTCAATCGGGCTGCCGCGTTCCACGGAGCTGTCGAAGGTGGTGCCATTGGTGAGCTTGCCGGTGTAGTGAACAGTCACTACGTCGGTCGGCTTAGGCTGAGCGCCGTCGGCCTTCTTCACGATCTTGTACTGCAGACCGGAAGCAGTGGTGACAACGCCTTCTTTCTTGGCGTTTTCTTCGAGGAATTTCTTGCCGGCGGCTGCCGACTCTTCGCTCATTTTAGTCATGCGTTCTTCAGCACGCTTTTGCAGTGCGGCAAACGCTTCGACCAGTTCGTCGTCTTTCAGCTTCTGTTCTTTCTTGCCGACGGCATCTTCGATACCTTGGGCTACCGCTTTGGAGTCCAGGTCATCCATGCCTTCTTGAGCAAGGCTTTTGCCCATGTTCAGGCCGATACCGTAGGAAGCTTTCTGCGCCGGGGTTTTCAGCTCTACGCTGGTTTGCGAATCACAACCCGCAAGTACCAGGCTAACCAGGGCCACCGCCGCCGCCAACCGATGCTGTTTCATGCTATTTCCTTGTTCATGCGCCAAAAGGGCAATCGAATTAAAGTCGCGAGCTTATCAGGCGGCCACGACCAATGGCTACCGGCATCTGAGCGGGAAACGTCGGATAAGTTCACGTGTTTAAAAGCATTTTCATTCATTATAGGGGTCCGCGAAGGATCGCGGGACCACCTGTAACCGTGCTCATGGCTACTTGCCGCTCCCGTGGGGTGATGGCATAAGAGCGCTACCACTCGACAAGGATAGTTATCTTGCGCATTTTTTCCCGTGCTTTACTCCTGATACTCGTTGCCCTGGGCGTGCTCCTCGCCGTGGTGCTCTATTACACCGCCAATCCCAAGTTGCCGGACTACGTACCCGTGGAGCAGGTGCACTACCAGGACCAATGGAGTGCCGCCGACCGCCAGACCTACTACTTCACGCCCCAGGGCACTCAAGTAAAAGGCCTGCATTACAAGTGGTTCACGGCCCTGGAGTTGCCCTTCTCGGAGCAACGCTTCGCCACGCCGGAATACCTGGCACGCTTTGGTTTTCTGGTCGATCCCAAGCAAGTTCGCACCGCGCAGAATCCCGGCAACCTGCCCGTGGGGTTCGCCCGGCATCAGAACGCCGACAGCAAAGTTGAATACCTGGATATCACCTGCGCCGCCTGTCACACCGGCGAGCTGCATTTCAAAGGCCAGGCCCTGCGTATCGACGGTGGCTCGGCGCAACATGTATTGCCTTCCAGCGTGCCCACCTTGCGCGGCGGCAGTTTCGGCCAGGCACTGGTGGCCAGCCTTGCCGCCACGTATTACAACCCGTGGAAGTTCGAACGCTTTGCCCGTGAAGTGCTCGGTTTCGATTACGACGACAACAACAAAAAGCAGCTGCGTGTGGACTTCAAGCAGTCCCTGGACCAGTTCCTCAAAGTTGCCTGGAACGATACCCACCGTGGCCTCTACCCTACCGAAGAAGGTCCCGGCCGCACCGATGCATTCGGCCGTATTGCCAACGCCAGTTTTGGCGACGCGATTTCGCCGGACAATTACCGCATCGCCAATGCCCCCGTGGACTACCCGCATCTGTGGGATATCTGGACCTTCGACTGGGTGCAATGGAACGGCTCAGCCCAGCAGCCCATGGCGCGCAATATCGGCGAAGCCCTCGGCGTCGGCGCTACCCTGAATTTCTTCGACAACGCCGGCCAGCCGCTTCAGGGCGATGCCCGCTACCCCTCCAGCGTTCGCGTGCGTGACCTGAACCTGATTGAAGAGACCCTGCAGCGCCTCAAGCCGCCGACCTGGCCGGAAGACCTGTTCGGTGCCATCGACAAGCCTCTCGCAGCCCAGGGCCGCGCCCTGTTCGCCGAGAACTGCGCCGCTTGCCATGTGCCCGCCGTCAGCCAGGAAAATGGTCGCCCGGTGCAGCAACTGAAAATGCTTGCGGTGGAGTACATCGGCACCGACCCAGGCGCCGCGAGCAACATTGCCGACCACCGTTATGACCTGAGCGCCCTGCAATGGGACCCGGTGGAACTGGCCAAGCTCAATGTCCAACTGCACCCGACACCGACCGAGCCGCTGGACCTGAAAAAAATGTCCGTGGCCCAGGGCCTGGCCTACGTCACCGCCTTCGTCGAAGAGCACGCCTACCGCGCCGCCGGTGTGACCCCGGCCGAACGCCCAGGCCTGGACGGCTTCGGCCTGCCCATCGGCGTGCGTGAACTGCGTGCCTACAAGGCACGTCCGCTGGCCGGCGTCTGGGCCACCCCGCCGTTCCTGCACAACGGTTCGGTGCCGACGATCTACCAACTGCTCTCACCCCAGGACGAGCGCAGTACCACGTTCTATAAAGGCACCTTCAACTACGACCCGCGTCACCTGGGCTTTGAAACCGGCGCGTTCAAGAACGCCTTCCTGTTCGATACCAAAATCACCGGCAATCACAACAGCGGCCATGAATTCCGCGCCGGCAAACGCGGCAACGGTGTGATCGGCCGCAGCCTGCAACCACAAGAACGCTGGGCGCTGCTGGAATACCTTAAAGTGCTGGGCGGCCCGCTGGAGCAACAACTGCCATGATGATTCGATCCCAATACAACGAACGCTCCCTGCTCGCTCGTCTCTGGCTGCGCCTGGGCCGTTTTCTCGGCAAAACCCTGTTGTGGCTGATCGGCCTGGGCTTGCTCGGCTGGCTGCTAGCCACCGCGTGGTTCGCCTGGCAGCACAGCGGCCCGGTGTCGCCGGACGAGCAGATCCCCCCCGATGAAGCGGCCATGACCCAGGGCATCATCCAGACGGCGGTACGGATCGTCGACCAGCACCGCGAAGGCACACGCTACCTGCGCGATGCCCACGCCAAGGCCCACGGCTGCGTGAAGGCCGAAGTCAGCGTGCTCGCGGACCTCGACCCAGCCTTGCGCCAAGGCGTGTTCGCCGAGCCGGGCAAGACCTGGCAGGCGCAGATACGGCTGTCCAACGGCAATGCCTATCCGCAGTTCGACAGCATTCGCGATGCCCGGGGCATGGCGCTCAAGCTGCTGGATGTACCGGGTAAACAACTGATGGCGGACCAGCAAGCGCGCACGGAGCAAGACTTCGTGATGTTCAGCCATCCGAATTTCTTCGTCAGCAATGTGGCGGAATATGCACAGAACATCGGCGCCCAGGCGGACGGCAAGAAGGTCCTGGCATTCTTCCCCACAGTCGACCCACGCAGCTGGCAAGTACGCCATCTGTTTATTGCCCTGGCGACCTTGGCACCGGCACCGACGAGTCCGACGCAGGCGACCTATTTTTCAGTTTCGCCCTACAAATTCGGCGCGGCTAATGCCAAATTCCGTGTCGCCCCCGACCCACAAAGCTGCCCGGAATATGTAATACCCAAGCAGAACCAGGACCTGCCGAATTTCCTGCGCAGCGCCTTGAACCAGCAACTGTCTACCGACCGTGTGCCTGCCTGTTTTGTGCTGCAGGTTCAGCGACAGAACCCGCAGAAATTCATGCCGATCGAAGACACCAGCATCGAGTGGAAGGAAAGCGATGCCCCCTATGAAACCGTGGCCAAGGTGCGGATTCCTGCGCAGGACTTCGATACGCCTGCCTTGAATCTTGCCTGCGATAACCAGTCGTTCAACCCCTGGTTCGGGCTGGAGGCACATCGGCCGATTGGAGGGATCAACCGGTTGCGTAAAGCAGTGTATGAGGCGGTCAGCGACTATCGGCATAGTCGTAACCTGTAGTTTTCTTTGGGGTGGTACATATCCGTTGCCTCAACAACGGATATGTACACGACAACCCGTAAAGAACACGTATGGATCGCCCACCCGCCATAAAGACTACGTCGTGCCTATTGAGCGTCGAACCCGCACATCCTACCGTCACTTCCTACCCACAACTCCCGTAGGAAGTCATCATGGAAAGCTCAACTCTAGGCATGGTCGTGCTGTCGTTGATTGCGCTCTTCGGTACCGCCGCGTTTTGCTTTGAACACCTTGCCACCCGCGACGAGAAGAAAAAGAAAGCCAAACAAGCTGATCGCTGAAATCAGCAGCCCCCGGGCATCAGGGGATCCCTTCTTCGTTCGCCCCGCCAACGCCAATCCATATACGCCTCGATGGCGACTCTGCAACAACGCCGGAAGGCAGCCCACCACGCAGCCGTGGCAATTCATCGCCCAATTGCAGATGGGCTGGCGGTTGATGGGCTTGTGAACAGGCGTGCGGCGGCAGAGTACTCGTTCAGCACGGTCTCCAGCCGTTGCCTGCAATGGCTGGCAGCACTCACCTCGCTCACGGCGACGGTTGTTTTCGTATTCCTGGGCCGGCGGGACATCACGTCGATAGCAGATCAGCAAATCCTTAAATCGCTGAGCTGAATTGCAGGCACAAAAAAGCCCGCTCGATGAGCGGGCTTCGTGTGGCGACCTGGCGTTCAGTGTTCCAAGTTACCGAATATGGCGCAGCGGACGGGACTCGAACCCGCGACCCCCGGCGTGACAGGCCGGTATTCTAACCGACTGAACTACCGCTGCGCGTAACACATGAAGCGAATGGTGGGTGATGACGGGATCGAACCGCCGACCCTCTGCTTGTAAGGCAGATGCTCTCCCAGCTGAGCTAATCACCCTTCGTTTCGGTGTGGGCGCATCATACACCAAAAAATCGTAATGTCTTGATTTAAATGCAATTTATTTAAAAAAATTTTATCCCACGATTTTTTGCCATATTTTGGACAGAAAAAAGCCCGCTCGATGAGCGGGCTTTTTCTGGTGACCTGGCGTTCAGTGTTCCAGGTTACCGAATATGGCGCAGCGGACGGGACTCGAACCCGCGACCCCCGGCGTGACAGGCCGGTATTCTAACCGACTGAACTACCGCTGCGCGTAACACTTGAAGCGAATGGTGGGTGATGACGGGATCGAACCGCCGACCCTCTGCTTGTAAGGCAGATGCTCTCCCAGCTGAGCTAATCACCCTTCGTTTCGGTGTGGCGCGCATTCTACGGAGCGACCCAAGGTCTGGCAAGCACTTTCTTAAATCTTTTTTTTGAGCCCTTCCAATGGCTTAGGCAGGGTTGGCCTGGGACGCTATCAAGAGAATAATGCCCTCCTTTGTATAAAGGAGAGACTCGCCCCATGTGGTTCAAGAACCTGCTTATCTATCGCCTGACCCAAGATCTGCCTGTTGATGCCGAGGCGTTGGAAGCGGCCATGGCCACCAAACTGGCGCGCCCTTGTGCAAGCCAGGAGTTGACCACTTACGGTTTCGTCGCGCCTTTCGGTAAAGGCGAAGACGCTCCCCTGGTGCACATCAGCGGTGACTTCCTGCTGGTCGCCGCGCGCAAGGAAGAACGCATCCTGCCGGGTAGCGTGGTACGCGACGCAGTCAAAGAGAAAGTCGAAGAAATCGAGGCCGAGCAAATGCGCAAGGTCTATAAGAAGGAACGGGACCAGATCAAGGATGAAATCATCCAAGCCTTCCTGCCACGCGCCTTTATCCGTCGCTCGTCGACATTCGCCGCTATCGCGCCGAAGCAGGGCCTGATCCTGGTGAACTCGGCAAGCCCCAAGCGCGCCGAAGACCTGCTGTCGACCCTGCGTGAAGTGATCGGCACTCTGCCGGTTCGCCCGCTCACCGTTAAAACCGCACCAACCGCAATCATGACCGACTGGGTCACCACCCAGAAACCGGCCGATGACTTCTTCGTCCTCGACGAATGCGAACTGCGCGACACCCACGAAGACGGTGGCATCGTGCGCTGCAAGCGCCAGGACCTGACCAGCGAAGAAATCCAGCTGCACCTGAGCACCGGCAAAGTCGTGACCCAATTGGCGCTGGCGTGGCAGGACAAGCTGTCCTTCATGCTCGACGACAAGATGACGGTCAAGCGCCTGAAGTTCGAAGACCTGCTGCAGGACCAGGCAGAACAGGACGGTGGCGACGAGGCACTGGGGCAACTGGATGCCAGCTTTACCCTGATGATGCTGACGTTTGGCGATTTCCTGCCGGCGTTGGTTGAGGCACTGGGCGGCGAAGAGACTCCGCAGGGCATCTAAGCCCTGTTAAGTTCAAAAAGTGCGAGGGGCTTGCTTCCGATTGCAATGTGGCCAGCCAATGCCTATCGGCTGAGCCACCGCAATCGGGAGCAAGCCCCTCTCCCATTTGATCGTATTGCAACTCAAAATCTAACAACAAAGGCCCTTTCCTATGCGCGCACTCGCCGCCTTGAGCCGTTTTGTCGGCAATACCTTCGCCTACTGGGTGTTGATATTCGCCGTGCTCGCCTTCCTCGAGCCCAGTTGGTTCATCGGCCTCAAAGGTGCCATCGTCCCGCTGCTGGGTCTGGTGATGTTCGGCATGGGCCTGACCCTCAAACTTGAAGACTTCGCCGAGGTCGCCCGCCATCCCTGGCGCGTGGCTCTGGGCGTGGTTGCGCACTTTGTGATCATGCCGGGTGTGGCCTGGCTCTTGTGCCAGGCCTTCCACCTGCCGCCGGAGATAGCCGTCGGCGTGATCCTGGTCGGCTGCTGCCCAAGCGGCACATCGTCCAACGTGATGACCTGGCTGGCCCGCGGCGACCTGGCACTGTCGGTGGCCATCGCCGCCGTCACTACCCTCCTCGCCCCGCTGCTCACCCCCGCGCTGATCTGGTTACTGGCCTCGGCCTGGTTGCCGGTGTCGTTCATGGAGTTGTTCTGGTCGATCCTGCAAGTGGTGCTACTGCCCATCGTGCTTGGCGTGGTGGCGCAGCGCGTACTGGGCGAACGGGTGCGCCATGCGGTAGAGGTGCTGCCGTTGGTGTCGGTGGTCAGCATCGTGATCATCGTCGCGGCGGTGGTTGCGGCGAGCCAGGCGAAGATCGCCGAATCCGGCCTGCTGATCATGGCCGTGGTGATGTTGCACAACAGCTTCGGTTACCTGTTGGGGTACTTCACCGGCCGCTTGTTCAAATTGCCATTGGCGCAGCGCAAATCACTGGCGCTGGAAGTGGGCATGCAGAACTCCGGGCTGGGTGCTGCATTAGCCAGCGCGCACTTTTCGCCGTTGGCAGCTGTGCCAAGCGCGCTGTTCAGTGTCTGGCACAACATCTCTGGAGCGTTGCTTTCGACTTATTTCCGTCGCATGAGCGAGAAGGAAGACCGCCGCGCGTTGGAGCCTCAACCGAAAACTTGATAGCCCGGTCCATTTTCGGCAGTCTATCGAGCTTCGCGGGGACGACCTCGCGACGCGTTAAAGCGTTCAACCCGGGGACGACCCCACCTATAGATGGGAGATCAACATGTCCTGGGTCATTTTATTTTTTGCCGGCTTGTTCGAAGTCGGCTGGGCCGTCGGTTTGAAGTACACCGACGGTTTCAGCAAACCGATGCCTACCGCGCTGACCATTGCCGCCATGGCCTTCAGCCTCGGTTTGCTGGGATTGGCCATGAAGGAACTGCCGTTGGGCACTGCCTATGCGATCTGGACTGGCGTGGGGGCAGTGGGTACGGTGATTGCCGGGATTATCCTGTTTGGCGAATCCATGGCGTTGTTTCGGCTGGTCAGTGTGGCGCTGATCATCTGCGGGCTCATCGGGCTCAAGATCAGCGCGTAGGCCACTGCCGTCAGCGCAAACAAGGCCCCTCCCACAGGCTGGAATGCATTCCAACCGTGGGAGGGAGCTTGCTGGTGAGGCCAGTATCCAACCCCAAGCTACCTGACATTCCCCCGCAACACGCCCACCACTTCCTGCAACCGCGCGGGCGTCGCCGCTTCCACCGCCACCGGCTGACCCGCGACCAGCACCACCCGCGACCAGATCCGATGAAAGAACCCCTTGTTCGGATCGCGACTGAAGAAGCTCCCCCACAACCCCTGCAATGCCATTGGAACCACCGGAACCGGCGTCTCCTCCAGAATGCGCGTCAGCCCGCCACGGAACTCATTCATTTCACCATCAGCCGTCAACTTGCCTTCCGGGAAGATGCACACCAACTCCCCATCCTTCAGATACTGGGCAATCCGCGTGAAGGCTTTTTCGTAGATCTGGATATCTTCATTACGACCCGCAATCGGAATCGCCCCGGCAGTGCGGAAGATAAAATTCAGCACCGGCAAGCGGTAGATCTTGTAGTACGTCACGAAGCGAATCGGCCGACGCACCGCGCCGCCAATCAGCAGCGCATCGACAAACGACACGTGGTTGCACACCAGCAACGCCGCACCTTCATCCGGAATGGCTTCCAGGTTGCGATGCTCGACGCGGTACATGGAATGGCTGAGCAGCCAGATCATGAAACGCATGGTGAACTCGGGGACGATCCTGAAGATGTAGGTGTTGACCGCGATGTTGAGCAGCGACACCACCAGGAACAACTCGGGGATCGACAGCTTGGCCACGCTCAACAGCAGGATCGACACAATCGCCGACACCACCATGAACAGTGCGTTGAGAATGTTGTTGGCCGCGATCACCCGGGCGCGCTCGTTCTCGGCAGTGCGCGACTGGATCAGCGCGTACAGCGGCACGATATAAAAGCCACCGAATACGCCGAGGCCGAGGATATCGAACAATACCCACCACGCCTGACCGTAACCGAGCACGGCCAACCAGTCGTTGGCCTGCACGTTCTGCGCAAAGCCGCCGGAGTGCCACCACAGCAGCAAGCCAAACACCGTCAGGCCAAATGAACCGAACGGCACCAGACCGATTTCGACCTTACGCCCGGAGAGTTTTTCGCAGAGCATCGACCCCAGCGCGATGCCCACCGAGAACACCGTGAGAATCAGCGTCACCACGGTTTCATCACCGTACAGCCACTCCTTGGCATAGGCCGGGATCTGCGTCAGGTAGATCGCGCCGACAAACCAGAACCACGAGTTGCCGACGATGGAACGCGACACCGCCGGCGTCTGCCCCAGGCCCAGGCGCAAAGTGGCCCACGACTCGCTGAAGATATTCCAGTTCAAGCGCAACCCTGGCGTAGAAGCCGCTGCCCGCGGAATGCTGCGGCTGGCCAGGTAACCCAGCACTGCCACGCCGACGATCGCCACCGACACCACCGGCGCGTACTGGGTGGACGACATCATGATGCCGGCGCCGATGGTGCCGGCCAGGATCGCCAGGAACGTGCCCATTTCCACCAGGCCGTTGCCACCGACCAACTCATCTTCATGCAGGGCCTGGGGCATGATCGAGTACTTCACCGGGCCGAACAGTGCCGAGTGCGTGCCCATGGCAAACAGCGCCAGCAGCATCAGTTCCAGATGATTGAACAGAAAGCCCGTGGCGCCCACGGTCATGATCACGATCTCCCCCACCTTGATCGCGCGGATCAACGCATCCTTGTTGAATTTCTCGCCAAACTGCCCAGCCAATGCCGAGAACAGGAAGAACGGCAGGATGAACAGCAGCGCACAGAGGTTGACCCAAATGGAGCGGTCACCCTCGATAGTGAGTTTGTAGAGAATGGCGAGGATCAGCGATTGCTTGAAGATGTTGTCGTTGAAGGCACCCAGCAACTGGGTGACAAAAAAAGGCAAGAAGCGCCGCGTGCGCAGCAAGGTGAATTGCGAGGTGTGGCTCATCGTCCGTGTTCCTGCGTGGCCTAATCGTTATCAGGCCACGACTTTACCTAAACCCGCTTACTTATTCGCTAGTCCTGCAATGCACGGTGAAACAAAAAGTTCGCCTTTATAGGCGCCCTGCACGGTGCGCTTGGCGACGATCAGCCACATCAGCGCCAAAGCCAGCACCAGCACGCTGCCAAATACGCTGAAGAACCCGAGATGCAGCACGTTCGCCAGCTTCAGTGTGGCCAGCGCATAAACCCCCAAGGGAAAGGTAAAGCCCCACCAGCCGAGGTTGAATGGAATGCCGGCGCGCAGGTAACGCAGGGTGATCAACACCGCTATCAGCATCCACCACAAGCCGAAGCCCCACAGCGTGATACCCGCCACCAGGCCCAGGCCGTTGGCCATCTCGCCGACACCGGGCAAGCCATTGGCCGCAAAGATCGCCGGCGCATCACCGCCCAGCAGCAACATGCCGAGTGCGCCGGTACCGATAGGGCCAAGGGCCAGCCAGCTCGACGCAGCCATGTTGGCGTGCGGCAACTTATGCAAAGCCATGCGCAGCATCAGGATGGTCAAGATGCTGAATGCCACCGGCAGCGAAAATGCCCACAACACGTAGCTGGTCACCAGCATCACCAGTTGCCCATGGGCGTCGAGCAAGTGCGGCGCCAGCAGGCCACCGCTGGCGGCGGCAACTTCGGCCGCCACTACCGGCAGCAGCCATACGGCAGTCATCTGGTCGATGCTGTGTTCCTGACGGGTAAACATCATGAACGGAATCAGTACACCGCAAGCCAGGGCCATCGCCACGTCCAGCCACCACAGGGCTTGCGCCAAAGGCACCACATCACTGCCCCAGCGCGGCAGGCCGAACAACAGCAAACCGTTGAGAATGGTCGCCAGGCCCATCGGAATGGTGCCGAAGAACATCGAAACCGTAGAGTGGCCGAAGATTCGCCGCGCCTCGTGGAAAAACATGACCCAGCGCGTGGCGTACAACACGCTGAACACCACAAACAGACCGATGGTAAACATCCACAGCCCTTCGGCGACGGCATGCAGCCCCGGCACACTGATCGGCAGTTGTGCCAGCGCAAGCGCCAGCACGCCGGTGCCCATGGTCGCGGCAAACCAATTGGGCGTGAATTGACGAATCACTTCCCGAGGTCGGGTCAGGTGGCTGAAAGGTTTGTAGCTAGGGGTATTCGCGCACGTCATGGTGGTCATCCTCTTCCTCATATGAGGTTGAAGCCATCATAGAACCTGATCGAATATCTATATAACGGGTAATATCTCTATCTGTTATCTATTTTGCCAATATAAGGATATTAGCTACACCGCTGGCCTGGTCCGCGCCGTCGCCTGCCATAGCAATCCGGCCAATGCACCGAGTGCCAAAACGATGAGCACAGCACCGTAGCCGTCGGTGGTTGCGATCAAGCCATAGACCCGGCTCAGGTTACCCGCAAGCAGCGCCGGCAGGCAGAACGCCAGGTAGCTCAACACATAGAACGCCGACATCAGACCCGCCCTTTCATGGGGCAACGCCAAGCCGACGATACTGCGCACACTGCCCATGAACCCGCCGCCGAAACCGAAGCCGGCGATCACACTGGCGACAAAGAACAGCCACAGGGCGGCGCTCTGCACCGCCACCAACAACAGTGCCACCCCAGTGGCCAACAATGCAGCCGACAGGCGCATGACGTTATCTGCCGGGCGGTCACGCAGGCTGTAGATCATCACCGCACCACTGAGCGTCACCACCGCCACCAGCCCACCACCGATCAGGTGCGAGGTCGACCCCGTTGCAGCCCGTACCAGCGAAGGCGCCAGGGAGGAAAAGAAACCACCCAATGCCCATACCGCCACATTCAATGGCATCGCCAGCCACAAGGCACGACGCGCCTGTTGGGGGACGTGCAGGGTCGGCGCCAGCGACTTCAAGGCACCCGGTATGCGGCTGACGGTTTCCGGCAAGCGCCATACATACAGCGCCTGCAGCAGCATCAGTGCCAGCATCGCGAAATAAATCAATTGGGTCGGCCGTGGTGCAAATTCCACCAGCAGGCCACTGCCCAAACCACCGCTGGCCATACCCAGCAGCGGCGCAAGGCTATTGAGCATCGGGCCACGGGTACGGTCGGTGTCGAGCAAGGTCGCACTCAATACCGCTGTCGCCATGCCAGTGGCGAAACCTTGCAGAGCGCGGGCGGCAATCAGGTACGCGGTGCTGTCAGCATTGATAAACAGCAGCATCGCCAGCATATTCAGGATCAATGCCGCGAAAATCACCGGTTTTCGTCCCAGGTAATCCGACAGCGAACCCACGGTCAGCAACGCTGCCAGCAGGCTCACGGCATACACGCCGAAGACCACCGTCAACATGGCCGCCGAGAAATGCAGGTTGTCTTGATACACCTGATACAACGGCGTGGGTGCGCTGGACGCAGCGAGAAAGGTCAGTATCGTCACCACCAGGAACGCCAGATTGGAACGATGGGAAGTAAGGCTGGACATGGGCACGCTCCGCTAAAGCTAATATTTTGCTTTTTCGGAGTGTGCTACCAGAAAGCGCTTAAAGCAAATTCTTTGTGTTAAGGTTTTACGCATGGCGATAAAAGAAGGCCTTCGCCCGGGAGGCCGTAGTGCCCGGGTCCAAGAATCAGTGCACAACGCGGCCCGGCAATTGCTGGAAGCCCATGAGCGCTCCAGCGTTACCGTGCCAATGATTGCGGCACGGGCAGGCGTCACGCCGTCCACCATTTACCGGCGTTGGGGTGACCTGTCCGCCCTGCTCGCCGACGTGGCCCTGGAACGCCTGCGCCCTGACGGCGAACCCGCCAACACCGGTAGCCTGCGCGGCGACCTGCGCGCCTGGGGCGAACAATACCTGGATGAAATGAGTTCGGAGCTGGGGCGCAATATGATGCGCGACGTGCAGTGCAGCCATCCCAGGGACTATTGCAGCAACATTCTGATGGGCCAGTTGCAGATCATTCTTGATCGTTACCAAAACACTGCCGACCCACTACCGACCCTGGACAGGTTGCTGAACCTGATTGCCGCGCCGACGGTGTATCGCAGCCTGTTTTCCAGCGCACCGCTGCCGGTTGAAGAATTGCATGAGCTAATCGAACTGGCGCTGCGAGCCTGAAGCCTCTGCAGAACCAAATGTAAAAGGGGGCTTGCTCCCGATGGCAGTGTGTCAGTCAGTGAATAAGGACTGAGCCACCGCCATCGGGAGCAAGCCCCCTCTCACATTTTACTGCCTGCATTCAGTCAATCAGGTGCGCATCCCGCGCCCGCTCACCAGCAACCGCGCGCAACCGATATACAGCACCACGGTTGCGATCAGCATGAAGGTGATCGCCACGCTGATCTTGATATCCGACACGCCCAGGATGCCGTAGCGAAACGCGTTGACCATATGCAGCACCGGGTTGGCCAGTGACACGGTCTGCCAGAACGGCGGCAGCAGGGTGATGGAGTAGAACACCCCGCCCAGGTAGGTCAGCGGCGTCAGCACGAAGGTCGGGATGATCGAAATATCATCGAAGTTGCGTGCAAATACGGCGTTGATAAACCCCAGCAGCGAGAAAATCGTCGCCGTCAGCACCACCACCAACAGGGTGACCCCAAGGTGATGCACCTGCAGGTGGGTGAAGAACAACGACAGCAAGGTCACGATCACCCCGACCATCAAGCCCCGCAGTACGCCACCCAGGGTGTAGCCGATCAGAATGGTGTGGGGCGATACCGGCGATACCATCAGTTCTTCGATGGAGCGCTGGAATTTGCTGCCGAAGAAACTCGAGACCACGTTACCGTAGGAGTTCGTGATCACCGACATCATGATCAGCCCGGGCACGATGTACTCCATGTAGGTAAAACCACCCATGTCGCCGATCTGGCGGCCGATCAGGTTACCGAAGATCACGAAGTACAGGACCATGGTGATCGCCGGCGGCAGCAGGGTCTGCGGCCAGATCCGGGTAAAGCGCTTCACTTCGCGATAGACGATGGTTTGCAGGGCAACGAGGTTGGGTTGCAGTTCGGAACTCATACCGCCACCTTCGCCAGATTTTTCTCCACCAGGGACACGAACAACTCCTCAAGGCGATTGGTTTTGTTACGCAGGCTCAGCACTTCAATGTTCTGAGTCGCCAATTGGGTGAACAGCGCGGTGATGCCCATGGCCTTGTCCACCTGGACTTCCAGGGTGTGGCCATCGACCAGCCGGCTTGGGTAACCAAGCAACTGCGGCGGCGCCGACAGGTTGTTTTTCAGATCCAGCAGGAAGGTTTCCACATGCAACTGGCCCAGCAGGTTACGCATGCTGGTGTTCTCGACGATGGTGCCGTGGTCGATGATGCCGATGTTGCGGCACAGTTGCTCAGCCTCTTCCAGGTAATGGGTGGTGAGGATGATGGTAATGCCCTGCTCGTTCAGCTCGGTGAGAAAGGTCCACATCGAGCGACGCAGTTCGATGTCCACGCCTGCGGTCGGTTCATCGAGGATCAGCAGGCGTGGTTGATGAACCAGCGCACGGGCAATCATCAAGCGGCGCTTCATACCCCCGGACAGCGAGCGCGATGGCACGTCGCGCTTGTCCCACAAGCCCAATTGGGTGAGGTACTGCTCGGCGCGCTCCTTGGCGACTTTGGCCGGGATGCCGTAGTAGCCGGCCTGGGTCACGACGATGTCGAAGGTCTTTTCGAACTGGTTGAAATTGAACTCCTGGGGTACCACGCCGATGGAGCGCTTGAGCGCCGCCGGGGATTTGTCCAGGTCATGACCAAAGATATTCACGGTACCGCTGGTCTTGTTGACCAGGGTCGAGAGAATACCGATGGTGGTGGACTTGCCGGCGCCGTTGGGGCCGAGCAAGGCGAAGAAGTCACCTTCGGCAACGTCCAGATCGATACCACTCAAGGCCTGGAAACCGTTGCCGTAGGTTTTGGTTAGCTGCCGGATGGACAGAGCGGAACTCATATCGGATTACGCACCAAAGAAGGGAATAGAAGAAATAGATGAGGGCGCATCGCAGGTAGTTCAACCCGCGATGCACGGGCATGGTGCGTGCCCACGTCGCACAAGTACAGTCACCCGTATTAATAGTAGGTATTAAGTCAACGCGGTCATTACCGCTTTGCGGTAGGCCGGGCGTTGCTGCAAACGCTGGTACCAGGCTTCCAGATGGGGCATTGCAGGGCGCTCGATAGGCATTTCGAACCAGGCATAAACGAAGCAGCCCAGGGGAATATCGCCCATGCCGAATGCGTCGCCGGACAGGTAAGGCTGTTCGGCCAGGGCCTTGTCCACGGTAGCCAATGCATCGATACAGGCCTGGCGCCCAGCGTTGATGCTGTCCCAGTTCTGTTTTTCCGCCGGGGTACGCACGATGCCCCAGAACACTGCCTTGAACGGCTCGGCGAGGGTCGACGTGGTCCAGTCCATCCACTTTTCGGCATTGGCGCGGGCTTGCAGGTCGCTCGGGTAAAACGCCGACGCATGCTTGGCGCACAGGTAACGCACGATGGTGTTGGATTCCCACAGCACAAAGTCACCATCTTCGATCACCGGCACCCGGCCATTGGGATTCATTGCCCGGTATTGCGGCGTGTCGACCACACCAAAAGCCCCGCCCGCATCAATTGCCTCATAGTCCAGGCCGAGCTCCTCGGCGCACCAAAGTGCTTTCCTGACATTTGATGAATTTTTACGACCCCAGATTTTCAGCATGACCGCGCCTTATCGTGAATGAACATGGCTTGATGAATGCAGCAGCATACGCCGGTTCACCCGCGGCTTAAATCGCTGTGCATATCGCCCAGCACGGTCGGCATGTCCCCGGTAAACAGGTGTGGGTAACACTGCTGAATGTGGGCGAAGAAAAGCGCTTCGGGCACGTCGGCAAACTGCCCGTGGTCCAGCACGTATTCCATCGAACGCCGGCCCTGGCGGTTGAACGCGTGGAACACGCTGTCGTGAATACCATCGAACTCCAGCGGCGGTACATCGAACAACTCGCACAGTTGCTGGTTGAACGCCGGCGTCGCCTTGACCCAGCGGCCACGCAGGTACAACTCGGTGTAGCCATGCATGGCGAACACATCACTCTTGAGCAGCGCGATCAGGCGGGGGGTCGACAGATGATTGCGCACATCCGCCAGGCCGATGCGCGCCGGGATACCGCAGTGGCGAGCACAGGCGGCAAGCAAGGTGGCCTTGGGCACGCAGTAGCTCTCGCCGGCGGCCAGGGCGAAGCTGGCCTTGAGGCTGTCAGGATCATGGCTGAATGTGTAAGGGTTATAGCGAATCGCCTCACGCACGGCGTAATAAAGACTGACTGCCTGGTCACATAAATCCGCGCTGGGACCGCGATGTTTTTCGGCGAACTCCACCACTGCGGGGTGGTCACTATCGATGAAGCGGCTGGGACGCAGGTACGTATCCATAAGCGTTATCTCCGAGACAAGCCTGGAGTCTAACGACAGGGCTGCCCTGGCGATAACGACGATTCGGCCAAATGTCGGCGCCTGGTGAGGGTGCTCCCAGTACAACTCGTTACACCCTGATCACCGCGCTTTTTCGGATGCCGACTAAGCTCCAAGGTGGTTTCGCCCCTGGTTTCACGGAGGATTGAATATGCTGTTGTTGTGGATACTGGTTCTAGTGCTCGGCATTGCCTACCTGGCACACCGTCGCACCGCGCCCCTGCCCGCCTTGGGCGTGGTCGCCGTTTACCTGCTGGCGATGGGCGCCTGGAGCCACGCACCGGGCTGGCTGCTGCTGATTTTCTGGGTACTGATCGCGGCCGTGGCCGCCCCTCTGCTGCTGCCCGACCTGCGCCGCCAATACTTCACCAAGCCGCTGTTCAACTGGTTCCAGAAAGTCCTGCCACCGATGTCCGAGACCGAGCGCGATGCGATCGATGCCGGCACCGTGTGGTGGGATGGTGAACTGTTCAGCGGCCGCCCCGACTGGGACAAATTGCTGGCTTATCCCAAGGCGCAGTTGACTGAAGAAGAACAGGCGTTCATTGACGGCCCCACCGAAGAACTCTGCGCCATGGTCAGTGACTGGGAAATCGGCCAGGCCATGGACTTGCCGCCCGCCGCCTGGGAGCACATCAAGACTCATGGCTTCTTCGCGCTGATCATCCCCAAGGAGTACGGTGGCAAAGGCTTCTCTGCCTATGCCCACTCCCAGGTGGCGATGAAGCTGGCCACCCGCAGCGGCGACCTCGCCTCGACCGTGATGGTGCCCAACTCCCTCGGCCCGGCCGAGTTGCTGCTGCATTACGGCACCGACGAACAACGCAACCACTACCTGCCGCGCCTGGCGCGTGGCGATGATATTCCCTGCTTCGCCCTGACCGGCCCGTTGGCCGGCTCCGACGCGGGCGCGATGCCCGACACCGGTGTGATCTGCAAGGGCGAATGGGAAGGCAAGGAAACACTCGGCCTGCGCCTGAACTGGGAAAAACGCTACATCACCCTCGGCCCGGTCGCGACACTGCTCGGCCTGGCCTTCAAGGCTCATGACCCGGACCATCTGCTGGGTGAAGAAGAAGACCTGGGCATCAGCCTCGCGCTGATCCCCACCGACACTCCGGGCGTGGAAATCGGCCGCCGCCACTTGCCCCTGGGCGCCGCGTTCATGAACGGCCCGAACTCCGGCAAGGATGTGTTCATTCCGCTGGAATTCCTCATCGGTGGCAGGGAAATGCTCGGCAAAGGCTGGATGATGCTGATGAACTGCCTGTCGGTAGGCCGTTCGATTTCGCTGCCTGCCGTGGGCACCGGCGCCGCCAAGTTCACCAGCCTGGTGACCGGCCAGTACGCTCAGGTACGCGAACAGTTCAACGTACCGCTGTCGGCCTTCGAAGGTATCCAGGAAGCCCTGGCGCGCATCGGCGGCAACGCCTGGCTGATGGACAGCGCACGCATGCTTACCGCCAACGCCGTGGACCTGGGGGAAAAACCGTCGGTGCTGTCGGCAATCCTCAAGTACCACCTTACCGAACGCGGTCGCGAGTGCATCAGCCACGCCATGGATGTGCACGGCGGCAAGGGCATCATCATGGGCCCGAACAACTACCTGGGCCGTAGCTGGCAGGGCGCGCCGATTTTCATCACCGTCGAAGGCGCGAACATCCTGTCGCGTAACCTGATGATCTTCGGCCAGGGCGCCATTCGCTGCCATCCGTTCGTGCTCAAGGAAATGGCCCTGGCCGGTCGCGAAGACCATGACCAGGCACTCAAGGAGTTCGATGACCTGCTGCTGCAACACATCGGTTTCGCCGTGAGCAACGCCGCCAGCACGCTGGTCCTGAACCTCGGTGCAGGGCATTTCGAGAAAGCCCCGGGCAACCGTTTGAGCCAGGGTTACTTCCGCGCCTTGAACCGCCAGGCCGCTGCGTTCGCCCTGCTCGCCGACTTGAGCATGATGCTGCTCGGCGGCGAATTGAAACGTCGTGAACGCCTGTCGGCACGCCTGGGAGATGTGCTGAGCCATATGTACCTGGCATCGGCCGCGCTCAAGCGTTATCACGACCTGGATTCGCCGGACCACCTGGAGCCGCTGTTCGCCTGGGCCATGGAAGAAAGCCTCGGTAAGTCGGAGCGTGCACTGGATGAGCTGTTGAGCAACTTCCCGAACAAAGTACTCGGTTGCCTGTTGCGGGTGATCGTGTTCCCGTTCGGGCGTCGCCATACCGGGCCGTCCGATGCGCTGGATGCCGAAGTGGCCGCAGTGATCGGCCGTGCCAAGGGCGATCCGACCCTGGAGGAGTTGCTGGCCGGCTGCTACCGCCCGCAATCGGCGGACGATCCGGTGGGCGCACTGCAACACGCCTACGACCTGCTCGGTGCCAGCCATCCATTGCAGAAAAAACTGCACGCAGCACTCAAAAGCGGCCAGGTCAGGCCGACTGCGGGCGAACACGTCATCGATGCCGCGCTGAACGCGGGTGTGCTGCAGGCCGCCGAAGCGCAGACGCTGCGTGAGGCTGAAGCCGCGCGGCGCAAGGTGATCGACGTGGACGACTTCAGCAAGGAAGAACTGGCCAAGGCTGAGGGTAAAGTTCGCTGAGTCGAGCGGTCATATAATTACGGGCGCTTGAGCTATATACTCTCGCGCCCGTTTTTTGCTTTAGAGGACTTATCTCGTGTCCAACGCCGTTGCCGATCATCTCGTCTTGCTCGATCACCTGCGCAGCATCCTGGTTGCCGTCGGCGAAGCCGAACAGGTACCCGAGGAAAGCCATGCGCTGTTCCTTGAGCGTTTCGACGAACTGCGCGCCCTGCTGCCGGTCGACCCAATCGAAAGCCAGTACCTGGGCCAGGACCTGATGAGCCAGGTCATCCTGCGTTACCCGCAAATTGCCCATCTGGTGCCGCGCGACCTGCTGTGGTTCTTTGGCGGCGATTGCCTGCACTTCATGCCGGACGAAGAGCTGGAGATGTACCAGGCCCTGGAAGAGCGTCGCTATGAGGCCGAACAGAACGACGAACCGTTCGACTGGAACCAGGAAAAGCAACTGCTGGCCATGCCGGATGACCAAAGCAAGCACTGATCTTCAGGCCGTCACAGACTGCATGCGTAAGGGGCTTGCCCCCTTACGCATTTTCAACCGCGCTTCTAGCGTCGACGCAATGTCGGCTCAGTCGCCATGCACTCCACCAGGTAATCAATAAACACGCGCAATTTCGGCGGCAGATAGCGCGTCGGCGAATGCAGCAACCACGCCTCGCCGTGGTAGGACGCAATAAAATCCCACTCCGGCAGTACCTGTACCAAACGCCCCTCCTCCATGGCATGCCGCGCAGTGAAGTACGGCAAGCTGCCAATACCCACATGCTGCAACACCGCATCCAGCCGCACCCCGGTATGGTTCGCCGCGTAACGCCCACGCACCCCTACGGTCACGGTTTTGCTGCCCTGGCGGAATTTCCAGCGGGAATCTCCCGGGGTCTCACCCAGGTAAATGCAACTGTGCTCCAGCAAATCATGGGGATGCAGGGGCGTACCCTGCTCGGCCAAATAGTCCGGCGTCGCACACAACAAATGCTCGATGGGCAACAACTGCCGGCCCACCAGGCCCGGCGGCGGGCTGTCGGTGATGCGGATGCTCAGGTCGACGTTGTCATCAATCAGGTCGACATGCCGATCCTCCAGGATCAGTTGCACATCCACTTTGGGGTAGCGTCGCAAAAACTCCGGCATGTGCGGATGCACCACAAACCGCCCCACCGCCTTCGGCACGCTGACCCGCACCAGGCCCTCGGCTTCATGGGTGAATTGACCGCTGATTTCCATCACCGAACGCGCCGCGCTCACCATCTCGCGGCAGCGCTTGAACACTTCCTCGCCCCCCTCGCTCAAGCGCAACTTGCGTGTGGTGCGTTGCAACAGCCGAGTGGCCAGGGCTTGTTCCAGGCGCGAGATGCTGCGGCTCACTGCCGAGGGTGAAACGCTCAGTTGCCGCGCGGCCTCGGAGAAGCTGCCGGTTTCCACCACCTTGACGAAAATCGCCATTTCACCCAGCAGCGGCAAAGGAAGATTGATGCTCATGACGCACAGGTCCATTGATATTTGAACGGATTATCACCCATCTACGCACTATTTATACTGCCGTTAGAACCCTGATGCGGATGTAACCCGATGACCGAGCGCCTGTTCTTTACCCACGACCACCTGACAGCCGAACTTGAAGTGCTCGCCTGCACACCGCACGAGGATCGGTTCGCAGTCACCTTGCATTCGACGATCTTTCATCCCCAAGGTGGCGGGCAGCCCTCCGACACCGGTTGGCTCGGTGAAAGCAACGTACTGCATGTGACCCAGGAAGCCGACCGCCTCGTTCACTACGTGGACAAGCCAGTTGCGCTGGGGACCGTCACCGCACGGGTCGACGAACGACGCCGCGCCCTCTACACCCGCCTGCATTCTGCCGGGCACCTGATCGGTAATGCCGGGGAAAACCTGGGCTGGATGCCGATCAAGGCGCATCACTGGCCGGGCGAAGGCAAAATCACATTTATCCGCGGGGAAACAGCACAAGCCATAGATGCCGGGCTAATTCAGCAGCAGATCGATCAATGGGTCGCCGCTGACTATTCGCGTTACATGACGTTGGAAGACGGTAAGCGGGAGGTCGGGTTCGGCGCGTTGCCGGCGTATGCCTGCGGCGGCACACACGTGCAATGGCTGAGCGAATTGGGCCAGGTAACGATCCTGGCCCTGTCGGAGAAAAAAGGCACGCTGTCGGTGCGCTACAGCCTGGATTAAACCGCACTCGCCCCCGCTCGCCCCGCCGCCACCACAAATGTCTTGAGGGTCGATACCGTGGCGGTGGGGTCTCGCGGGTCGCTAATCACCCGGAAGCTCGTCAACATCTTCTGCTCCTCCAGCGCCACCGACACGTAGCCGCGCTGACGGCTGTCGAAGAACTTCACATGGGGGTTGAGCGGCAGGATCTGGGTGAAGGCGTCAAACGGCGGGCCATCGGACGTCACTGAAGTGCCGACGAATTCGGTCGCGACAACGGGTGAGTCCAGGTCACTGGCGTCAGCGTGCAGATCCGTGGTCCAGAACGAGTGGATATCGCCGCCCCAGAACACCGGGTTTTTCACCTGTCGATGCTGGATCGACGCCAGCATGCGCTCGCGGTTGGCCATATAGCCGTCCCACCCATCGGTCCAGCGCCCAGGCTTGTGGTTGGTCAGATCGCGTTGAGTCAGCGGTGCCACTAACAGGTCCTGGGCGATGACATTCCACTGCGCCTTTGATTCGGCGAACCCCCGGTCCAGCCAGGCCTCCTGCTCCCAGCCGAGCATCGTGCGGTTGGGCGCGCGCAAGTCGGTGCAGGTAGTGTCGGCGACATGCCCCTGGTGACTGCCGTTGGGGAGAATGCACGGCTGTTCCGAGCGATATTGGCGCCCGTCCAGTACATGGAAGCGCGCCAGTCGGCCGTAGTCCAGGCGCCGATAGATGCGCATATCCGGTCCTCTCGGCACGCTGCCCGCGCGCAGTGGCATATGCTCGTAAAAGGCTTGGTAGGCTGCCGCCCGTTGCTGCAGGAATTGCTTCACCGATACTTTCGGGTCCTGGGACCAGCGATTGGCGTAGTCGTTCTGTACCTCGTGGTCATCCCAGGTCGCCACGCTGGGCGCGGCGGCGTGCAAGGCCTGCAGGTCCGGGTCGGTTTTGTACAACGCGTAACGGTTGCGATAGTCGCTCAGGCTCACTGCGTTGCCACTGCCGTGCGGGCGAATGATCTTGCCGGAGTCAGCCGCGTAGGAACTGTCGTAGATGTAGTCGCCAAGGAAAAACACCAAGTCGGGCTGCTCTGCCGCAAGGTGACGGTAGGCGCTGAAATACCCGCGCTCCCAATGCGAGCACGATACAAACCCCACCCTCGCCGATGCCATTGCATGCAATGGCGGCGCGGTGCATACCCGCCCCACCGGGCTCTGTGCCCCGAGCCCTTCGAACTGGTACCAATATGGCCTGCCTGAATCCAGCCCGGCCACCTCGATATGCACCGAATGGGCAAACCGTTCGGTCGCCATCACCTCGCCTTGCTTGACGATGCGCGTCATCGCCGCATCACTGGCCACCCGCCAACGCACTGGCACCGTACGGCTCAACCCACCGCCTCCATCCACGGCGTTGAACAGCGGCGCCAGGCGCGTCCAGATCACAAAACCATCCGGCAATGGGTCGCCCGATGCCACACCGAGGGTAAACGGATAATCCACACCGGCACTGCGCGCAAAAGGGCTGAGGATCGAAAACGCCGTCGCTACCGCAATGCCGGAGAGCACCCGACGGCGGCCATGGTCCACTGCGCCGCTCACAACCGGCGCGCCCAGTCGTCACGCACCGTGGCAAACCCGAGCAAGTCCTCATACACGCCATTTTTGAGAAACGCCTGACGCAGGCAGCCTTCATAACGCAGGCCGATTTTTTCCATGACCCGTGCCGATTCCTTGTTGCGACCAAAACACTGGCTGCCCACCCGCTGCAACCCCAGTTCGGTGAAGCCGAAGTCCGTCATTGCGCTCGCTGCTTCAGCGGCATAACCCTGATTGCGACAGTGCGCCGCCACCCAACCGCCAAGGTGGCCGTAGTGATGTCGAGCGTTGAGACGCAGGCTGATGATCCCCACCAATTCGCCGGTTGCATGCACATGCATGCCCAGGCTCAGCAACTCGCCTGCACGATATTTTTCTGCGATGGCGGCAATAAAAACCTGCGCCGTTTCCAAGGTGTAGGGCTCTGGAATATTGGCGGTGTTATCTGCGATTTTCGGCCCGTTGGCGAGTGTAAAGAGTACCTCGGCCTGGTCCGGCTCCAGTGCCCGCAGCAGTAAACGCGGTGTGGACAAGTGAGGCAGTTCAGTCGACATGCGGGGCGGCTCTCAAAATAAATGCATCAAGAGTGTACGGCCTTCGTGTCAATTTCATTACGTCATGAAAATGCACGGCACCCCTTCTGAAAGATGCGTCCTAGAGCCTTTAAACCGTAAATTATTCTTAACCAATCGGTCATTTTTGGTTGGTAGCGTGTCGCCCCTAATTCAATGACGGGGCAACAGAATGAGAACCTGGGATGAACCCAAGAAACGCAAGGCACACATCGAGTTGATTCCGATGATCGACGTGATGATGTTCCTCCTGGTGTTTTTCGTACTGGTGAGTCTGAACGTGATTCCGGCACTCGGCATGAAGACACAGTTGCCCAGCGCCAGCACCTCGCAACAGCTCAAGCCGCAGAACAAATTCATCCTGACGCTGGGCCTGGAAGGCCAGTTGCAGCTCGACGGTAAAGACCTCACGGTCGACGCCTTGGTACCCACCCTGAAGGCTGCGGAAAAGCCCGACACCAAGTCGACAATCATCGTCAACAGCGACAAAGGCGTTGAGGTTTCGCGCCTGGTGGAAGTGATGGACACCCTGCGCCAGGGTGGCTTTACCTCCGTCTCCATCGCCACGCGTAAGTCCTGACCATGTATGTATTGTTTCGTACCCGTCAGCTGCTGGGCAGTGTCCCGGCCCTGATCGCCCTGGTGCTGATTGCCCTGGGTATCCAGTCCCAGCCGCTGAAAATCCAGCCTCAGTACGATGAGTCGGCGGTTGAACTTGCCTTAGTCGAACCAGAGCCCGAAGTGGTGCCTGACCCCGTAGTGGAACAAGAGCCGCCACCGCCGGTGATTGAGGATGAAGAGGCCGAGCCGGCCCCTCCGCCACCGCCGCCCAAGCCGCTGCCCAAACCTGAACCCAAGCCCAAGCCGGTGCCCAAACCCAAACCCGTGGTAGCCGCCAAGCCGACACCTGCACCCGCGCCAGTGGCCCCCGTCGCCGCCAAGCCGGTGCAGGCCGCCGTCGCCCCGACACCCGCACCGCCCGCGCCACCGGCACCGCCCAAAGTGGATGGCCAGGCGCTGGAGGGCGGTTACCTCAAAGGTCTGCGCAACGAACTGGACACTTACAAGCAATACCCCACCGGGCGCCAGGCGTCCCTCGAGCGCCCCAGTGGCGAGGTGGTGGTCTGGTTGATGGTGGATCGACAAGGCCGTGTCCTCGACTCCGGGATCCAGACCCCGGCGCCGAGCATGCTGCTCAATCGGGCCGCTACCAATAGCCTGCGCCGCATCAAGCAGGTCAAGCCGTTCCCCGAACAAGCCTTCGGTGGACGCAACGAGCAACGCTTCACCGCCACCTTCAACTACAGCGTGCAATAAGCACCCCGACACCAGGACGACAGTGATGAGGTTCACACGGATTCATCTGGCACTCGTTGCCGCGACGAGCATGACTCAAGGAATGGTCATGGCAGCTTCCAGCGACAGTGACGTCGGGACGATTGGCGTACAGGGCAAGGCGACCTCCGGGGGCGGTTACATGGTCCCGGAAGAAAGCATCAAGGGCCGCTCGACCATCACCAAGGAAGCGTTGGACAAGCAGACCGCTACCGGCAATGCCATCGACAAGCTCAAGTACACGCCGGGGTTGAATATCTCCAGCGAGGACAACACCGGGCTCTCGGGTTTCCGCTTCACCCTGCGCGGCATGAACTCCGACCAGGTCGGTATGTCAGTAGACGGCATGCCGATCAACGACTCCGGCAACTACGCGCTGTACTCCAACCTGCTGGGCGACCCGGAAAACATCGATCAGATCTTCGTCACCCAGGGTTCCTCGGAAGCGGACGGCCCGCATATCGGTTCCAGCGGCGGCAACATCGGTATCGTGACGATCCGCCCGACCAAGGAGACCGGTGCGTTCGTCAAACAGGTGGTGGGCAGCAACGCCACGCGCAAGACCTTCGCCCGCCTCAATACAGGTGAGGTCAATGGCCTGAGCAACTGGCTCTCGGTGTCCCACACCGAAGGTGATATGTGGCGTGGCTCGGGTGCCGTGCGTGCCGACAAAGTGGAGTGGAACAGCTTCTTCGACGCCGGTAACGGCAACACCGCGAACCTGATCCTCAAGTACCACGAGCAGGACAACAACAGTTACAGCCAACTGACCAAGGCGCAGTTCCAGCAGTACGGCCGCAAATACGACCCGTATGCCGCGACGCCGGCCCTGGACAACAACGGCAAGGTCAACAACTACTACGCCCTGGCGCAGAACCCGTTTCAGACCTTCACCGGCGTACTCAATACCCAGTTCAAGCTGGCCGACAACCTGTCGCTTTCAGTCATCCCGTATTACTACTGGGGTAACGGCAGCGGTGTAGGTTCCTCTTCGTACGCGCTGAACCGTGGTTCCAACCAGGGCGGCATTTTCGATTTGGGTAACCTGCCGACCGCCGCCCAGTACAACGCCGACGGTTCCTCGACCACCGGCGTGTACTACCGCCCTTCGCGCACCCAGACCTGGCGTCCGGGCATCACCACCAAGCTGAACTGGGACCTGGGCGACCACAGCCTGCAATTCGGCTACTGGTACGAACGCGCGCGCCAGAGCCAGACCCAACCGTTCATTGCCCTCAAGAACAACGGCAAGCCGAGCGACACCTGGCCGGACGGCACGTCCGTGGTCGACGCCAACGGCAACACCGTGCAGGGCCGCGACCGCTTCACCGTGACCCCGGCACAAAAAGTCTGGGCCCAGGACACCTGGTTCATCAATTCGGACTGGACCCTGGTGGCCGGCCTGGCCTACATGAACGTCGAGCGCGACGGCACCAACAACGGCAGCCTCACCGAGCAACCGGAAAAGCGTAACCAGACCTACAACAAGCTGCTGCCCAACGCGGGCCTGAAATACCAGCTCGATGAGCGTGACCAGTTGTTCTACAGCCTGTCGCGCAACATGCGCGTGCCGCAGAACTACGTGCTGTACGACAAAGGTGCCAACTCGATCGACTCCAAGCCGGAAACCAGCTGGAACCATGAGCTGGGCTGGCGCTACACCGCCGACGACATGACCCTGGCCGCCACCCTGTTCTACATGGAGTTCAAGAACCGCCAGGTGTCGTCCAAGGACATCAACGGCGACTTCGCCGACATCAACGCCGGTACCGTCACCAACAAGGGTCTGGAATTGGAATGGAGCGGCCTGCTGCCTAACCATTTCAACTACTACACCTCCTACACCTACACCAAGGCCGAGCAACAAGATGACCTGACCGTCTACAACGCCGGCAAAGCCATCGTGCTGCCCACCAGCGGCAAGCAGTTCGCCAACGTGCCGAAAAACATGCTGGCCGCCAACATCGGCTATGACGACGGGCGCTTCTACGGCACCTTCGGCGGCAAATACACCAGCCGCTTGTTCGGCGACCTGACCAACGACGAAGCCATCTCCGGCCGCACCGTGTTCAACCTCGGCGCCGGTATCTACCTGCCGGTGGACAAGAAAGTGGTCAAGGACGCGACCCTGCGCCTGAACGTCGACAACCTGTTCGACAAGAAGTACCTGGACGGTGTGTACACCACCAAGACCAACGCGGCGAGCTACAGCGGCTTCCGCGATGGCGACCCGGCCTACATCGTTGGCCTGGACCGTACCGTCACGGTTTCCCTGGAAGCGAATTTCTAACTGCGAGGCTATAGATCATGGACATGAACCTGCTTCACGCCATCACCTTTTATGTGATGTACGCCGCCATGGCGATTGCGATCTTTATCGCCATCGAACGCGGCATTTACTTCGCCTATGTGCGTCGCCAGGCACGCGCCTTGACCGAAGTGCTGGGTGCCAATGTGCACAGCGAACGTGACCTGCCTGAGGCCCTGACCCGCCGCGACAGCCTGCCGCTGAACATGGTGCTGCCGATCCTGGCGCAGAAAGCCGCCCATGGTTCGCGCAAGGACCTGGATGACGAAATCGACACCCAGTACCTCAAGACCCGCGCGCCGCTGTCCCGCAGCCTGTGGATCATCGAGACCATCACCACCGCCGCGCCGTTGCTGGGCCTGCTGGGTACCATCCTCGGCATCATTGACACCTTCAAGGCCCTGGCGTCGGCCGGCGTATCCGACCCAGGCCAGATCTCCGGTGGTATCGGTACGGCCTTGTTCGCTACCGGCCTGGGTATCGCCATTGCGCTGTTTTGCGTGGTATTCCACAACTTCTTCCAGGACAGCCTGGAGCGCATCAACGACCAGTTGAAGATCCTGCTGATCCGCGCCGCTACCGGCGCCCGTGTTCAGGGTGAAGTACCGCATTTGGTACCGACACCGCTGCACACCCGCACAGCATGACTTTCAGGGCGGACGCTGGATGCGTCCGCTGTTTTTTTGCCCGATGAGACGCCCATGCACCTATCAATGAAATTGCGTATCGCAGGCCTCGCCGGTTTGCTCCTCAGTCCGCTTGCCCAAGCGGACTTTTCAATTCCAGGGTTTGAACTGGTGCACACCGTACCGGTGGATACCACGTTGGGCACTGCTGATTTGCGTCAGCCTGGCCCGGTCTGGATAGAGTTGTTCGACGGTGCCACAAGCACCATTGATATCGGCCAGTTCTACGCCGCCGACCATCCCGGCTCGGTGATGGAGCAAGTGATCCAGCACCTGGAAGCCGCCGGCAAACGCGGTGTGAAGATTCGCTTCCTGCTCGAAGAAAAAGGCATCAAGTTGTCGGAGGCGTCCACCCTGGAGCGCTTGCGCGCCATCCCCAACCTGACCTTCCGCGTGTTGCCCTATGGGCAATTGAGCGGCGGCATCATCCACGCCAAATACCTGGTGGTCGATGGTAAACAGGCGTTTGTCGGCAGCCAGAATTTCGATTGGCGCTCCCTGGAACATATCCACGAAACAGGCCTGCGCATCAGCGACTCGACCGTGGTGAGCCAGGTCCAGGCGATCTTCAACCAGGACTGGACAGCCCAGGCGGCCCTCACCGACAACAAACCCGTGCCGCTGCCCGTCACCGGCCAGGCGCCTGCGCGCACCGGCAACTATCTGGTGGCCAGCCCGCAGCGCTACAACCCGCCGGGCGTGGGTGACTCCCAACTGGAGCTGCCGCGCCTGCTGGGCGAGGCAAAAAAGCAAGTGCGCGTGCAACTGCTGGACTATGCGCCGCTGTCCTACGGCCCGGATCGCACTCGCCCTTACTACGCGGTGATTGACAACGCTGTACGCGCCGCCGCTGCACGTGGGGTGTCAATCAAATTGATGGTGTCCAACTGGAACACCGACACACTGGAACTGCCCTACCTGAAAAGCCTGGCCGTACTGCCGAACGTTGAGATCAGGATCGTCACCCTGCCCGAAGCCAAACAAGGCTTTATCCCCTATGCACGAGTGATCCACAGCAAGACGATGGAAATCGACGGGCAGGTGGCGTGGGTGGGTACCAGCAACTGGCTCGGTGGCTATTTCGACAATTCGCGCAACCTGGAAGTGGTGATGCACGACAACGCGATGGCCAAGCGTATCGGCGAGTTGCATGAGCAGTTGTGGGATGGGCCGTATGCCAAGGCGCTCGATGCAGCGGCACAGTACCCAGACCCGCACCCTGGCAAGCCTTGACCTGAAATGTGATTCAACACCCAAAACAAATCCCCTGCGGGAGGGGGCAAGCCCCCTCCCGCATTTGAGTCTTTATTGTCCTGACACCTGAGTACGATATTTCCCACACCAAGGCCTCCCTATAGCAACCTTGGTGATGGTAGTGTGTAGAAATGTTTCTGACTTATTGATCAGAAACCTCTTACTCACTATCTGCAAAGGAATGCCTCTAACAATGCACTTCCCACTCAAAAAACTGGCTGCCGCCACGCTGTTCGCCGCCAGCCTCTGCGCCGTCGCCAGCCCGGCATTCGCCAACCTCAGCGCCGAACAGAGCGCGACGATCATCAAGCATTTCAACGAAGCGCCGACCACCGATTTCCGTGGTTTCCTCGGCACCCTGTCCAAGGGTGACCTGGCGAAAACCGATGATGTCGGCCCAGCCATTGATACGTTCCTGGCCAACAAACCCCTGAGCGCCGACCAGCAGAACGAGATCAATCGTCTGCTCGGCATTTACACGCGGGTGAAGTACGGCAAGGCCGCCCTGGAAACCCTGCGCGAGCTGGTGGAAATCCCGACGTTCAATGTGGATGGCCTGCCGCAGTACAAGAACCCGGAATTCCTCAAGATCGCCGACAAGATCCAAAGCCTGGCCAAAGCGTTCAATCTGAACTTCCGTAACGTCGACAACCGCGTCTATGAAATCACCCTGGAAGGCAGCGGTGACGAAGTGGTGGGCATCCACGCCCACGCCGACGTGGTGCCCGTAACGCCGGAAAACTGGGTGCTCAAGGACGGCACCAAGCTCGACCCATTCAAGGTCACGCTGATCGGCGACCGCATGTATGGTCGTGGCACCGAGGATGACAAGAACGGCATCGTAGTGGCGATGTACGCCATGAAGGTGATCAAGGAAGAAAAGCTGCCGCTGGCGCGTCACTTCAAGTTGTTGGTGGACACCACCGAGGAGACCTCTGGCGACGCAATTCCTTACTACTTCGAACACAACCCAACCCCGCAATACAACCTGGCGCTGGATGGCGGCTACCCGGTAGTGATTGCCGAGAAAGGCTACGGCACGGTGATGGCGACCTTCCCGGTACGCAAAGGTGAAGGCAAAGGCGCGGAAATCGTTTCGATGACCGGTGGCATGGCCACCAACCAGATTCCTTCGGTATCGGTGGCCACTCTGGTCAGCGACAAACCGGCAGAACTGGCGGCCAGCCTGGAAAAAGCCGGCGTTGAATACGCCAAGCAGAATGGCGGTGACTTCGAAGTGGCCGCCAAAGTGGTCGGCAACGAGGTCAAGCTGACGGTGACCGGCGTTTCCGCTCACTCCTCTGAACCGGAATCCGGTGTGAACCCGGTGGCGCGCATGCTGGTGCTGATCCACAGCCTGGACGGCAAGATTGCCCTCAAACACAACCACATTACCGACGCTGCACGGTATGCCGCCGACAACTGGGGCCTGGATTACCTGGGCGGCAAATTGGGCGTGGGCTTCTCCGACGCCTTCATGGGGCCGCTGACCACCTCGCTGACATTTGTCGGCCAGGATGCCAAAGCCTTCAAACTGGCGGTGAACCTGCGCGTGCCGAAGGGCAAGACCCCGGAAGTGCTCAAAGCCGAAATCGCCGACAAGCTCAGCGCCTGGGATAAGCAATCCAAGGTCAAGGTGGACTTTACCTACTCGGTGGCCGAGCCGATGTACCGCAACCCTGAAGGCGAATGGGTGAAAGCCTTGCTTGCCGTGGCCAGCGAAAACCTGGGCATGGAACACAAGTTCGGCACTTCGGCCGGCGCAACCTCCGTGCACGAATTGCCTAATGGCGTGCAATTCGGCCTGGCGCGCCCGGAAGTCAAATACACCGGGCACACGGACGGCGAGTTCAAGAGCGTCGACCAGTTCCTGCTCGACCTGCAGATCGTCACCGAAATGATGGGCCGCGTCGGGCAACTGCCCAAGCTCTGAGGCGATTTGAGCCCGCCGCAACGGCGGGCTCAACGCATCAGGATATCTTCGAAGAACCCACCGATTGGCAGCGTGGGATGACAGAGCTGGATCTCCAGTACCCACACCATTTCGCTGGGCGTGATCGCCAGGTCAGCCAGTTCCTTGTTCCCGAACAACGCATGGGGAAAATCCGCAATGCGGTGGCCTGCCAGGTTACGTGATAGCCGCCAGCCTTTCGCCACGGCGCGGTCTTCGGCAAAGTCATACAGTTCAACACCGGTCATGCCTCGCAGCCAGGCTTCGCGGGTTTCATCGAAGACTTCATGCAGCACCTTACGGCAGTCCAGGTGCAAGGGTGCCTCGCCGAAGACGAAAGTATCGCCGTAGTCCCCTTCGTAGCCGTCCCAGACCGGGCCAAGGTCCACTACCACAATGTCGTTGGGGCGTAATGTACGTGACGGATCGATCCCTTCCCGCGGCGGACGCACCGTATCATCGCCAAAGCGGATGTAGGTGGGGTGCCAGGTATGTGAGGCGCCCATGGCCTGCAATTGCCGGGCGGCCATTTCGAGGGCGGCCCCTGTGGTCATGCCAACCTTCAGTTGGCTGGCAATCGATGCCAGCGCACGTACGCTTTTCTCACGTGCCGCCAGCATGCCATCGAGCGAATACCGCGGCCCGACTTTTTCCCAGGTTTCATCCAATGAGTTAAGCAATGTGTCGACGCTCGACGGGCCACTGGGCACAAAAGCTTCCGCGACAAAACGATGGGCCGGCAAGCCCGCCTCGAGGCAACCCGCGCGCGCCTGGTTGATCATCCCGCCGTTGCCGCAGGCATACACCTGCGCCTCTTCCCAGCGGTGCCCATGGCTCAGCGCAACGTCCTGCACCCTGCCCTCCGATGCCAGCACCGGGTGCCAGTGGAAACGGGGACAGTCGATGACCGATTGGTCCAGGAAGGCGCGGTCGTAAAAATCTGCCGCCTGTGCGCCACCCCAGTAAAACGTCACCTCGACACCACGTTTCAAGGCGGTCAGCAGGATCGGCTTGATCCCCGCATAGCCAGTGCCGGTGGCGAACAAGACGACAGGCGCCACGTCATCGTCCTGCCAGGTGCAGGCACCAAAAGGCCCTTCCACGTGCAATAGATCGCCGACGTCAAGGTCGCCGAGCAGGGTTTCGGAAAACAGCCCGCCGCTCACCCGACGAATCTGAAACACCAGGCGTCCATCGCCATCGGCCGGCAGGTTGGCGATCGAAAAGCAGCGCGAGTCACCGTCGACCAGACGGAACTTGAGGTACTGGCCCGCCCGCGCCACCAAAGGCATATCCGGCATCACGACCAACTCGATGATGTCGGGGCTGAGTGCGCGCTTGCTCAGCACTGTCGCCTCAACAACCAACGCGGGCGCGTCCAGCGACCAGCCGGGAATCTCCAAGCGCATATCGGCACAGGCATGGCTCTGGCACAGCAGCATTTCATTGGCCGCCAGGGGATAGCTGGGAGAAGGAGTGCCCGGCGCCAGGCGCTTGGCACGGTACTGCCCCTGGGCGACCACGACCTTGCACGAACCGCACGCTCCACGCCGGCAGGAGAACGGCACAGGCAGGCCGCTGGCGAGCATCGCGTCGAGCAACAGTTCGTCACCGGCTTCAAAGGTTTTCCCCGATGGGGAGAGTTCGATGACATGGCGTGTGTTCATAAGGACCTCGGGGGGAGTGAGGCTTGATTGTTGCGCTAGACTAGGCCCATTAAAACCTCCAGTTTTGGATAGTTCAGATGGTCCAGATGCGCAAATGGCGCCCGTTGCTCAAATTGGATGAGAGCACTCAACAAGCTTCCTATCGCAAGATCGCCGACGGCCTCGTGGCTGCGATCGTCGAGGGGCGCCTGCCTCCAGGCACACTGTTGCCGGGCACGCGGGAAATGGCGCAGATACTCAACGTCAACCGCAAGACGGTCATCCTGGCCTACGAAGAAGCCCTGACCAAAGGCTGGCTGATCAGCGAGCCGCGACGCGGGACGTTCGTCAATGCGCAACTGGCGCCCACTCCAGCGCCCAATCGCGCACAACAGTCCTTTGCCCCGCCATTGCTGGCGCAGGCGGTCGTCCCGTATTTCACCCAGAACGCCCAGGTGATCGCCCTGCAACATCGGCATGACGCACTGTTTTTCGATAACGGCGCCTGCGACCACCGCTTGCTGCCGCAAGCTGTGTTGCATCGCTACTACCGCAACGCCCTGCGCAACAGCTTTGCATCCAATTCGGTGCGTTATGGTAGCGAGGGCACCGGCTATGAATTGCGGTGCGCGCTGGCGGAAATGCTGCGCAACAACCGTGGGCTGACGGCAAACGCGGAGAATATCTGCCTGACCCCAGGCACACAGGTGTCCCTGTTCCTGACCGCCAGCCTGCTGATCAAACCCGGTGACGTGGTGCTGGTGGAACGCCTGAGCTACCCACCGGCGTGGGAGATTTTCCGCAAGCTGGGTGCGCAATTAGTCATGGTCGATATGGATGAGGAAGGCTGTCGCACGGACCACATCGAACGGTTATGCCATAGGCACGACGTCAGAATGATTTACCTCACGCCGCACCATCAGTTCCCCACCACCGTGAGCCTGCACGCAGCGCGCAGACAGCACCTGCTGGCGCTGGCGGAGCTGCACGACTTTTGCGTGATCGAAGAAGACTACGACCACGAATACCATTTCAACGGGCGACCATACCTGCCGCTGGCCAGTGATAACGCGCAACGGCACGTGATCTATATTGGCTCGTTATCCAAGGCACTGGGCTCAACCTTTCGTTGCAGCTATGTGGTTGCCCCCGCCAGCGTGATTGAAGTGCTCCAGAGGAGCGCGGCGTTGGTGGTGGGGGACAGCGACGCGGTCGCGCAGAAGATGCTGGCGGACCTGATCAATCAGGGGGAATTGAAGAAACACCTGCGCCGCGTTTCAAAAGAATACGCAGCGCGTCGGGAAGTGCTGCAGAGCTGCCTGCAACAGTCATTTGGTGATCGGATCCGGGTACGCGAGCCTGAAGGTGGCCTGGCGCTCTGGGTGCGTTTCCAGGATGAAACCGATGTGGATCAACTGGTAAAGGCCGCTCAAGGCCAGGGCGTGATAGTACGCAGCGCGCGTCAGTTTTCGCCGATGAACCTGCCAGAAAATGCCTTGCGCCTTGGTTTTGCCTCACTTGATCGGGATGAGATCCGTCAGGCCACGCTGCGCCTGGCACGGGCGCTGAACACACACAAATAAAAACGCCGATCATCACTGATCGGCGTTTTTTCAGAGGGGAAGCAGGAAACGCGACATCTTTTCCACCCGGGCCAGTTCAGGAAACTCAAGCAGCAACGCCCGGTTTCCCCGGCCAATGTGCGCCATCACCGCCCGGGTGATGTACTCACGCACCATGCCGGTCGAGACGTAATACATGGCCCAGGCTTGTTCAGGCGTACAGAGGCCAATCTGTTCTTCAATTTCCTTGTAGGCGTTGTCCTCGTCCGATTTCACATCGTCCGCGTAATCACGTTGGCCCATGATTCCTCCCCTTCTCCGCAGCTTCCGTGCAAAGCCCCTTGGTCAATCAACCGATCACGTACCGCTTTTCACCTTGGTCCACACACGCGTGCGAATTCGCTCCAACTTCAATGGCAGTGGTTCAAGGGGAACCAGCGTGGCGATGGTCTCTTTGGAAGGATAAATCCAGGGATCGTCACGCAGTTTCTGCTCCACAAGGTGAGTCGCGTCCTTGTTGGCGTTCGGATACAACGTGTGGTTTGAGCTTTTAGCAATCACGTCGGGCTCAAGCATGTAGTTGATGAATTCCAGCCCTTGCTTGGCGTGGGGCGCATCCTTGAGCAACACAAAATTTTCCGACCATACCAGCCCGCCCTCACGCGGCAGGCTGTAGGCAATTTTGCGACCGGTGTTGTTTTTCTCGTTGATGGCCTTGGCAGTCAGCGCGCCACTCGCCCAACTCACCACCACACAAATATTGCCGTCGGCAAAGTCGGCATCGGTTCTGGAGGAGTCGAAGTAAAGAACGTAAGGGCGGATCTTCAGCAGCAGCGCCTGGGCCTTCTGGTAGTCCTCAGGGTTCTGGCTGTTGCTCGGCAGCCCGAGGTAATGCAAAGCGATGGAAATAATTTCGCTTGGCGAGTCCATCATCGCCACGCCACACGACTTCAGCTTGCTGATGTTTTCTTCTTTGAAGATCAGATCCCAACTGTCCACCGGGGCGTCATCACCCAGTGCAGCCTTGACTTTATCGACGTCGTAGCCGATGCCGGTAGTGCCCCACAGATAAGGCACGGCGTATTGATTACCCGGATCATTCGTTGCGAGAAGCGCCAGCATCTCCGGGTCGATATGGGCAAAGTTGCTCAACTGGCTGCGGTCCAGCGGCGCGAGGACGCCCGCCTGGATCAGGCTCGGCAGTACATTGGAGGTGGCAACGACGACGTCGTAGCCGGTGCGCCCGGCCATGACTTTGCTCTGCATGATCTCGGCGCTGTCGAAGGCATCCAGGTGCATCTTGATGCCGGTCTTCTGCTCGAACTCCTTCGGCGTTTGCGGTGCGATCAGCCCGAACCAGTTGTACAGGTTGACCCGCGCTTCAGCCGCTGCCGCTGGCATGTTCGCCCCCATGCAGACCAGCGAGGCCAGGAATATGGCGCGCAAATGTGATTGACTCATTTAACTATCCTTGTCAAAACGACAGGCCCTCATGGCCTTCATCCGCTGGGGGTGAATATACCCGGCACCCTTGATTAGTAAATACCTACAAATACTTAGCGCTGACCCTCGAACGCCTAACCCTAAAGGGGTAGACCATGTCACTCGATCTTCACAACCTGGCCTGGCACCGGTCGGCTGGGAAACTGATCATGCAACTCAATCGTCCAGCGTTCTGGAGTTCGCTGGTTCGCGTATTGAATGAATACGTGCAAATCGACAATTGGGTTGTACTCGTGTTCGGTGACCAACAAGTCCAGGTCATCAGCGTGCCGGAGGTGGCCGATGCGGAAGAGGTCGACGCCCTGACACAACGTTATGTGAAGGGTTTGTTCCTGCTGGACCCGTTTTATATCGCCAACCGTGAAAATCCGCAGAGCGGTTTTTTTCATTTGTCAGACATTGCGCCAGAGCATTTCCTGACCACCGAGTACTACCACCGCTATTTCGAGCAATACATTTCCGTGGACGAAGCGCAGTACAACGTCCAGTTGGATGCGGACAGAACACTCTGTATTTCATTGGGCAGTCATGTCCGGTTTGGACCGGAGCAAATAACCACACTGGATATCATCAAGCCTTGGGTGATGGCCTTGATGCATCAACGCATGTGCTTTGAGACTGAGCTTGAAAAGAATCTCAGCGAACCACCGCCTTGGTCGGAAGCGATTATTCAGCTGGGGACGCAAATCACAACACGGGAGAAGGACGTACTTACATTGCTGCTGAGTGGTTTCTCCAATAAGGAGATCGCCGGGAAACTGGCCCTGTCGGCAGAAACCATCAAGGTGCACCGGCGCAACCTCTACAACAAATTGAACATCAAATCGCAATCCGAACTCTTCGCACGGTTCTTCATGCCAAAGCAGGAGCACCATGCGGCGAACTCAAGCTTGCTGCTTCCGATTGCCGAAAAATAAAACGCGCACACAAAAACGCCGATCATCACTGATCGGCGTTTTCATTAAATATGGAGCGGGAAACGAGACTCGAACTCGCGACCCCGACCTTGGCAAGGTCGTGCTCTACCAACTGAGCTATTCCCGCAAATGGCGTCCCCTAGGGGACTCGAACCCCTGTTACCGCCGTGAAAGGGCGGTGTCCTAGGCCACTAGACGAAGGGGACACGCTACTGAAACACATGGTGTGTATTCCAGTGCCCAGAGGCCTTGTCCGTAGACTGGCCCTGGTTTCACTCAATGCCGCCCTAAGGCAACACTGCTTAAATTGGAGCGGGAAACGAGACTCGAACTCGCGACCCCGACCTTGGCAAGGTCGTGCTCTACCAACTGAGCTATTCCCGCAAATGGCGTCCCCTAGGGGACTCGAACCCCTGTTACCGCCGTGAAAGGGCGGTGTCCTAGGCCACTAGACGAAGGGGACACGCTACTGAAACACATGGTGTGTATTCCAGTGCCCAGAGGCTTTGTCCGCAGACTTGGCCCTGGTTTCACTCAATGCCGCCCGAAGGCAGCACTGCTTAAAATCTGGAGCGGGAAACGAGACTCGAACTCGCGACCCCGACCTTGGCAAGGTCGTGCTCTACCAACTGAGCTATTCCCGCAATGGCGTCCCCTAGGGGACTCGAACCCCTGTTACCGCCGTGAAAGGGCGGTGTCCTAGGCCACTAGACGAAGGGGACACACGTACAACATTCACTCCCTAGCGCGTTTCGCAGTGTGCTTTACGCGTTAAGTGGCGCGCATTCTATGGATGGATTGAAAGGTCGTCAACCCCCAAGGATAAATTTATTAAAATCAATGACTTCGCCCTGCTTTCCAGGCCTGCAGGCGGATTTTGCTCGTCTGGGTCTTGGCGCCTATATTCTGGCGCCCGACAAGACGTTATAGTTCGCCCCAGCAGATGATAGCAATGTGCATCTATGCAAAAACATTTTACCTATATAGAAGCATCTACCCGAGCAACTGGTCGATCAGTCCTATCCGCCAGATAGCGCAGTCACTACACTCCATTAAGTAAACCCAATAAAGAGGCCACACCGGTGACACCACTCATGATCACCCTGCTGGTAATAGCCGGGATCGTAATACTGATCGCCATTGGCTACATGAACCATGTGGTGGAAAACAACAAGCTGGAAAAGAAGCGCACCGAGATCGAGCTCAATGATCGGTTGCGTCGCTGCGGTGAAATCACCGAGACCTTCCCTGGCCAGTTGATGACCCCGGCGCTTAAATTGTTGCTGACCCGCCTGGAACTCAACGTCAACCAGCGCCTGCTGCACCTCAACAAATCCAGCGCACCGATCAAGGCACGCATCACCGAGCTGAATGCGCTGATCGCCCAGGGGGAATCGATCCCCGTGACCAACCCGCCCGCGCCGATCCAGACCGAAGCCAAGGCCAAGGACGTGCGGTTCCTGCTTGAAGCCTTGCACGGTCAAGTCACCCGTGCCGCCCAGGACGGTTTCCTGCCCACCAATGAAGCCAAGCACTGGATCAAGGAAATTCGCCATATCCTGGTGCTGCTGCATATCGAGTTTTTCAACAACCTGGGCCAGCACGCCCTGCAGCAAGGCCAGCCCGGCCAAGCGCGCCTGGCGTTCGAGCGCGGCGTGCAATACCTGCGCAAGCAGCCGGAACCGGTGATCTACAGTGCACAGTTGCAACTGCTGGAATCGCAGTTGGCCCGTGCCAACTCCACAGTGCTCACCAATAGCCAACCCGCCGAAGACGAGGTCAATGAATTGACCGAAGGCCTGAAAGTCGTCGACGCCGACGCCGAGTGGAAAAAGAAAGCCATCTACGACTGATGGTCTTCCAAGTGGGTGAGCCTGTAGTGAGCAGGCTTGCCCGGCTCACTGCGATAATTCCTCCTACTCACGGCCTCCAGTAGCCCCACCGTCATCGAATGCCATCAATTTGCACCTATCCCCCTACTCCCGACTAGCGTAAAAAAGCCCTCCTCACTCCACGAAATGAGAGGCTCGCTATGCCCGTTGCCGTGATTGATGGACAACCGCTGCACTATCTCGACCAAGGCACCGGCCCGGCTGTCCTGCTGGGCTCCAGTTACCTGTGGGACCGTCACATGTGGGCGCCGCAGATCGAGGCCCTATCGCAACAGTACCGTGTGATCGTCCCTGAGCTGTGGGGTCATGGTGAATCGGGGCCGTTACCGGCTCACACCCACTCTCTGGATGATTTGGCGCGCCAGGCCCTGGCCCTGCTGGACCAGTTGGACATCGACCAGATCAACCTGATAGGCCTGTCGGTCGGCGGCATGTGGGGCGCACGCCTGGCATTGAGCGCACCGGCGCGGGTCAACAGCCTGATGCTGATGGACACCTACCTGGGTGCAGAGCCCGAGGCCACGCGCCAGTATTATTTCTCGCTGTTCAAGATGATCGAAGACGCTGGCGCCATCCCTGAGCCATTGCTGGATGTGATCGCACCGATCTTCTTCCGTCCGGGTATCGACCGGGAATCAGCGCTGTATCAGGATTTTCGCCAGGCGCTGAAGGGGTTTTCCAAGGAGCGCCTGCTGCAAAGCATTGTGCCTCTGGGCCGGCAGATCTTCAGTCGCACCGACCTGCTGGAGCAACTGCCACAGTTGGACGCCGACACGACCTTGATCCTGTGCGGCGAGCAGGACAAACCCCGACCACCTGCAGAGTCTCGGGAAATGGCTGGGCTGATCGGGTGCGACCTGATCCTGATTCCAGACGCCGGGCATATCTCTGCCCGGGAAAATCCGGACTTTGTCAACGAGGCACTGCTGACCTTCCTCGCCAACAACGCCTGATCGCCCTCCTCCTTGATCGCGGCCTTCGCGCTGCGATCAAAGGCGGAAATGCCCGACCATCCCCTTGAGTTCCGCACCCAATTGCGCCAGCTGAATGCTGGAAGCTGCGCTGCCTTGCATGCTCAGCGCCGATTGATCGGCACTGGCGCGGATACTGGTGACACTACGGTTGATCTCTTCAGCGACCGAACTCTGCTCCTCGGCGGCGGCGGCAATCTGCTGGTTCATCTGCTGAATCAATGACACCGCCACGGCGATACTCCCCAGCGCACTTTCAGTTTCCAGGGCATCGCTGACGGCCAGCTTCACCAGCTCGCCGCTCTGCTGGATCTGCTGCACCGACGACTGCGCCGCGTTGCGCAGCGTGCTGACCAGCCGCTCGATTTCCTCGGTCGATTGCTGAGTGCGCTTGGCCAATGCCCGTACTTCATCGGCCACCACCGCGAAGCCACGGCCCTGCTCACCCGCGCGTGCCGCTTCGATAGCGGCGTTGAGGGCAAGCAAATTGGTTTGCTCGGCGACACTTTTGATCACACTCAATACGGTGCCGATATTCTGGATTTCGGTGCTCAGGCTTTCGATGCTGGCGCTGGCACTGGTGCTGGAGGCGGCGAGCAACTCGATACGCTGCAAGCTCTGGCGTACCACCTGCTGGCCGCTGTCGACCTTGTCATCCGCCGTCTGCGCCGCTTGAGCGGCCTCTTCGGCGTTGCGAGCCACATCGTGTACCGTGGCGGTCATCTGGTTCATCGCCGTGGCAACCTGCTCGGTCTCCTCTTTTTGACTGCTGACTTCGACATTGGTCTGTTCCGTCACGCTGGACAGTGAATGCGCCGAGCTGGCCAGCTGTTCGATACCTGCCTGCAGGCCGCTGACCATATGGCTCAAGCCACTGCCCATCTGCTGCATGGCTTGCATCAGTTGGCCCATTTCATCACGGCGGCTGACCTCCATGCGCCCGCTCAGATCGCCAGAGGCAATCTGCTGCGCCACCGCGATCACACTGCGCAGCGGCGCAACAATCAGGCGCGTAATGACCCAGGCCGCAATCAAGCCCACCAACAGCGCCAGCGCCGACGAGCCGATAATCAGCATTGCGCTTTTCTTCAATTGCTCCTGCATCGACTGGTCTTCGGCGGCATATGCCTGGTTGACCCGGCTGACCACTTGGTCGGCCCTGTCGTGCAACTGCTTATAGACCAGCTTTTCCTGGGCCAGCAGGCCGGTGTATTCGCCGAGCTTCTCGCTGAACGCGGCGATATGCCCGGACACTTCGTTGAGGACGGTCTGATAACCCGCATCCTTGACCGCAGTTTTCAGTTGTTCGACCTGAGCCAGGGCCTGGTCCGCCTGTTCGATCTTGCCCTGTTCGGCATTGTCGGCATCCGCCCTGCGGCTTTGGTCCAGGCGCACCCGCGCTTCGTTCATGGCTTGCAGCATCAACCTGGACACTTGGCTGACCTGACCCGCCTGCTCGATAAACTCGGCGCCTTCCTTGCCTTGGCTTTCCTTGAGGCCATAGGTACCGTCGTCCGTCAGTCCCGACTGCAATACATCAAGGTTATTGGCCACACTGGAGACCGACCAACTGGCCATTTCCAGGGCCAGATCCTTGGTCTGGGTCAGCTCGACAAATTCATCGAACGCCTTGCGATAAGCGGCCAACGCCTGCTCGACGTCAGTCATCTCCGGCACATTGGCAGCGGAGCCGGCTTTGAGGGCGGCCGCCTGGGCCGTCAAGGCGTCGACACTTTCATGCAGGGCGTCGACTGCCTTGGGGTCGGCGTGCAGTGCGTAGTCCTGTTCGATCAGGCGCACCTTTAACAAGCCGCTATTGAGCGAAGACATCGCCTTGAGGCCCTCGAAACGCTGACCCACGGTTTGCAGGGACCACACACCAATTGCCGCCACGAGCGCAGTCAGCAGTAGCACCAAGGTGAAACCCAAGCCCAGTTTTTTTGCCATACCGAGGTTGGCGAAACGTCGTTGCACGGCCGAAATCATCGCACTTGAGTCCTCTTGCAATGGCAGATGCCATCAAGCGTGGTTTTCATGCGGCGAGATTCGCAACCACTCGCCAACGACACAAGATGCTGGCGTCGGAATAATGGCAAAAAGCTACACGCTCGTCGTTTTCAGAATGGTCGAGGTCGATCTGGCACCCACGGCACGGAACAACGCCAGCGCCCGCTGATCTGCAGCATAGGCCACATTGATGCGCAGCCAGTCACTGTGCTCACCGCCCGGGTTGAACAACGCTCCCGGAGACAGGAGCACACCGAGGCGTCGCGCGCAGGCCTGCAGATGGGAATGATCCGTCGCGCCTGGCCGTGCCCACAGGAACATACCGCCGGAGGGCACGGCAAACACCTGCCATTCTTCGTCTTCCAATACCTGCAAGGTTGAGGCCATCTGCGTGTTCAGGCGCTTGCGCAGGCGTTGCACCCACTTACGATACGTACCGTTGGCCAGCAGCGTGGCAACCACTGTTTCAGCAAACCGCGACGTGCCGATGCCGGTCAGCGTCTTGAGGCTGGCTAATTGTGCAATAACCGTAGCGCTGGCACTGAGATAGCCCACTCGCAGGGCACTGCTCAGGGTCTTGGAAAAACTTGAAACGTAGATCACCCGGTCATCATGGGGCAGCGCCGCAAGCCGTGTGCAACTGGCGTGCTGCAGGTCGCCATAGATGTCTTCCTCGATGATCAGGAAATCGCCGCTGCACGCCAATTGCAGCAAGCGCTCGGCAACCTCACGGCACAGGCTGGTACCGGTAGGATTGTGATACAGGCTGTTGATGAACAGGCACTTGGGCCGATGGTTACGCAGCAGCGCTTCCAGCACCGGGATATCCGGGCCGCCGTGGGTGCGTGGCACTTCCAGCAGCGTAACGCCATGGAACGCCAACTGACGATAAAGGTTGCCATAACCCGGCGTCTCGACCACCACCGTATCACCCGCCTTCAACAAGGTGCGTATGAGCAGGTCCTGGGCATGGCTGGCACCATCGGTGGTGAGAATACGGTCAAGGCTGCTGGCGACCTGGATCCGGGTCAGGCGCTTGAGCAGTTGCTCACGCAGCGCCGGCAGCCCCAGGGGCGGGGTGTGATTGAACAGGCCATGGGTGTCGATACGGCTGACTTCACGTACCGCATAAGTGATGTCATCGCTTTCGCGCCAGGTGTCCGGTAGCCAGCCACACCCCAGTTTCAACTCACCCAGCGGTCCGTCGGTAAAGGCGCCCCAGCCTAGCTCCGCACCTTCATACCAATGGTTTTCATGCAAGACCGCAGGCGGGGCCACCACGAATCCCGAGCCCTGCTTCGAGACCAACAGCCCCTGGGCCACCAGCCGATCGAATGCCTCGACCACGCTGGACTGGCTCAGCAGATTATCGAGGGCCAACTGCCGGATAGACGGTAATCGAGTGCCGGGCGTTACTCCACTTCTGCGAATCCATTCCGTCACCGCGCTGACGATTTGCTGCACCACCGGTACAAGGGCTTGTCGATCGATCCCTAAATCCATGCGCCACTCACTTCAACTGTCTGTTATTCAACCCAAAACAGTTAAGCACAGAAGCCCTCTTTGCCTTGCCATGCATTCTTATTAAAGTATTGATTTTATTGACTTATTTACCTTATGACACACATTCAGCCAAGGCCATTTGCCAGCCCTGGAAAAACCTCACACCCCATCAAACCTTTTCGAGTACCGGCTCGCATGGATTCCTAGATTGCGGTTGCACCACCGTCCACCGCCAATGCCTGGCCCGTGGTGAAGGCAGCACCGTCGCTGCATAGGTACAACACCGCGCTGGCGATTTCCTCGACCTTGCCAATGCGCCCGACCGGGTGCATGGCGGCAGCGAACTCTGCCTTACGCGGGTCCGCTTCGTAGGCACGGCGGAACATGTCGGTATCGATCACCGCCGGGCACACGGCGTTGACGCGGATTTTCTTTTTCGCATACTCGATCGCGGCCGACTTGGTCAGGCCGATGACCGCATGCTTGGACGCGGCATAGATGCTCATCTTAGGGGCCGCCCCCAACCCCGCGACCGATGCAGTGTTGACGATCGCCCCGCCGCCCTGCGCCAGCAACAACGGCAATTGATACTTCATGCACAGCCAGACGCCCTTGACGTTGACCCCCATGATGGCGTCGAACTCGTCCAGACTGCCGTCCGCCAGCTTGCCCTTCTCGATCTCGATCCCGGCGTTGTTGAAGGCATAATCCAGGCGGCCATAGGCGGCGACGGTCTCTGCCATCAATTGCTGCACATCGGTTTCCAGGGTGACGTTGCAACGCACGAACAGCGCCTCGCCACCGGCCTGACGGATCAACGCGACGGTGCCCTCACCGCCGTCCACGTCGAGGTCCGCAACCACGACTTTCAAGCCTTCGGCGGCGAACGCCAGTGCGGTGGCGCGGCCAATACCGGCGGCGGCGCCGGTCACCAGGGCGACTTGGCCGGAAAACGTCATGCTCATGAGGATGTCCTTTGGGAGAAATAGCGGTGGCTCGAGTCTAGCCAACGCCCTGTGCGACGCGTCAGCACTATCAGAAGGCCGGTTGGCGCTGCATGAATGACAGTGATACTTGACCCAGGCTGACTATCAGCCATGCCTATCGCCGTGCATTCGCGCCACTCGGACAACCTTGCTCACTGGCCATTGAGGGTCTATCACTCAAGGTTCATTTCTAAAGAGTGCTTGTCATGACTGCCCAGACCAACCGCCAATTCCTGCTCGCCAAACGTCCGGTCGGTGCCGCCACGCGAGACACCTTCACCTACCAGGAAGTGCCAGTAGGCACGCCTGAAGACGGGCAAGTGTTGGTGCGCAATGAGTACCTGTCCCTGGACCCGGCGATGCGTGGCTGGATGAACGAAGGCAAGTCCTACATTCCGCCCGTCGGTATCGGCGAAGTAATGCGGGCGCTGGGCGTAGGCAAGGTGACTGCTTCGAACAACCCGAAATTCGCGGTGGGGGACTACGTGAATGGTGCCCTGGGGGTGCAGGATTATTTCCTTGGCGAACCGCGTGGCTTCTACAAAGTCGATCCGACACTCGCCCCTCTGCCCCGCTACCTCTCGGCCCTCGGCATGACCGGCATGACCGCCTACTTCGCCTTGCTGGACACCGGCGCGCCCAAGGCCGGCGAAACGGTGGTGATCTCCGGCGCGGCCGGTGCGGTTGGCAGCATTGCCGGGCAGATTGCCAAGCTCAAAGGCTGTCGCGTGGTAGGCATTGCCGGCGGTGCCGACAAGTGCAAATTCCTGGTGGATGAACTGAGCTTCGACGCAGCAATCGACTACAAAAACGAAGACGTGCCCGCCGCGCTCAAGCGCGAGTGCCCCAAAGGGGTGGATGTGTATTTCGATAACGTTGGCGGCGACATTCTCGACGCCGTGCTCAGCCGCCTGGCATTGAAGGCCCGCGTGGTGATCTGCGGTGCGATCAGCCAGTACAACAACAAGGAAGCGGTGAAAGGCCCGGCCAATTACCTGTCATTGCTGGTCAACCGCGCGCGCATGGAGGGTTTTGTGGTGATGGATCACGCGGCCAACTTTGCCGCCGCCGGACAAGAAATGGGCGGTTGGATGGCGCAGGGCAAGCTCAAGAGCAAGGAAGATATCGTGGAGGGGCTGGAGACGTTCCCGGAGACGCTGATGAAGCTGTTCAACGGTGAGAACTTTGGGAAGTTGGTACTGAAGGTGTAGGAGCCAGCTTGCTCGCGAAAAACGCAAAGGCACTGCGTTCATCAGAAGGCCCGCGTTATCGTCAGCGGCCTTCGCGAGCAAGCTTGCTCCTGCAGGGGTCTATCAGGCGATCTCGGCAACCACCGCCGCCAACGCCTTGGCCGGATCAGCCGCCTGGCTGATCGGACGACCGATCACCAAGTAGTCGGAACCCGCATCCAGAGCCTGACGTGGGGTCAGGATACGGCGCTGGTCGTCCTGGGCACTGCCCGCCGGGCGAATCCCTGGAGTGACCAGTTGCAGCGATGGGTGCGCGGTCTTCAGGGCCTGGGCTTCCAGCGCCGAACAGACCAGACCGTCCAGGCCAGCCTTCTGCGCCAAGGCGGCCAGACGCAGAACCTGCTCCTGAGGCTCGATATCCAGGCCGATACCGGCTAGGTCTTCGCGCTCCATGCTGGTCAGCACGGTCACACCGATCAACAGTGGCTTGGGGCCGCTGCGCTGTTCCAGCACTTCACGGCAGGCCGTCATCATGCGCAGGCCGCCGGAGCAGTGCACATTGACCATCCACACGCCCATTTCCGCAGCGGCCTTGACCGCCATCGCGGTCGTGTTGGGGATGTCGTGGAATTTCAGGTCGAGGAACACTTCGAACCCTTTGTCACGCAGTGTGCCGACAATTTCCGCGGCGCAACTGGTGAACAGCTCCTTGCCGACCTTGACCCGGCAAAGCTTCGGGTCCAACTGGTCAGCCAGCTTCAGTGCGGCGTCACGGGTGGGGTAATCCAGGGCGACGATGATAGGAGTCTGGCAGACGGACATTGGAATGGGCTCTCAGGCAAGTCGAAATCGGCGCGGATTGTAGCGCAAGCGGCGCCTTTGCGGGATCCGATGATCGGTAAATACTGATCAGCCGTCCATTTCCCGGCATTCGGCGTGATTATGTCGAACCCGATACATTCCCGACATGCCCCCTACACGCCCCACGACTAGCCTCGCCCACATGACCGCCCGTCCAGCACTTCCAGCCATGGAGCTGGGCGCCTATGCTGACAGCACTAACCAGGCAGATGATCGCACCCATGCATACCCCTACCGTCTCTGTAAATGAAGAGCAAAAAGGCGCGGTGATCGCCGAAGACAAGCGCTGGAGCACCCGTGCGCTGATCGTCGATGATGACGTGCCGATTCGTGAACTGCTGATCGATTACCTGGCGCGCTTCAATATTCTCGCCATCGGCGTGACCGACGGCAGTGCCATGCGCCAGGCCATGCAGGCCGAAACCTTTGACGTGGTCGTGCTCGACCTGATGCTGCCGGGTGAAGACGGCCTGTCGCTGTGTCGCTGGCTGCGCGCCGAATCGGATATCCCGATCCTGATGCTCACTGCTCGCTGCGAGCCTACCGACCGCATCATCGGCCTGGAACTGGGCGCCGACGACTATATGTCCAAACCGTTCGAGCCGCGGGAACTGGTGGCGCGCATCCAGACCATCCTGCGTCGTGTACGGGATGACCGCACCGAGCAACGCGCCAACATCCGCTTTGACAATTGGCGACTGAACAGCGTGTTGCGGCAACTGGTGGCCGACGATGGCTTGGTGGTGCCACTGTCCAACGCCGAGTTCCGGCTGCTGTGGGTATTTATCGAACGCCCGCGCCGTGTGCTCAGCCGCGAACAATTGCTGGACGCCGCCCGCGGACGTTCCATCGAAGCCTTTGACCGCAGCATCGACCTGCTGGTCTCGCGCCTGCGGCAAAAACTCGGGGATGACCCGAAAGCCCCGCAACTGATCAAAACCGTACGGGGCGAAGGTTATCTCTTCGACGCTCGGGATATCGGTTGATGCGCGCCACCTTCAATACGTTGTTCGGCAGGCTGTTCGGTGTATTGCTGGTGGCTATTGTACTGGCGCATGTGCTGGCCTTCTTCTGGTTTCACCACTACGGCCCGCCGCCACCGCCGCCCCAGGAAACCTTCGTCGAACAGCCGGACGGCACGATGAAGCCTCTGCCCAAACACCATCGCCCCTGGTTCGGTGGCCCGGTGGTGCCGCTGACGTTCCAGTTCATCTCGCTGATCATTGCCGCCTGGTACGGTGCCAAGCTGCTGAGCCGGCCGATCCAGCGCCTGAGCGCGGCGGCCGAACGCTTGAGCGTCGACCTCGACAGCCCGCCTCTCAACGAGTCCGGGCCACGCGAGGCACGCCAGGCCGCATCGACCTTCAACATGATGCAAAAACGCATCCGCGAGCAGGTCAGTCAACGCGCGCGCATGCTCGCTGCGGTCTCCCATGACCTGCGCACCCCGTTGTCACGCCTCAAACTGCGCCTGGAACAGATCGAAGACACCAAACTGCAAGGTCAGATGCGCCAGGACCTGGACGACATGATCGGCATGCTCGACGCCACCCTGAGCTACCTGCACGAACAACGTACCAGCGAAACCCGGCATTGGCTCGACGTCCAGGCACTGGTCGAATCCCTCAGCGAAAACGCCCAGGATCAAGGCTCCGACGTGCAGTTCGCCGGCACCTGTGCGCCCTTGCAGGTACAGCCAATGGCCCTGCGTTCATGCCTCAACAACCTGATCGACAACGCCCTGCGCTATGCCGGCACCGCACGCGTGGAGTTGGCGGACAGCCGCGAGGCCCTGGTGATCCGTGTGATCGACCACGGCCCCGGGATTGCAGCCGATAAGCGCGAGGCGGTATTCGAACCGTTCTTTCGCCTGGAGGGCTCACGCAACCGCAACTCCGGCGGGGTCGGCCTGGGTATGACGATTGCCAGGGAAGCGGTGGAACGTCTCGGCGGCCACCTCAGCCTGGAAGACACGCCAGGCGGTGGCTTGACCGCCGTGATGTGGTTGCCGAGGGTTTAAAGCCGGTTATCTTCACGGCGCCCCTGAGCCTGGGTCGCGCTCCAATCCGTCAGCAGGCTGTAGGCCACCGCCAATAAGGTCGGGCCGATAAACAAACCGATGAAACCAAACGCAATCAAGCCGCCGAAAACACCCAGCAGCACGATCACCAGCGGCAGGTTGCCACCCCGGCTGATCAGGTACGGCTTGAGTACGTTGTCTACGCCGCTGATGATGAACGTGCCCCACACACCGAGGAACACCGCGTAGGTGTAATCGCCCTTCCAGGCCAGCCAGGCCGTAGCCGGAATCCACACCAACGGCGGCCCCATGGGAATCAGGCTGAGCAGGAACGTGACGATGCCCAGCACCAGTGCTCCAGGCACGCCGGCGATCAGGAAACCGATCAGTGCCAGCAGGGCCTGGGCCGCCGCGGTACCGATCACGCCGTTGACCACCCGTTGCACGGTGCCCGCCACCAGTTCGATGTAGTAGCCGGCCCGCTCGCCGATCAAACGTTCCAACAGACGATGCACGAACACCGCCAACCGTGGCCCATCACGGTAAAAGAAGAACACGAACACCAGGCTCAGGGTCAGCTCAAGGATGCCGCCGCCGATCTGCGCGCTGCGCGCCAGCAGCCAGTTGCCGACCTGGCCCAGGTAAGGCTTGATGCTGACCATCAGCGCCGCACCCTGCTGGTCGATACTGTCCCACGTCGTCACCAGGCGCTCGCCGACAAAGGGGATCGAACTCAGCCAAGTCGGCGCAGCCGGCAGGCCATCGACCTGGATATCCTTGATCAGGCCCACGGCATCACGCACATGATCGGCCAGATTGAAACCCAACCATACCAGCGGCACCGCCACCAGCAGCATCCAGCCCAAGGTCAGGATGCCCGCGGCCAGGGATTCCCGCCCTCCCAGCCAGCGGGTGAGCAAACGCATCAGCGGCCAACTGGCAAACGCCAGCACCGCGCCCCAGAACAGCGCCGACCAGAATGGCGCCATCACCCAGAAGCTGGCACCAAACAGCACCAGCAGCAGGATTTGCACCAGCAGGCGATCATTATTGGGCATTGGGTATCTCGAAAATAAGGCTGTAGGAAGAGAGCTTAGGCGAACGGCGCGGGTCCGTTCGCCTGGTTACGGTCAGCGTATCAGATGCAGGTGCAAACCCTTGGCGTCACCGCTGCCGGTTTCCATGCGCGCGGCGCGCACACCGCTGTCGATCAGGCCCTGACGCCAGGCTTCGGCCGTGGGCCCGGTCAGACTGACACGCAACGTGGCGTCCAGGTTCAAGCCACGGGAGATCAAGGTCATCCAGGCGGGATCGGGATCCCCGCCCAAGGCCGGGAAATCCAACTCGCCGGTGCTTTTCAGTTCGCGAAGCAAGGTCGCCGACGTGGGCAGCAAGTCACCCAGGGGAGCGTTGGCATCCAACTGTTCCACATGCAGGTAGGCACGGCGGTTGCCACGGGTGATGCCGTAAAGCGCCACCAGGGAATTGTCCTGCGGCGCGGCCAGACGCAACAACAGGTATTCCTGCTGGCCATCGGCACCGACCAGCTTGGCGTTGCCGAATACTTCATTGGCCCACAGGCTGCTTTCGCCGCAATCACGGGCCTGGCACCAGAACAACAGCTGCGCGCCTTTGGCCTGCAACGCTTCGCGGGTCGCGGTAAACGCGGCGCTGGACGTGTGCTCGGCGGGCAACTCATAGGTAATCGCAGTGGCTTGGCCGCGCGCTGTGGCTTGGCCCTCGTAGCGCAACTGGCCGCTGATCTTGCGGATTGCCCCCATGGGGTAGATGCGCTCCTTGGCTTCAGCGGGGCGGTAATCGACGATCTGCGCGTCGACCTGGCGGGACACTGCTGGCAGATCCTGACTGCCCGGCACATCGGCGGCGAACACCAAAGGGCTGAAACAGCACAGCCCGAGGGCACGTATACAGCCTTCACGCAGGCTCATCGGATGATTGAGCCCTGGCCATTGGAGGTTGCAGCAGTTTCAAGATGGTTCATGGTTGACTCCCTTTCAATCCGCCCAGCCTCGGCAGTTGACCCCGCCAAGTCAAGGCGTGGAGAAGAACCGATTGAAACAGTCTGCAACAAGAACAGCGCCGGGCTCGTCATTCAGGTGTAAATGATGGCCGCCGGGCAGCGTGGTCACTGTGAAGGGTAGCTGAGAAAGCAATTCGGAATGTTTCGCCAACATGCCATCCGCCGCGACCACCAGCTGTGTAGGACACGCCACACGCCGCACAAAAGCCATCGCCTGTTCATCGGTCAGGCGAATCGGTGAGGCCAGGGTCAGTCGACTGTCGGTGCGCCAGGTGTAACCGTCCGGCACGGGCATCAAACCGCGCTGGGCCAGCAGTTCGGCGGCTTCGCGACTGACCGCGACCACACCTTTCATCCGCGCTTCCACCGCTCGATCAAGGGTGCTGTAGACCGGCTTGCGCTTGTCCTGCAGGTTCAATTGCGCCTGCAAGGCCATGCCCAATCGCTCGGCGGCGCTCTCACCGGCGGCGGTCGGCGGGATCACACCGTCGATCAATCCAAGGTGAGTCACCCGCTCCGGCAAAGCGCCCGCCAACACCAGCGAGACGATCGCGCCGAGGGAATGGCCAAGTAATGCAAAACGTTTCCAACCCAGTTGTTCGGCGACTTGCAGCACATCGAAGACGTAATCCCACAAGGCATAACCGGCCCCCGCAGGACGATGCGCCGAATGCCCATGCCCCGCCATATCCAGCGCGACCATGCGTACGCCCTGCAGTTTCGGCGCCAGCCGCGCAAAGCTGTTGGCGTTGTCCAGCCAGCCATGCAGGGCGATCACCGGCAGGCCGTCTTCGGGCCCGGAAAGGTGCGCCGCCAACTCGATGTGCGGCAAGCTGAGGCGCACTTCTTCGACCGGCGTACTCATGCGCAGCTGCGCTCGCGAGCTTCCCAGCGGGAGAACAGGTTCTTGATCAAGGTCGCGGTGTCCTGCGGACGTTCAAGGGGAAACATATGCCCGCCGGGCATCGTGAGCATTTCGCCCATAGGCAGGCGGCCTACGCCGCTGGCATGGTGCCGCATCACTACCCGGCTCTGGCGCCCACGTACCACCGCCAGCGGCACTTTCAACTGCCGCACCTGGCCCGGGCTGGTGTGCGGTACGCCACGATAAATACTGATTTCGGTGGCAGGGTCGAAGCGCAGGCGCAGGCGATCGCCTACCTGTTGCAGGCCATGTTGCAGATAAGCATCAAAACATTCGGGGTCGAACCCGCGAAACAGGGTTTTGCCGGCGAAGTAGCTCCGCGCGGCCTCCAGGTCGGCGAACTCTTCACGCCGGCCCAGGGTGCGCCCGGCCGGGGTCAGGCGGTCGATAAAACCAAAGCGTTTGGCGGCGCGGATCACCCAGCGGTCGGCACGGGTCAGCACCGGCGAATCCAGCATCACCACACCGCGATATAACTGCGGACAACGCATGGCCGCGTGCAGATGCAACACGCCACCGAGGGAGTGCCCGACGCCCCACACCGGCTCCGACTGCAGCTCCAGATGGTGGATCAACTCATCCACCAGGTTGCGCCAATTATCATCCACCGGAAACCGCGGGTCGTGACCGTGCTGCGGCAAATGAGCCACCTCGTATTCCGGGGCCAGCGCGGCAAACAACTTGCCGTAGGTGGCCGAAGGGAAGCCATTGGCGTGGGCAAAAAATACGTGTTGCGACATACCGGACTCATCTACAGAAACAGAGGTGGATTGTCACCAGCCCCACGCCGTACAGCAATGACTGTAACTGCCAGGAATGATGACACTCACGCCATGCCTATCGCACGGGCGGGTTCTCGCCCAGCGGCACCACAGCCATGGTCAGGCGCGAGACGCAGTTGGTCTTGCCGTCATCGGCAGTCAGGCGGATGTCCCATACCTGAGTGGTACGGCCGATATGGATCGCCCGCGCCACCGCCGTCACGCGCCCGCTGCGCACGCCACGCAAGTGGTTGGCATTGATCTCCAGGCCCACGCAATAGAATTTGCTCGGATCGATGCACAGGTACGCCGCCATGGAACCGATACTCTCCGCCAGCACCACCGATGCGCCGCCGTGCAGCAGACCATAAGGCTGATGAGTCCGGTGATCGACCACCATGCTGGCAGTGAGTGACTCGTCGTCGAAACTTTCGAAACGAATATCCAGCAATTCACCGATGGTGTTTTTCTGAATGGCGTTGAGTTGCTCGATATTGGGTTGGGTGCGCCACAAGCTCATGGGGGTATCCTTATTGATTTTATTACGCCCCTAATCCTGCCACAGAATGGACTCACTGCGCTCGCTCCAGGCATGCAGTTGAGCGCCATAGGTCGATTCGATCACATTGCGTTTTATCTTCAGGGTCGGGGTCAGAAAACCGTTTTCTACCGCCCAACTGTCTTTGACCACCACCAGCTGGCGCAGACGCTCATGCTTATCCAGCGCCTGGTTGACCTGTTCCAGCCAGCACTCCAGATCTCCCCTCAGTGCCTGCCGGTCCTCGCCCGCCGCCAGCACGCATAAACCTATCGGCGCGCTCAGCCCTTCGCCGACCACGCACACCTGCTCGATGCGCGCATGTTCGGCCAGGCGGTTTTCAATCGGCGCCGGGGCCACGTACTTGCCCTTGCTGGTCTTGAAGATTTCCTTGAGCCGCCCGGTCAGGCGCAGGCGGCCGGCCGCATCCTGTAACCCCTTGTCACCCGTGCGCAGGAACCCGTCATCGGTGAGGGTCTCAGCGGTTTTCTGCGGGTCCTTGAAGTAGCCGAGCATGGTCGCGCCGCTGCGCACCTGCACTTCGCCCAACGGGTCGATGCGCACTTCCACCCCCGGGCATGGCAGGCCGATCCAGCCAAGCGTCTGTTGCCCGGGGCGGCACACATGGGAATAGCCACAGCTTTCAGTCATGCCATACACCTCCAGCACATCCAGCCCCAGACGCTGATACCAGCGCAGCAGGGCCTCAGGCACCGGCGCTGCGCCGGATAACGCAATACGCAGCGCGTCCAGGCCCAACCCCGCGAGCACCTTGCGGCCCACATGCCGACCAATAAACGGCAGGCGCAACAGCCTGTCCAGGCGCTTTTGCGAGACCTTTGCGTACACGCCCATCTGCAGTTTGGTCCAGATCCGTGGGACCCCGAACAACGCCGTCGGCCGCGCCCGGCGCAGGTCAGTCAGAAAGGTATCGAGGCTTTCAGCGAAAAACACCGTTTGCCCGGTATAGATCGACGCCAGCTCGACGAACATCCGCTCTGCCACATGGCACAACGGCAGGTACGACAGCAGCCGGTCGCCCTCCCCCAGGCCAAACAACTCGGTGCCTCGGGTGGCGGCAAAGCCCAGGGCGCCGAATGTTTGCATCACGCCCTTGGGCAACCCAGTGGTGCCGGAGGTGTAGACGATAGTGGCCAGGCTGGAGGCTTCGGCCTCGGGGTTATCCTGAATGGGTGAGCAGGCCTGCAGGTCGGCCCAAGTGAAATCGAAGTCGCCGGCCGGGCCCAGCGGCAGACGGATGGTCGACAACCCGGCCGGGATGCCGGGCGCCATGGCCGGCCAGTCATCCAACTTGCCGATCAGCGCCAGCGCCGCCTCGGAATGGGTCAGCACATGGGCAACGGAGTCGGCGGTGAGGTTGGGGTATAACGGGACCGAGACATGCCCGGCCATCCAGATCGCCAGGTCGGCGATGATCCAGTGCGCACAGTTTTTCGAGATCAGCGCGATATGCGAGCCCGGGGGCAGTTGCCGAGCACGCAGCCACTGCGCGGCGCAACGGGCCTGATGGCCGACGTCGCCCCAGGTGAGGGTCTGCACCTCGCCCCCACCGATGGGCTGCACAAGAAAGGGTTTGCGCGGATGCCGCGCTTCACGTTCGAAGAAGACCTGCAACGGCAAACGAAAAGCGACGGGCATGGGACGCGCTCCTTTATGTGATCCGATGATAGCCAACCAAGCACTTGCTTGGTTGGCTATATAGCACACACAGCAGCGATCACTTTTCCTACGGGTTCTTCACGCTGACCAGGCTCATCAGCCCCGCCAGCGGAAAATCACCCTCCAGCTCCGCCAGGCTGGCGGTGTGCATCGGTTGCGGTTGGCGCTGATGGCCATGCTGCAAAAAGCTGATCAGGCAACCCACCAAAGGCTGGTGACTGACCAGCAGCACGTTGTCCTCGGTGTCGAGTTTTTCCAACACCTGCAGCGGGTTGCCTTCGGGTGTCAGCCACGGCACCGTGCGGATATCGGGCGTGAAACCCAACGCGTCGCGAACCAGCAGCGCTGTCTGCTGCGCCCGCACATAAGGGCTGGCGATGATCGCGCCGAGGGGCTGGCCGATCAGGTGCGCAGCGCTGCGCAACACTTCGGCGCGACCATGCTCGGTGAGGTTGCGCTCGGCGTCGGTGCGCGCAAACCCTTCGGCCTCACCGTGCCGCAAGATCCACAGTTTCACAGTTTGGGCTCTTCATCACGCACCGGATGCGGCGCCGGCGGCACGCTGTGGGCGGCCTCGCCTTCCGGAGCGCGCGGCGTCGGCCAATCAGCGAATGGCCAGGGCTTCTGCTCGGTATGGAAGCTGCCGAAACGGCCGATCTGCGCCAGGAACTGACTGAGGCTGTCACCGAAGTTCATCAGGCCCAGGTTCGGCGCGCTGTAGACCAGGCGATAGATCAGTTGCACCAGCACCAGCGCGCCGAGCAGGAATTGCGCCACCTGCCACACCAGGGCAAACACCAGCATCCACACAATACGCAGGACGATGGACTCGTACTTGGGCACTTCTTTCGGATCGTTCATGACGCGTTCCTCAGTTGAAACCACTGGTGGAAATAAAGTCGACATCGGTTTTCGGCTCAGCCCGCATCAGCAGCTCGATCACCTGGTTCAAGGTGCGCCCTTCAAACAGGATCGCATGCAGCCCCGCGACCAGCGGCATGTACACGCCGACTTCCTGGGCCTTGGCCTTCAGCACTTTGAGCGTGTTGACGCCCTCGGCCACTTCGCCCAGGCGCGTAACGGCATCCTCCAGGCTCAGGCCCTGGCCCAAGGCAAAACCGACCTGATAGTTACGGCTTTTGGGCGACGAGCAGGTGACGATCAAGTCCCCTACGCCGGCCAGGCCCAGGAACGTCATCGGGTTGGCGCCCTGGTTCACCGCGAAGCGGGTCATCTCGGCCAGTGCACGGGTAATCAGCATGCTTTTGGTGTTCTCGCCCATGCCCAAAGCGACCGCCATGCCTGCGATAATCGCGTAGACGTTTTTAAGCGCACCGCCCAGCTCGACGCCAAAGCGATCGCCACTGGCATAAACGCGGAACGTACGGCCATGCAGCACGGCCTGCACGCGCTCGCACAACGCTTCGTCTTCACTGGCGACCACGGTGGCGGTCAGCGCATGCTCGGCGACTTCCCGCGCCAGGTTCGGCCCGGACAGCACGCCGATGCGCGCCTGGGGAGCGATCTCTTCGAGGATTTCGCTCATCAGCTTGAAGGTGTGCGCCTCGATACCCTTGGTCAAGCTGACCAGCAGCTTGCCCGCCAAGCGTTCGGCATGGGGTGCCAGTACCGAGCGCAAGGCGCTCGAGGGCAGCGCGACGAAGCACAGGTCGCAGGCGGTGAGGGTTTCCAGCAGGTCCGTGACCGGCTCCACCGCCGGATGAATCTTGATGCCTTTAAGGTAACGGGGGTTTTCCCGATGCACGCGAATAGCTTCGGCCTGCTCGGGATCGCGCATCCACTGGCGCACCGCATGGCCGTTTTCAGCCAGCAGGTTAGCCACGGCGGTACCAAAACTTCCGCCTCCCAGGACCGCAATAGGGCGCTGTTCAGTCATATGCAATCCGTTAATCCATACCAGTGGCGATAGCGGCATTATACGGAGCGACCCGCTTGCGGCCAGCCCCCGCGTCAATTCACATGCTTGTCGGAAAATGCCACATGTACGTGAAGTAATTGCGAGTTCGACGACTGGCAAATGGCCCCACCTCAGTTAACATGGGCGGCTATTCGTCATTATCAAGGCCGTGCCGTGTATCTGGGCCCTCCTCCTCGCTCATCCCTGTTGTTGATGCTGTTGTGCAGCGCCCCTGCGCTGGCCGACGATCTATTCCTGGACAGCCAGCCGCTGCCGCAGGTATTGACCGCCACGCGCCTTAAACAATCAGCCGCCGCCGTACCCGGCAGCATGACGGTGATCGACAGCGAGCTGATCAAGGCCAGCGGTGCACGGGACCTCGCCGAATTGCTGCGTCTGGTACCCGGGATGATGGTCGGCTATACCACCGGCAACCAGGCGGCGGTGAACTACCACGGCACCAGCGCCCGTGATGCACGGCGCATGCAGGTGTTGATCGACGGGCGTTCGGTGTACCGCGCCGGCCTTGCCACCGTGGACTGGAGCGATATCCCGGTAGCGATGGAAGACATCGAGCGTATCGAGGTGTTCCGCGGCCCCAACACCGTCAGCTATGGTGCCAATGCGCTGATGGCCGTGGTCAACATCCTCACGCGCTCACCGGCCAACAGCCACGGTTCACGGGTGAAAGTCATCCGAGGCGCACGCGGGATCGACGATTTCTACGCCAGCCAGGGCGTCGGATGGGAGACCGGCGACCTGCGCCTGTCGTTGTCCGGGCAACAGGATAATGGATTTGACAGCGATGCCGCCGGTGCCGATCGCCGTGACAGCCGCCGCCTCAGCCGCTTCAGCCTGGCCGTGAGCCAGACCCTGAACGCCCAGCAAAGCATCGACTGGCAATTGAATGCCAAGGAAGGGACCAACCAGCGTCCCTATACCTACGCCCCGGTATTCGCCGGGATTACTGAAGGCGGTACCAATTCCGACGTCACAGCCAAGGACTACGCCACCTCATTGCGCTGGAACTTCGATTTCAATCCCGAACACAGCCTGTACATCCAGGGATCCGCCCAGCAGTGGGACCGCCAGCAGATCTGGAAGGCCTGCGATGCCAAGGTGTCGTTCAGCCCTGAGCTGACCCAGCTATGGCAGCTCAACCCCGACTATGCCGAACTCTTGGCGCGGCACATGGACACTTTCAGCCAGGGCACTGCGCCACCTGGCAGCGCTGCCGAACAAGCCTTGGGCAATCAGGTGCTGGACCAGTGGCGCAATGGCGCCAACCAGAGCGTGTGCGGGGATATCGACCAGAGCACCCGGGAAAGCCGCTATGACCTGGAGATTCAGGACACCTTGAGCCTGTCCGACACCCTGCGCCTGGTCAGCGGCATCAACTATCGCTACGACCGTGCCGACTCCGACACCTATTTCAACGGCACCCTGGACGACACCACCTGGCGCCTGTTCGGTCATCTGGAGTGGCGCGCCAGCGAACACTGGCTGCTGCAAGGTGGAGCAATGTATGAAGACACTCACTTGAGCGGCAACTCGCTGACGCCCCGGGTGGCGGTCAACTACCTGATCAACCCGCGCCACGGCCTGCGAGCGGTGTACTCCGAAGCGATCCGCTCGCCGGACATGTTCGAGAACAACGTCAACTGGAGCTACCGCGTCACCAACCTGAGCGCCCCGGCCTATGGGCAGAATTCCGGGCAATATTTTGTGGTGACGCGCGGCCCGGGCAACCTCGATAAAGAGTTGATGCGCTCGCGAGAGCTGGGCTACAACGGCTTCTTTGCCGACCTCGGGCTGAATGTCGACGTGAAACTGTTCTACGACGAAATCACTGACATGATCAGCTCACCGCTGCGCAATAACCAGTACATTGCCAGCAACGCCAACAGCTCGCGGTTCACCGGTGCCGAGTCACAGTTCGATTGGCGCATGAGCAACGCCGACCGCCTGCGGCTCACCTATGCTTACGTCGACGCCAGCGCCAGCAACCCCTCCGACGAGGCACAAACCGCACGTAACAGCGGCTCGGCCGGCTGGCTGCGTGAATGGGGCCACGGCTGGTCCAGCGCGCTGTTCTACTATGGCGACGACGCACTCAACCGATATCGCTTTGAACGGGTCGACCTGCGTGTGGCCAAGCGCATTGCCCTGGGCAAAGCCAACGTGGAGCTGGCTGGCATGCTGCAACAACGCCTCGATAACCAGCCCACCACCTGGGCCGATAACAACTACGACAGTCGCCATGTCCTCTACTTCAGCGCGGAGCTGGAGTTCTGACATGGCCGACCAGTCACGGATGACCCTCTTCTTCTCACGGCTGAGGCGACGCGGCCTGGGCCTGCTGCTGGCGTGCCTGCTGCTGACAACGCCGGCCTGGAGCGCCGACATCCTGCTGACCGCCGCCGAAGACAGTGCCGGGGTTCAAGCGTTCGCCCAGGCTCTGGCGCGGCAACGCCCTGAAGACAACGTGACCTTCACCCCGCTCAAAGACATGCCGGCGCCGAACCTGCTGCCCGCCGCAACTCGCTTGATCCTGCTTGACCTGCCTGGCCTCGACTGGCGCCTCAAGGACACCCAGGGCCCTTCCACCCTGGTACTGCGTATCAGCCGCCTGCAAGCCCGGCAGCGCCTGGGCACCACTCACCCGGCCAAAATTAGCCTGTTGTGGAGCGACCCACCCCTGGAGCGCCAGTTGAATCTGATCGCCCATATTTTGCCCCAGGCACGACGTATCGGCGTGCTCTACGGCATCGACAGCGAATTCCTGCTCCGCGAATTGGCCCAGTACGCAGCGCCCATGGGCCTGGAGATCGTGCCGCAGCTCTGGGACAACATTAATGACAGCCGGCCACTGCAGAACCTGTTCAAGAACAGCGATGTACTGCTGGGTCTCGACGACCCGCAACTGTACAACCCGAAAACCGTGAAAAACCTGTTGCTCAGCAGCTATGCCCAGCAACTGCCGCTGGTGGGGCCCAACGCCGGCTTCGTCAAGGCCGGCAGCCTGGCCAGCACCTACAGCGACCAGAGCGACTGGCTGGATGTACTTGACCGATTGCTGGACCACTCACCGGCCAACTGGCCGCGTTCGCTGTATCCGGAACACTTCAAAGTCGTGGGCAACCCGCAAGTCGCGCGCTCACTGGGCATCGAACAGGTTGACGAAGCCGACGTCGCCGCCCGATTGGCCGAAGGAGAAAAACGCCCATGACCTTGCGTCGTCGCTGGGATATCCATACCCGCACCCAGCTCATCACCTTGGGCCCGGCATTGCTGCTGACCTTGCTGTTGATCAGTTTCTTTACCTTCGTGCGTATCCAGGACCTGCGTCAGGAACTGGACCATACCGGCCAACTGATCGCCAACCAGCTCGCGCCGGCGACCGAGTACGGGGTGATTTCCGGCAACAACGACGTGCTCGACAGCCTGCTGCGCGCCACCTTGGCCACGCCCCATGTGCGTTTCCTGGAGATTCAGGACAGTGCCGAAAACATCCTGGTATACGTTGAGCAGCCGACGGAAAAACACGACCGCTCGCTGTCGGTGAAGGTGTTCCAGGCGCCGATCCGCCTGCAGCATATCCAGCTGGGCACTGACTTTTTCCAGGACAACCTCAACGAACCCAAGGCGCCACGGGCGGATTACCTTGGCCGGGTGATCGTCGGCATGTCCAACGATGCCTTCAGCCAGCGTCAGCAGGAGATCCTGTTCAAGGCCGGCATCCTCGCCCTCTTCGCCCTGCTGTTTACCTTCCTGCTTGCGCGACGCCTGGCCGCCAGTCTGTCGCAGCCGATCAGTGCCATGGGCCACGCGGTCAAAGCCATCCAGCAAGGTGAATACAAGACCCCCCTGCCGATTGTCGATGATTCCGAGCTGGGCGACCTGTCACGCCATATCAACAACCTCGCCGAAGGCCTCAACCAGGCCAGCCGCGAACAACAGCAGGCCATGGCGCAGTTGATCCAGACCCGCGAAGAGGCCGAGCGTGCGAACAACGCCAAATCGGACTTCCTGGCGATGATGAGCCACGAATTGCGCACCCCCATGAACGGTGTGCTGGGCATGCTGCAACTGCTGGAAACCACCGAAATGACCGAGGAGCAGACCGAGTATGCGGCGCTGGCCTCCGAGTCCACCGAGCACCTGCTCAAGGTGATCAACGACATCCTCGACTTCTCGCGCATTGAACGCGCCGCGCTGGAGCTGGAACATATCCCGTTCAACCTGGCAGACCTGATCAGCAGTTGCGCACAGGCCTTCCAGCACAGCGCCCAGCAGCGCGGCCTGGCATTGGAGCTGCCGATCCCTGCGGGCATGGACTCGCTGCGGGTGCAGGGTGACCCGACGCGCATCCGGCAAATCCTGGTGAACCTGATCGGCAACGCGCTGAAATTCACCGAACACGGCACCGTGACCGTCGAACCCCATTGGCAGACCCTTGATCATGAATTGGTGTGGTTCACCTGCACCGTGCGCGACAGCGGCATCGGGATCTCACCCGAGCGTCTGGAAATGATGTTCGACGCGTTCCAGCAAGCCGACAGTTCCATTTCAAGGCGTTACGGCGGCACCGGCCTTGGCTTGCCTATCGCCCGTACGCTGGCCGAACGGATGGGTGGCACCTTGCGCGCCCAGAGTGAGGAAGGCCGAGGCTCGGTGTTTACCCTGGAAATTCCATTGGCCATCGATCAGAAAAGCCTGCCGGCGATCACCCCTGACGCCAACGGCAAAGCCAGCGCCGGGGACGGACAACATGTGTTGCTGGTGGAGGACAACCCCGTCAACCGCACCGTGGTCGAAGCCATGCTGCGCAGCCTGGGTTTTGAAGTCAGCCTGGCCACCGACGGCGCCGAGGCGATCCGCAGTGCCGAGAGCCTGATCTTCACCGCGATCCTGATGGACTGCCGCTTGCCGCTGATCGACGGCTACGAGGCGACCCGACAGATTCGCCAGTTGCCCGGCTGCGCCGACCTGCCAATCATCGCCCTGACGGCCAACGCCTTGCAGGGCGACAGGGAGGCCTGCCTGGCTGCCGGAATGAACGATTACCTCTCCAAGCCATTCAAACGCACGGATTTGCAGCAAATCCTGCAGCGCTGGGTGCAATAGCGCCGCGCCATCAGCCAACTGCGACTGGCGTGAAACACGAAAGTGCGGCAGTCTTAGGCACCCAAACGGGCTGATAAACAGGCTCGGTTTAAAATTTCAGTGAACAAGTGTACATTGAGTGCCTTGACGCTGTGACTTTCACTACAACGCAATAGTCTATGTGTAGGCTGCCGCTATGAGGCATGAACGCTTCATTCGGTTCGGGAAGATTTACCCTGCCCTGCCGCATGGGATTATTGAGGAGCTCGCATGACCAAACAAAACGCCTTTACTCGGGAAGACCTGCTGCGCTGCAGTCGCGGTGAGCTGTTCGGCCCAGGTAACGCGCAACTGCCCGCCCCGAACATGCTGATGGTGGATCGCATCACCCATATCAGCGAAGAGGGCGGCAAGTACGGCAAAGGTGAATTGGTCGCCGAGCTGGATATCACCCCGGACCTGTGGTTCTTCGCCTGTCACTTCGAAGGTGACCCGGTCATGCCGGGCTGCCTGGGCCTCGATGCCATGTGGCAACTGGTCGGCTTCTACCTGGGCTGGCAAGGCTTGCCAGGCCGCGGTCGCGCCCTGGGTTCGGGTGAAGTGAAGTTCTTTGGCCAGGTCCTGCCGACCGCCAAGAAAGTCACCTACAACATTCAAATCAAGCGCGTCCTCAAGGGCAAGCTGAACCTGGCCATCGCCGACGGTTCGGTGACTGTCGACGGACGCGAGATCTATACTGCCGAAGGCCTTCGGGTCGGCGTATTCACTTCCACTGACAACTTTTAAGGGTTATCCGCATGCGCCGCGTCGTTATCACTGGTCTGGGCATTGTTTCTTGCCTGGGCAATGACAAAGAGACCGTCACCGCTAACCTGCGTGCAAGTCGCCCTGGCATCCGCTTCAACCCGGAATACGCCGAAATGGGTCTGCGTAGCCAGGTTTCCGGCTCCATCGACCTGCCTCTCGAAGAACTGATCGATCGCAAGATCTATCGCTTCGTCGGCCACGCTGCCGCCTACGCCTACCTGGCCATGAAAGACGCGATCGCCGACTCGGGCCTCAGCGAAGACCAGGTTTCGAACGTACGCACCGGCCTGATCGCCGGCTCCGGCGGCGCATCGACCCTGAACCAGATGGAAGCGCTGGATATCCTGCGCGAAAAAGGCGTGAAGCGCGTTGGCCCGTACCGTGTCACACGGACCATGGGCAGCACCGTTTCCGCCTGCCTGGCCACGCCATTCCAGATCAAGGGCGTGAACTACTCGATCTCGTCCGCCTGCGCCACCAGTGCTCACTGCATCGGTACTGCCGTTGAGCAGATCCAGCTGGGCAAGCAGGACATCGTGTTCGCCGGCGGCGGTGAAGAAGAACATTGGAGCCAGTCGTTCCTGTTCGACGCCATGGGCGCGCTGTCCACCCAGTACAACGAAACCCCGGAAAAAGCCTCCCGCGCCTACGACGCCAAGCGTGACGGTTTCGTCATCGCCGGCGGTGGCGGCATGGTGGTGGTCGAGGAGCTGGAACACGCTCTGGCCCGTGGCGCGAAGATCTACGCGGAAATCGTCGGTTACGGCGCCACTTCCGACGGCTACGACATGGTTGCCCCAAGCGGTGAAGGCGCCATCCGTTGCATGCAGATGGCCATGTCCACCGTAGACACCCCAATCGACTACCTGAACACCCACGGCACTTCGACTCCGGTCGGCGACGCCAAGGAAATGGAAGGCGTGCGCGCGGTATTCGGCGACAAGGCCCCGGCCATCAGCTCTACCAAGAGCCTGTCCGGTCACTCCCTGGGCGCCGCCGGCGTTCACGAAGCGATTTACTGCCTGCTGATGATGGAAGGCAACTTCATGGCCGGCTCGGCCAACATCGACGAGATCGACCCAGTCGTCGCCGATATGCCGATCCTGACCAAGACCGTTGAAAACGCCAAGATCGACACCGTGATGAGCAACAGCTTCGGTTTCGGTGGCACCAATGCCACCCTGGTACTGAAACGCTGGCAGGGTCAGTAAGCCCCGCACATTGATCACATGAAAAGCCCCGACTGATCGGGGCTGATGATGGTCACCCCCACACCCTGCGAAGGCTACGCTTTCGCAGGGTGTTTTTTATGGGGGACTAAAAACTCTGGCGGGCAAGCTCCCTTCCTCGTAAAACGCCCTACCGGCACGACGTCAGGCCCGACTGGAAAAAACGCGGAACACTCAAGTGCTCGTATGCTCTATAACTGCATGTCCTTCATCCTGCGACCCTGTGAGGTTTGCCATGCCCGTTATCGTAAACACACTGAATACCGACAACTTCCGTCATAGCCTCAACATCGATAACCACGAGTTATTTACCGACCTGCCCAAAAGCCTGGGCGGCGACAATTCGGCGCCCTCCCCCCACGATTATTTCGACGCAGCCTTGGCATCGTGCAAAGCCCTGACACTCAAGCTTTACGCGCAGAAAAAAGGCATCCCACTCACCGGCGTCACCGTGGAAGTCACCCACGACGCCAGTGAAGAGCAAAAGGGCAAATATCAGCTCAACGTCAAACTCACCCTCAAGGGCGTACTCACCGACGAGCAACGCAATGAACTGCACCGCGTGGCCGATCACTGCCCGGTGCACAAGTTGATGACCACCGCCGAGATCAACATTGACACCCAGTTGTCGGAAGGCGCCTTCAGCCAATAGCGCCAACCTCCCATCGAGCGGGTTATGCTCAGCACCATCCAACCCGCTCAGACTGGGATGCACCATGACCCCCCTCACCGTGATCCACCCTCGCTCCGAAGATGTCGAAGGCCAACCCATCCTGCGCCCACTGCCATCGAGGGAATGCCGCAGCGTCGGGCCTTTTGTGTTTTTCGACCATATGTTGCTCACGCACTATGCGCCGGGCAGCGGCATGAACATCCGCCAACACCCGCACATCGGGCTGTCGACCCTCACCTACCTGTTTGAAGGCGCGTTGCAGCACAAGGACAGCCTGGGGTCCGATCAAGTGGTACAGGCCGGGGATGTCAGCTGGATGACCGCCGGCAGCGCGATTGCCCACGTCGAGCGTACGCCCGAGGCGCTCAAGGCCAGCGGATTCAGCCTGCATGGTCTGCAAGTGTGGTTGGCCTCGCCCAAGGACCACGAGACCGGACCGGGGCATTACAGCCATCACCCGGCGGCAAGCCTGCCATTGAGCGACAACCTGGGTGTACAGATCCGCCTGATCGCCGGCAGTGGTTTCTGCCTCAACTCGCCGGTGCCCGTCTTGTCGCCAACCTTGTATGCCGAAGTGAGGATGCAGACAGCCACCACCTTGCTGATCCCGGATGAACACGAGGAGCGCGCGGTGTATGTACTGGAAGGTGATGCGAAACTCGACGACGAATCGCTGCAAGTACACAGCCTGACGGTGTTGCCGAGCGGCCAGGAGATGACGTTGTCTGCCGAGTCCGAATGCCACCTGGTGGTGTTTGGCGGCGCGCCGCTGGATGGGCCGCGGCGGATCAATTGGAATTTTGTGGCGAGCGATCCGTTGAGGATCGAACAGGCTCGACAGCGCTGGGCGGCCGGGGATTGGCCGACAGTGCCAGGGGAGTCCGAGAGAATTGAATTGCCTGTGAGGTAGGCATCGGGGCGCTTATACAAATGACGGCCCTGATACGCTGCTTGCCGTTGCGTTTTTGATCGTGCTTTCGATCTTGGACGCCCCGTTAAACCACGCTGGCCGAACGCAGGCTTGAATCCGTGGATAACCCGGCAGGACGCCGGGTTAGCCGCCGTTACCGCAGCAATGGATATGTACGCGCCCCGCAGTTGTGTGTGTACCCACACCCCGACAAGGTCGGACAGCCCTGCAGATTTACCGCTGGAACACTTCGTCCAGCAGGTTATGCATCGACAGGAAAGCCCGGGCAGCGGTCTTCGCGTCGTACATCATCTTGCCCGGCACATTGGCGTGGGGGTCGGTGAACGAATGCACCGCGCCGCCGTAGCTCAACAGCTGCCAATCCACCCCGGCCGCGTTCATTTCATCTTCGAACGCGGGTAGCTGCTCTTTCGGCACCAACGGGTCAGATGCACCGTGCAACACCAATACCGAGCCCTTGATGTTCTTCGCATCCGCTGGGTTCGGCGTATCGAGGGTGCCGTGGAACGACACGGCCGCCTTCAAAGGCGCACCAGTGCGTGCCAGCTCCAGGGAGCAGCAACCACCGAAGCAGAAACCGAAAGTCGCCAGTTTCGACGTATCCACCGCGGCTTCGGTCTGCGCTTTCAGTTGCTCAAGGGCCGCCTGCATGCGCTTGTTCAGCAGCGGGCGATCATTCTTCAATGGCATCATCGCCGCGCCGGCTTCGTCGCCGTTCGACGGACGCACGGCTTGCCCGTACAAGTCAGCGATCAAGACCACGTAGCCTTTGCCGGCAACGGCTTTAGCGATCTCTTCAGCACCCGCACTCACCCCCATCCAGTTCGGCGCCATCAACAGGCCTGGCAACGGCCCCTTATGGCTGGCATCGAATGCCAGGCGGCTTTCATAAGACTGGCCATCAATCTGATAGACCACGGAACGCACAGTGACTTGGCTCATCATTTACTCCAGTTGAGATGCAGGAGAACGAAAAAACCCGCCGAAGCGGGTTTTTCTACAACGGTGTTAAACCGACAGTTCAACCAGCAGCTTGTTCAGTCGGCGCACATAGGCTGCCGGGTCTTTCAAGCTGTCACCAGCAGCCAAGGCTGCTTGGTCGAAGAGGATGTGCGACAAGTCGCCAAAACGCTCTTCGCTCTGCTCGCCGTCGAGCTTCCCGATCAGCGGGTGAGCCGGGTTGAATTCGAAGATCGGCTTGGAATCCGGAACCTTCTGACCGCTGGCCTCGAGGATCTGACGCATCTGCAGGCCCAGGTCCTGCTCGCCGATGGCCAGAATCGCAGGGGAGTCGGTCAGACGGTGGGAAACCCGCACTTCGCTGACGGTATCGCCCAGGGCAGTCTTGATTCGCTCAACCAGGCCTTCTTTGGCCTTCGCGACTTCCTCGGCCTCTTTCTTCTCTTCTTCGGAGTCCAGGTTACCCAGATCCAGGTCACCACGGGCCACATCGACGAAGGTCTTGCCGTCGAACTCGCTGAGGTAGCTCATCAGCCACTCATCGATACGGTCGGTCAGCAGCAACACTTCGATGCCTTTCTTGCGGAAGACTTCCAAGTGCGGGCTGTTCTTGACCTGGGCGTAGGTTTCGCCGGTCAGGTAGTAGATCTTGTCCTGACCTTCCTTGGCGCGTGCCAGGTACTCGGCCAGGGATACCACTTGCTCGCCGTCTTCACCCTGGGTGGAAGCAAAGCGCAGCAGGCCGGCGATTTTTTCCTTGTTGGCGAAATCTTCAGCCGGACCTTCCTTCATGACCTGGCCGAAGTTTTTCCAGAAGCCCTTGTACTTCTCAGGCTCGTTCTTCGCCAGTTTTTCCAGCATGTCGAGCACACGCTTGGTCAGCGCCGACTTCATGGAATCGATGATCGGGTCTTTCTGCAGGATTTCCCGCGACACGTTCAGCGACAGATCATTGGAATCGACCACGCCTTTGATGAAACGCAGGTACAGCGGCAGGAAGGACTCCGCCTGATCCATGACGAACACACGCTGCACGTAGAGCTTGAGGCCTTTCGGCGCTTCACGCTGGTACAGGTCGAACGGAGCACGGGCCGGCACGTAGAGCAACGAGCTGTATTCCAGCTTGCCTTCGACCTTGTTGTGGCTCCAGCTCAGTGGGTTCTCGTAATCGTGGGCGATGTGCTTGTAGAACTCCTGGTATTCCTCGTCCTTCACTTCGGTACGAGGACGGGTCCACAAGGCGCTGGCACGGTTGACCACTTCCCATTCCTGGGCAGGCTTCTCTTCACCTTCGACAGCTGCTTGTTCTTTCGGCAGCTCGATCGGCAGAGCGATGTGGTCGGAGTACTTCTTGATGATATTGCGCAGGCGATAGCCGTCAGCAAACTCGTCTTCACCCGACTTGAGGTGCAAGACAATGCGAGTGCCGCGATCCGCCTTCTCGATGGTGGCAATTTCAAACTCGCCCTCACCTTTGGAGGACCAGTGCACGCCTTCGCTCGCATCGAGACCGGCGCGACGGCTGAACACTTCAACCTTGTCGGCGACGATGAAGGCCGAGTAGAAGCCCACACCGAACTGGCCGATCAGGTGCGAATCTTTCTTCTGGTCGCCCGACAGGTTCTTCATGAAGTCGGCGGTGCCGGATTTGGCGATGGTCCCCAGGTGAGTGACCGCATCGTCACGGCTCATGCCGATACCGTTGTCTTCGAGGGTGACGGTCTTGGCGTCCTTGTCGAAGCTCACACGGATTTTCAGTTCGGCGCCACCTTCCAGCAACTCCGGCTTGGACAGGGCTTCGAAACGTAATTTGTCGACGGCGTCAGAGGCGTTCGAGATCAATTCGCGAAGGAAAATTTCCTTGTTGGAATACAGCGAATGGATCATGAGGTGCAGCAGCTGCTTCACCTCGGTCTGGAAGCCCAGGGTTTCCTTTTGAGTTTCCACACTCATGGTCATCAAACTCCAATTGGATGGCAGTGGCCGCGCCCTTGAGGGTTGGCGGCGGGTTGTCATCAAAGTTGGGGGCTAAGACCAGGATTTCAAGAGCGCTCCACTTCCTCGATCTTGAAATGTGCCCGAGCGGTGGCAATCGGCTCGGCCGGCGTGCTTTGCCAGGCCGTGATCGCCACATTCGCCACACGTCGGCCCTGGCGCCACACCTGGCACTTGGCGTAAGTGTCGCGAAACTGGCCTGCGCGCAGATAATCCAGGGAAAAGTCGATGATTTTCGGCACGCCTGGCGCACCGGTGAATACCAACAGATGCAATGCGGCCGACAGCTCCATAAAGCCGGCAATCACCCCACCGTGCAGCGCCGGTAATATCGGGTTACCAATGTTGTCCTTGTTGGCGGGCAAGCGAAACAGCAACTCGTCTCCCAACCGCGTGCATTCAATGCCGATCAACTTGGCATAGGGAATCAGGTCGAGCAGCGCTTCGTAATCGCCGCGCGCGTGCGCCTGTTCGATACGCGTCTTGAATCGGTGCGTCATGCCTGCTCTCCCTTGATCGCACTGCCCAGCCCTTGTGTGCCCTTGAGGCGCTTGCCCATGCGCATGAAAGTACCGACTACATGGGCGATTGGCTGCTGCGGGTCGTCCTGATACGCGAAGCCACGGGTGAAAATCACGTCGGTGGTCACCCGGTAGCACTGGGCAAAGCCATACACAGGCTTATGCGGCTCGGCGGGATGCATGTAGTCAACACGCAGGTCCAGAGTCGGGCACACCTCGAACTCGGGCAATACGCACAGCGTGGCCAAGCCGCAGGCAGTGTCCATCAAAGATGTGAGCGCACCGCCATGTATCACGCCAGTGCGGGGATCACCGACGATGTGCGGGCCGTAGGGCAGTATCAGGGTCATGCCTTCCTCGCTGGCAGCATGCACGCTCACACCGAGCACTTGGCAATGGCGCAGCGCTGAAACAAAGCGGGTAGCGCGTGCCGACAAAGGGTTTTCGGTCATTGGGTTCAGACTCTTATTAATGTGGATACGGCGGATGAAGATTCGCGATGAAAGTTCCTTGGAGAAAAGCTTTATATATCTGTGGGATAAAAGGAACTAATGGTGGCCCCTTAGGCTCGAAAGGCCAGTAGATATCTTCAATAAGGAGAAACACCCCATGCGCAAGACTTTAGCTATTTCCATGATGCTGGCCGCTGCTCTCGGCCTCGCTGCCTGCGACAAGAAATCCGAAGACAAAGCCCAAGATGCTGCTGCCCATTCTGAGCAAGCTCAGAAAGACATGGCTAAAGCACAGGATAAAGTGAACGACGCCGCGAAAGAAAACGCCGAAGCTGCCAAAGCTCAGGCTGAATCGAACGCCGCCGCCGCGAAAGAAGCAGCACCTGCCGCACCTGCAGAACCCGCCAAGCAATAATCGCTTGGTTTGAATCAGCAGTGCAGCAATAAAGAAAGCCCGCTTTTATAGCGGGCTTTACTTTGTCTGCTGTTTTTTCCTAGCGGTACGCAGTTGAGTCGCGACTACCGGTTAAGACACTGCCTCTTTAGCGACTTCAGGCGTCGCCGTATCGGTCTGGGTATAGACCATCACCTGCAACACGTCTGAATGAAACTCCCGGCGGTACAAGACCAGCACTACCCCGCTGCTCATCAACATGAACAACCAGGGGCTGACAAACCAGGCCAGCATGGTCATACCGAAGTAATAAGAACGCAGGCCGAAGTTGAACTGGTTGGCAGCCATGGAAATCACCCTTGCCGCCCGCAAGGCAAATGCCCTGCGCTCCTGCTCCGACACATCCCGCTCACCGATCATCGGCGCCGATCCTACCAATACCGCTGCAAAATTGTACTGGCGCATGCACCAACTGAAGGTGAAGAACGCGTAGACAAACACCAGCGCCAGACACAACAGCTTGATTTCCGACATGCCCTGGGATGCCTGCTGCACCATCGGAATGTCGGCCAACATCGACACCGCGCGCTCCGAGGCGCCCAGCACGGTAAGAATCCCGGCGAGAATGATCAGGGTACTCGAGGCAAAGAACGAAGCATTGCGCTCCAGATTGCCGATCACGCTGGCATCGGCAATGCGGTTGTCCCGCAGCAGCATGCGGCGCATCCAATCTTCACGATACAGATGCAGCACGCTGGCCAGACACGCGGTGTCACGGGCCTTCCAGGTGGCGTATCGGGTATAGCCGCCCCAGCACAGGATGAACCAGAGGGCGGCAAGCAAGTGGATCTGATTGGTTTCGATGAACGACATGCGGGTCCTGTTAAACGAGAGAATGTGAAGAGCTCGGTCAAATGTGCAAACGAGCCCGCCCGCCACACTTACCGAGTTTCAACTCTAGAAGGTGTTGCCTCAAACGCATAAAAAAATGCCCCGTATCGATTGATACGGGGCATTTCAGTGCAGCGCGAAACCTGTGGGTCAGGCGATGGCTTCGCTGCGCTTGCCGAGCATGCGGTCAATCACCACAGCCACGACCAGGATCATCACCGACGGCACCAGCCACGCCAGACCTTGCTCACTCAGCGGCAGGTGCGCCAGTTGGGCGGGCATCCAATCCGCCAGGCCCGCGCCTTTAAGCGCGTCGATGCAGCCAAAGATGAAGGACACCAGCATCACCGGGCCAACGATACGTCCCTGCTCCTGCCAGAAGCCTTTGCAGAAGCTCAGCGCCACCAGCACGATACACGGCGGGTAGATCGCGGTGAGCACAGGGATCGAGAACGCAATCAGCTTGGTCAGGCCCAGATTCGACACGAACAGCGAGAACAGCGCCAGGATCACGACCAGCGTCTTATAGGACAACGGCAGGATTTTGCTGAAGTACTCGGCGCAGGCGCAGGTCAGGCCCACAGCAGTGACCAGGCAGGCCAGCGAGATCAGCACCGCAAGGAAGCCACTGCCCAAGGAACCGAAGGTGTATTGCACGTAAGCGTGCAGCACCGCAGCACCGTTGCTCGCACCAGCGGCGACGGCATGGCTGCCCGCCCCCAGGCGGAACAGGCTGATGTACACCAGCGCCAGGCCCACTCCGGCAATCAACCCGGCAATGATCGCATAGCGGGTGATCAACTGCGGCGACTGCACCCCACGGGAGCGGATGGCATTGACGATGACGATACCGAACACCAGCGCCCCCAAGGTATCCATGGTCAGGTAACCATTGATGAAACCTTGGGAAAACGGTGCAGCGACGTATTCCGGCGTAGCGACGCCCACATCACCTGCCGGCAAGGCAAACGCGGCGATGCCGAGAATGGCCAGCGCGATGATTTTCAGCGGTGCCAGGAAACGACCCACGGTGTCCAGCAGTCGGCCTGGGTACAGGGAAACGAAGAACACCACCAGGAAATACACCGAGCTGTAGAGGAACAACGCCAGCGGGCTTTCGCCAGTCAACGGTGCCAGGCCTACTTCGAACGAAACGGTCGCGGTGCGCGGGGTAGCGAACAGCGGACCTACCGCCAGATACGCCGCCGCCGCGAGCAAGCCACCGGCGATCTTGCCGATTGGGCTGCTCAGCGCGTCCATGCCGCCGCCGACCTTGGCCAGGGCGATCACGGTGACCACCGGCAAACCCACCGCTGTGATCAGGAAGCCGAGAGCGGCGACCCAGACCCCAGGCCCGGATTGCAAGCCGACGATAGGCGGGAAGATGATGTTGCCCGCGCCCACGAACAGGGCAAAGGTCATAAAGCCCAGCGCCAGGATATCCTGGCTTTTCAACACTTTCATTTGAGGAAATACCACACTGCTGAATCGGAATTTAGAGAGGGCTTCCCTATGGATGAGGGAAATGCTGCCGGCCCTTATGGGAGCCGACCGGCCTAGCGCGCAGCTTCCTTTTGGGATACGGACGCATAAAGAGGCGGCTAGAGTACAGAATTAGGCTGACAAGCGCACTGTTGCGGGGCGGACTGTCCGATAAGCGACATTCAAATGTCGCGTTCTTGTAAGAACAGCGGCAGGTGGCAAGCTTCAAGCGGCAAGGAAGAGCGCAGTCTCAGGCTTTGCAGCTTGAAAGCTTGCAACTGCCCTTAAACGCACAAAGGCCACCCGAAGGTGGCCTTTGTGTGGTGAAGCGTCAGCTAAGCGCGAGGCTTACTTGACAGCCCAACCGGTCAGCTCAGCCAGGGCTTTGCCGATGTCTGCCAGCGAACGCACGGTTTTTACACCTGCGTCTTGCAGTGCAGCGAATTTCTCGTCTGCAGTGCCTTTGCCGCCGGAGATGATTGCGCCAGCATGGCCCATGCGCTTGCCAGCAGGGGCAGTCACACCAGCGATGTAGGAAACAACCGGCTTGGTCACGTGTGCCTTGATGTAGGCAGCCGCTTCTTCTTCAGCCGAACCGCCGATCTCACCGATCATCACGATCGCTTCGGTCTTCGGGTCTTCCTGGAACAGCTTCAGGATGTCGATGAAGTTGGAGCCCGGGATCGGGTCACCACCGATGCCGACGCAAGTCGACTGACCGAAACCGGCGTCAGTAGTCTGCTTGACAGCTTCGTAGGTCAGGGTGCCGGAACGGGAAACGATACCGACTTTACCTGGCAAGTGAATGTGACCTGGCATGATGCCGATCTTGCATTCGCCTGGAGTGATCACGCCTGGGCAGTTAGGGCCGATCAGGACTACGCCCAGCTCGTCGCACTTAACTTTAGCGTCCAGCATGTCCAGGGTAGGAATGCCTTCGGTGATGCAGACGATCAGCTTGATGCCGCCGAATGCCGCTTCCAGGATGGAGTCCTTGCAGAAAGGAGCTGGAACGTAGATCACGCTGGCGGTGGCGCCAGTGGCAGCTACAGCGTCTTTCACGGTGTTGAACACTGGCAGGCCCAGGTGCTCGGTACCGCCTTTGCCCGGAGTTACGCCGCCAACCATCTTGGTGCCGTATTCGATGGCTTGCTGGGTGTGGAAACTACCTTGCGAACCGGTAATACCCTGGCAGATAACTTTGGTGTCTTTATTGATCAGGACGCTCATTATTTGCCCTCCGCAGCTTTGACAACTTGTTGAGCAGCGTCGGTCAGGCTGGTAGCCGCGATGATGTTCAAACCGCTTTCTGCCAGTACTTTAGCGCCCAGTTCAGCGTTGTTACCTTCGAGGCGAACAACAACCGGGATTTTAACGCCAACTTCTTTCACTGCACCGATGATGCCTTCGGCAATCATGTCGCAACGAACGATGCCGCCGAAGATGTTGACCAATACTGCAGCGACGTTGGAGTCGGACAGGATGATCTTGAACGCTTCGGTAACGCGCTCCTTGGTGGCACCGCCGCCTACGTCGAGGAAGTTGGCTGGTTTGCCGCCATGCAGGTTGACGATGTCCATGGTACCCATGGCCAGGCCGGCACCGTTGACCATGCAGCCGATGTTACCTTCCAGGGCTACGTAGTTCAGTTCGAACTTGGCAGCGTGCGCTTCGCGCGGATCGTCTTGCGACGGATCGTGGAAAGTCTTCAGCTTAGGCTGACGGTACATGGCGTTGGCGTCGATGTTGATCTTGGCATCCAGGCAGTGCAGATCGCCGTCAGCCTTGATCACCAGCGGGTTCACTTCCAGCAGGGCCAGATCGTGATCCTGGAACAGTTTGGCCAGACCTACGAAGATCTTGGCGAACTGGGCAACTTGCTTGCCTTCCAGGCCCAGCTGGAAAGCCAGCTCACGACCCTGGAATGGCTGAGCGCCAACCAGTGGATCGATAGTGGCTTTCAGAATTTTTTCTGGGGTTTCGTGAGCGATTTTCTCGATGTCCACGCCACCTTCGGTGGAAGCCATGAACACGATGCGACGGCTCGAACGGTCAACGACAGCGCCCAGGTACAGCTCTTTAGCGATATCAGTGCACGATTCAACCAGGATCTTGGTGACTGGCTGGCCATTGGCATCAGTCTGGTAAGTCACCAGACGCTTGCCCAGCCACTGCTGTGCGAAGGCCTTGGCGTCTTCTTTGCTGCGAACCAGCTTAACGCCGCCCGCTTTACCGCGACCACCGGCGTGAACCTGGGCTTTGACAACCCATTCAGTGCCGCCAATTTTGTCGCAAGCTTCTGCTGCTGCTTCCGGGGTGTCTACTGCGTAGCCCTTGGAAACTGGCAGGCCGTATTCAGCGAACAGCTGCTTACCCTGATACTCGTGAAGATTCATGCTTTTTACCGTCTTCGTTAGGTACTGCGCATTCGGCGCTGCGCTCATTATGAGTGCCGCGCCACCTGTGACTGCTGCTTGCACAGCTTGCAGGGCTCAAGGCCCGTAAAGCTGTGCAAGGCTGCGTCCAGCGGATATTCCGCGGTGAGTCTTGCGCGCAAGGCTCACGACGGGCAACTCCGCCGTGGTTTCTTATTATCTCGCTTAACGCTTCTTCTTGTTGGCGATGTGGATGGCGCCGCCATTCACAGCCAACGCTGCTTCGTGCAACGCTTCGGACAGGGTCGGATGGGAGAAGACCATCATGCCCAGGTCCTCGGCACTGGTGCCGAATTCCATACCGATCGCGCCTTGCTGAACCAGTTCTGCAGCGCTCGGGCCGATCACGTGGACGCCCAATACGCGGTCAGTCTTGGCATCAGCGATGACTTTGACGAAACCACCGGTGTCGTTGGCTGCCATGGCACGGCCGGAAGCGGCAAACGGGAAGGTGCCGACGTTAACTTCAACGCCTTCAGCTTTCAACTGCTGTTCGTTCTTGCCGACCCATGCAATTTCCGGGTGGGTGTAGATAACCGATGGGATCAGGTCGTAGTTCATCTGGGTCTTGTGGCCCTTGATGCGCTCGACAACCATGATGCCTTCTTCGGAAGCCTTGTGCGCCAGCATCATGCCGCGAACCACGTCACCGATGGCGTAGACGCCAGGCACGGTGGTAGCGCAGTGATCATCAACGTGGATGAAGCCACGCTCGTCGATGTTCACGCCGCTGTCAGCCGCCAGCAGGTCGGTGGTCACCGGACGGCGACCCACGGCCACGATCAGCTTGTCGAAAGTGATGGTCTTTTCGCCATCCTTGTCGGTGTAGTTGACAACAACTTCTTCGCCGTTGACTTTCGAACCGGTCACGCGAGCGCCCAGCTTGATGTCCAGACCTTGTTTGGTCAGGGTTTTCAGCGCTTCTTTGGACACTGCAGTGTCGGCAGCCAGCAGGAACGTGTCGAGGGCTTCCAGCACAGTCACTTCAGCACCCAGGCGGGACCATACCGAACCCAGTTCCAGGCCGATCACGCCAGCGCCGATCACGCCCAGGCGCTTAGGCACAGCTTGGAATTCCAGAGCGCCGGTCGAATCGACGATCACTTTCTGGTCAACCGGAGCCGGTGGAATGTCGATTGGACGCGAACCTGGAGCCAGGATCACGTTCTCGGCTTCGATAACTTCTACCGAGCCGTCCGGCTTGGTGATTTCAACTTTCTTGCCAGCCAGCAACTTGCCGTGGCCTTGCAGGGAAGTCACGCCGTTGGCCTTGAACAAGGTGGCAACGCCGGAAGTCAGGCCTTTGACGATGTTGGCTTTACGGCCGACCATCGCTGGCACGTCCATGGTCACGCCAGCGTGATTGATACCGTGGATCGCGAAACCATCTTGGGCTTCGTGGAATTTCCAGGAGCTGTCCAGCAGCGCCTTGGAAGGAATGCAACCCACGTTCAGGCAAGTACCGCCCAGTGCCAGTTTGCCTTCCTTGTCGGTGTATTTTTCGATGCAAGCAGTCGAGAGGCCCAGTTGTGCGGCCTTGATGGCGGCCACATAGCCGCCAGGACCTGCACCAATCACTACCACGTCAAATTTCTGTGTCATAAAAAGGTTCCCATTTTAGCTGCAAGCTACAAGCTGCAAGTCACAAGTTGAAAGCACCGATCGCCCGCTTTGAGCCTGGAGCTTGCAGCTTGAAACTTGCAGCTGCTTTTTAGATATCCAGAAGCAGACGAGCCGGGTCTTCCAGCAGGTTCTTGATGGTCACCAGGAACGTCACGGCTTCTTTACCATCGATCAGGCGGTGATCGTACGACAGCGCCAGGTACATCATCGGGCGGATCACGACTTGGCCGTTGATGGCCATCGGACGCTGGATGATGTTGTGCATGCCCAGGATCGCAGCTTGCGGCGGGTTGACAATCGGGGTCGACATCATCGAACCGAAGGTACCACCGTTGGTGATGGTGAAGGTACCACCGGTCATCTCGTCGATGGACAGCTTGCCGTCACGGGCTTTCTTACCGAAGGTGGCGATGCCGCCTTCGATTTCAGCCAGGCTCATCAGTTCGGCGTTACGCAGAACCGGCACTACCAGGCCACGGTCGCTGGAAACGGCAACACCGATGTCCGCGTAGCCGTGGTAAACGATGTCGCTGCCGTCGATCGACGCGTTGACCGCCGGGAAGCGCTTGAGCGCTTCGGTGGCCGCTTTCACGAAGAACGACATGAAGCCCAGGCGTACGCCGTTGTGGGACTTCTCGAACAGGTCCTTGTACTTCGAACGCAGGGCCATGACTTCGGTCATGTCGACTTCGTTGAACGTGGTCAGCATCGCCATGTTCGACTGTGCTTCAACCAGACGCTTGGCCACGGTGGCGCGCACGCGGGTCATCGGTACGCGCTTCTCGGTGCGATCGCCGGCAGCGAACACTGGAGCAGCGGCGGCCGGGGCAGCAGCCTTGGCAGGTGCGGCAGCCGGAGCGTTCTTCTTGGCTTCAACAGCAGCAACCACGTCTTCCTTGGTCACACGGCCGTCTTTGCCGGTGCCTTTGAGGGAAGCCAGGTTGATGCCGTTTTCTTCAGCCAGCTGACGCGCAGCCGGTGCAGCGATCGGGTCTTCAGCACCGGCAGCCGGAGCGGCAGCTGGAGCCGAGGCGGCAGGTGCAGCGGCGGCGGCAGGAGCAGGTGCAGCAGCGCCGCCCTCTTCGATCGAGCCCAGGACCTGGTTCGACAGGACGGTAGCGCCCTCTTCAGCAACGATCGCGCCCAGCACGCCGTCAGCTTCAGCCAACACTTCCAGAACGACTTTGTCGGTCTCGATGTCGACGATCAGGTCGTCACGCTTTACAGCGTCGCCTGGTTTCTTGTGCCAGGTGGCAACGGTGCCATCGGCAACCGATTCCGGGAATGACGGGGCTTTGATTTCGATAGCCATTATCTGTGGGTCCTTAAAATTCGGTTTCAGTCAGCGCGAAGGCGTTAAACAGTGAAAGCATCTTGCAGCAGTTTTTCCTGCTGCTCGGCGTGCATCGACGCATAACCACACGCAGGCGCAGCAGAAGCATCGCGACCGGCGTATTCCAGGCCCAGGGCCTTGTTGTGGTTACCGATGCTGCGACGCAGGTGATGCTGGCTGCTGTACCACGCGCCCTGGTTCATCGGCTCTTCCTGGCACCACACCACATTGGTGAGGTTGGTGTAAGGCGCGATGGCCTCCATCAGGTCGTCTTCCGGGAACGGGTAAAGCTGCTCGATACGCACGATGGCGATGTCTTCGCGGCCTTCGGCACGGCGCTTTTCCAGCAGATCGTAGTAAACCTTGCCGCTGCACAGGATCAGGCGAGTGACCTTGGCGGCGTCCAGGGTGTCGATTTCTGGAATCACGGTCTGGAACGAACCATCGGCCAGATCTTCCAGGGTCGAGATGGCCAATTTGTGACGCAACAGCGATTTCGGGGTCAGCACTACCAGCGGCTTGCGCAGCGGGCGGATCACCTGGCGACGCAGCAAGTGGTAGATCTGGGCCGGGGTAGTCGGCACGCACACCTGAATGTTGTGCTCGGCGCACAGCTGCAGGTAACGCTCCAGACGGGCCGAAGAGTGCTCCGGACCCTGACCTTCATAACCGTGTGGCAGCAACATGGTCAGACCGCACAGGCGGCCCCACTTGTGCTCACCGCTGGTGATGAACTGGTCGATCACCACCTGGGCACCGTTGGCGAAGTCACCGAACTGGGCTTCCCAGATCACCAGCGCGTTTGGCGTGGTGGTGGAATAACCGTATTCGAATGCCAGTACGGCTTCTTCGGACAGGAACGAATCGTACAGGTCGAAACGTGGCTGGCCTTCGTACAGGTGCTGCAACGGAATGTAGGTGCCCGCGTCTTTCTGGTTGTGCAATACCGCGTGACGGTGCGAGAACGTACCACGGCCGATGTCCTGGCCGGTCATGCGGATCGGGTGACCTTCGAACGCCAAGGTCGCGTACGCCATGGTCTCAGCGTAACCCCAGTTGATCGGCAGGCCACCGGCTTGCATCTTTTGACGGTCTTCGTAGATCTTTGCAACCTGGCGCTGCACCACGAAGCCTTCCGGGATTTCCAGCAGCTTGGCAGACAGTTCCTGCAGGGTTTTCAGATCAAACGAGGTGTCGTGACGCGCAGTCCAGGCGTGGCCCAGGTACGGACGCCAGTCAACGAACAGTTCTTTGTTCGGCTCTTTGACCAGGCTTTTTACTACATGCAGACCGTTATCCAGTGCGTTGCGGTATTCATCGACTTTCGCCTGAACACGCGCATCGTCAACCACACCGGCCTTGATCAGGCTGTCGGCGTACAGTTCACGGGTGGTGCGCTGCTTGGTGATCTGCTGGTACATCAACGGCTGGGTGCCGCTAGGCTCATCCGCTTCGTTGTGACCGCGACGGCGGTAGCAAACCAGGTCGATGACCACGTCACGCTTGAACTGCATGCGGTAGTCGATCGCGAGCTGGGTCACGAACAGCACGGCTTCCGGATCATCACCATTCACATGGAGGATCGGCGCCTGGATCATCTTGGCAACGTCGGTGGCGTACTCGGTGGAACGCGCGTCCAACGGGTTGCTGATGGTGAAGCCCACCTGGTTGTTGATGACGATGTGAACGGTACCGCCGGTCTTGAAGCCGCGAGTCTGCGACATCTGGAACGTTTCCAGTACCACACCTTGACCGGCGAATGCCGCGTCACCGTGGATGGAAATCGGCAGGACCTTCTCACCGGTGGAGTCGTTACGACGATCCTGACGGGCGCGCACCGAACCCTCGACCACTGGAGAAACGATTTCCAGGTGGGATGGGTTGAACGCCATGGCCAGGTGAACTTCACCGCCGGTGGTCATCACGTTGGACGAGAAGCCCTGGTGGTATTTAACGTCACCGGAACCCAGCTCGACCTTCTTCTTGCCTTCGAACTCGTCGAACAGCTCACGCGGGTTCTTGCCGAAGGTGTTGACCAACACGTTCAGGCGACCACGGTGAGCCATGCCGATCACGATTTCCTTGGTGCCGTAGGAACCGGAACGCTGGATCAGTTCGTCGAGCATAGGAATCAGGCTTTCGCCGCCTTCCAGGCCGAAACGCTTGGTGCCTGGGTATTTGGTGCCCAGGTATTTTTCGAGACCTTCAGCTGCGGTCACGCGCTCCAGCAAGTGGCTGCGGACATCGGCGGACAACACCGGACGGCCACGCACACCTTCCAGACGATGCTGGAACCACTGGCGCTGCTCGGAATCGGTGATGTGCGTAAACTCAGCGCCGATGGTGCGGCAATATGTCTGCTGCAACGCTTCGTGAATTTCGCGTAGGCTCGCTTCCTCTTTGCCGATGAACAGGTCGCCGGCACGGAAGGTCGTATCAAGATCGGCATTGGTCAAGCCGTAATGATTGATCGACAGGTCAGCAGGTGCAGGACGCTTCCAGAGCCCCAGCGGGTCAAGCTGGGCCGCCTGGTGGCCACGCATCCGGTAAGCCTGGATCAGTCGCAGTACTTCAACTTGCTTCTTCTCGTGCTCACTGCTCACGCTGCCGGCGGAAACCGGTTGGGCGCGGCGCTGGTTCTTTGCCAGCAGCACAAACTGATCGCGAATTGTTGCATGCGATACATCGGTGGCAGCGTTGCCGTCTGAAGACAACGTCTGAAATTTGGTGCGCCATTCTTCTGGCACAGCGTTAGGGTCGTGCAGGTAGAGCTCATAAAGCTCTTCCACATAGGCAGCGTTACCACCTGAAAGATAGCCGCTGTTCCACATGCGCTGCATCACGCTTTCTTGCATGCTTGGTCACCCTCGGTTAGGGGACACCACCGGCGAAGACACCGAGTCTGCTTGCAAAAGGCCGAGTGCAGCGACCAAAACAAGCCACTTAGGATCACGCTGATAGTCCGGGTACCAACCCGGATGCCCCTGCTTGTCTCATTTCTTCAAAATAAGAGCCGCGACCTTGTAAGTCGCTGCTCAGGTTAAAACTACGGCGCCGGTTGAAGCCTGCGCCGCAGCATCTACGGGCACAACGGTCCTGCTTTGCTACAACGTCGCTTACACGCCGCTTTGCAGCAGCATGTTACGGATGTGACCAATGGCCTTAGTCGGGTTCAGGCCTTTGGGACATACGTTGACGCAGTTCATGATCCCGCGGCAGCGGAATACGCTGAACGGGTCATCCAGTGAAGCCAGACGCTCGGACGTCTTGGTATCACGGCTGTCTGCCAGGAAGCGGTACGCTTGCAGCAGAGCGGCTGGACCCAGGAACTTGTCCGGGTTCCACCAGAAGGACGGGCACGAAGTCGAGCAGCAAGCGCACAGGATGCACTCGTACAGACCGTCGAGCTTTTCACGCTCTTCCGGGGACTGCAGACGCTCGATGGCCGGAGCCGGCGTGTCGTTCTGCAGGAACGGCTTAACTTTCTCGTATTGCTTGTAGAAGATGCTCATATCAACGACCAGGTCACGGATAACCGGCAAACCTGGCAGAGGACGAACGATCAGCTTGTTGCCTTTAACCACGGCGGACAGCGGCGTGATACACGCCAGACCGTTTTTGCCGTTGATGTTCATGCCGTCGGAACCGCATACACCTTCACGGCAAGAGCGACGATACGAGAAACCTTCGTCCTGCTCTTTGATCAGTGCCAATACATCCAGCACCATCAGGTCTTTACCACCGGTATCGACCTGGAATTCCTGCATGAACGGCGCGGCGTCCTGATCAGGGTTGTAGCGATAAACACTGACTTTCAACATGGCAGCCACCCTTAGTAAGTCCGAATCTTCGGTTCAAACGTCGGAACCGTCTTCGGCGAGAAGTTAACGGCACGCTTGGTTACGCGCTTGTCACCTGGGAAGTACAGGGTGTGGCACAACCAGTTTTCGTCGTCGCGATCTTCGAAGTCTTCACGGGCGTGGGCACCACGGGATTCTTTACGAACCTCGGCGGCGATTGCAGTTGCTTCGGCCACTTCCAGCAGGTTTTGCAGCTCAAGGGCTTCGATACGAGCGGTGTTGAACGCCTGGCTCTTATCGTTGATCTTGACGTTGGCGATACGCTTGCGCAGGTCGGCCAACTGGGCAATACCCTTCTGCATGTATTCGCCGGTACGGAATACACCGAAGTAGTTCTGCATGCAGCTTTGCAGCTCGCGACGCAGGGTAGCCACGTCTTCGCCATCGGTACGCGCGTTCAGAGCGTTCAGGCGCGCCAAGGCGGCCTCGATGTTGGCGTCGGTCGCGTCGTCGTACTCGATACCGTCGGTCAGGGCTTTTTCCAGGTGCAGGCCGGCAGCACGGCCGAATACCACCAGGTCGAGCAGCGAGTTACCGCCCAGGCGGTTGGCACCGTGTACCGATACGCAAGCCACTTCGCCTACGGCAAACAGACCATGGATGATCTCGTCCTGGCCTTCGGCATTCTGGGTGATCGCCTGGCCATGAATGTTGGTCGGCACGCCGCCCATCATATAGTGGCAAGTCGGAACAACCGGAACCGGAGCAACCACCGGGTCAACGTGAGCAAAGGTCTTGGACAGCTCGCAGATACCTGGCAGACGGCTGTGCAGCACTTCTTCGCCCAAGTGATCGAGCTTGAGCAGCACGTGGTCGCCATTCGGGCCACAGCCGTTGCCGGCGATGATTTCCTTGACCATCGAGCGAGCAACTACGTCACGACCCGCCAGGTCTTTCGCGTTCGGAGCATAACGTTCCATGAAACGCTCGCCGTGCTTGTTGATCAGGTAACCACCTTCACCACGGCAACCTTCTGTAACCAGTACACCGGCACCGGCGATACCGGTCGGGTGGAACTGCCACATTTCGATGTCTTGCACCGGCACGCCGGCACGCAGCGCCATGCCAACGCCGTCGCCGGTGTTGATCAGTGCGTTGGTGGTCGAAGCGTAGATCCGGCCTGCACCGCCCGTCGCCAGAACAGTCGCCTTGGCGCGGATGTAGGTGGTTTCACCGGTTTCGATGCAGATGGCGATCACGCCAACGAATGCACCGTCGGCGTTCTTGACCAGGTCAACCGCGTAGTACTCGTTCAGGAACGTGGTACCGGCTTTCAGGTTGCCCTGATAAAGGGTGTGCAGCAGCGCGTGACCGGTACGGTCGGAAGCGGCGCAGGTACGGGCAGCCTGCCCGCCTTTGCCGTAATCCTTCGACTGACCGCCGAACGGACGCTGGTAGATACGGCCTTGCTCGGTACGGGAGAACGGCAGACCCATGTGGTCCAGTTCGAACACCGCAGCCGGGCCTTCCTGACACATGTACTCGATAGCGTCCTGGTCACCGATGTAGTCGGAACCCTTGACGGTATCGTACATGTGCCAGCGCCAGTCATCGTTCGGATCGGCGGAAGCGATGGCGCAGGTGATGCCACCCTGGGCCGATACGGTGTGGGAACGGGTCGGGAACACCTTGGTGATCACGGCAGTCTTGTGACCACCCTGGGCCAGTTGCAGCGCTGCGCGCATGCCCGCACCGCCGCCGCCGATAATAATGGCGTCGAAGGAAATAGTTGGAATGTTAGCCATGAATCAGATACCCCAAAGAATCTGCACACCCCAGACGAAGTAAGCGAACATCGCGACGCCGCATACTGCCTGGAAGAGGAAACGTACTGCGGTCGCGGACTTGCCCAGCGCCATCGGCGTCAGGTAGTCGGTCGCGATGGTCCACATGCCGACCCAGGCGTGAGCGCCCAGGGCTACAAGGGCCAGCAGACTGAAGATTCGCATCGCGTTGTGGGAAAACAGGCCATGCCATTGCTCATAGCTGATGCCTGGATTCGCGACGAGGTATCCGATCAGAAAAATGAAATAAGCCGCGAGAACGACCGCAGACACACGCTGCGCCATCCAGTCATAGAGGCCCGAACGCGAAAGGTTCGTAACGCTGGTTACCATATCCAAACTCCTGCCAGAACGATCAGCACCACGGAAATGGCGATGATGATTTTCGAGCCCAGGCGGCCGCCTTCCAGCGTCTCACCGATACCCGCATCCATGATCAAGTGGCGCACACCGGCTACCAGGTGATAAAGCAGAGCGGACAGGAGGCCCCATGCTACGAACTTGGCCAGCGGGCTGGTCAAGCATGCCTTCACCTCGGCGTATCCTTCCTCGGAACCCAGGGATTTGCTCAATGCATAAAGCATGATGCCCAAGCCCAGGAACAGGATGATGCCGGAAACACGGTGCAGGAACGACGTAACGCCGGTGATGGGGAGTTTGATGGTCCTTAGGTCTAGGTTTACAGGTCGTTGGCTATTCACGGCTTTTTTTCACACTGAAGAGCCCCTAACAATCAGGGCAAAGTTGTTGGGGAGTGCACTGGTCAGGTAACCACCACCCAGGGATGCGACCCCCATCAAATCAGGCCCAAAAGCCCCTGGCGGTCGGAGGCCGAGTATAGACAGTTAGGTTACTAATGACAACGCGCACTCCTCACCCGAATAGCGCATTGCTTTAACCGGATAAAAGGCGTAAATGGCAGTCAATTTCCACGAAAAAGTATGGTTAAAGCCTTCTGGAGCAAGACTTTAGGCAAATTGACATCTGAATTTATCTCACTATAGTGGTGCGGGCCCTGCGTGGGGGGTCTGTCTGATGATTTGAAGCATAAATAGGAGGCCACATGGCTGACAAAAAAGCGCAGTTGATCATCGAGGGCGCAGCCCCCGTCGAGCTGCCCATTTTAACCGGCACCGTTGGTCCCGATGTAATCGACGTACGGGGCCTGACGGCCACGGGCCGTTTCACATTCGACCCAGGCTTCATGTCGACCGCCTCTTGCGAGTCGAAGATCACCTACATCGATGGGGATAATGGCATCTTGCTGCATCGGGGCTACCCGATCGAGCAACTGGCTGAAAAGTCGGACTACTTGGAAACCTGCTATTTGCTGCTAAATGGCGAATTGCCAACCGCCGAGCAGAAAGCCAAGTTTGTCAGTAACGTCAAGAACCACACCATGGTTCACGAGCAACTGAAGACCTTCTTCAACGGCTTCCGTCGCGATGCCCACCCGATGGCGGTCATGTGCGGCGTGGTCGGCGCCCTGTCGGCCTTCTATCACGACTCCCTGGACATCAATAACCCGCAGCATCGCGAAATCTCCGCGATCCGTCTGGTTGCCAAGATGCCGACCCTGGCAGCGATGGTTTACAAGTACTCCATGGGTCAACCCATGATGTACCCGCGCAACGACCTGTCGTACGCGGAAAACTTCCTGCACATGATGTTCAACACCCCGTGCGAGATCAAACCGATCAGCCCGGTGCTGGCCAAGGCAATGGACCGGATTTTCATCCTCCACGCCGACCACGAGCAAAACGCCTCCACCTCTACCGTACGCCTGGCCGGTTCTTCGGGTGCCAACCCGTTCGCCTGTATCGCCGCCGGTATCGCCGCACTGTGGGGCCCTGCCCACGGCGGTGCGAACGAAGCCGTACTGACCATGCTCGATGAAATCGGCGATGTCTCGAACATCGACAAATTCATCGCCAAGGCCAAGGACAAGAACGATCCGTTCAAGTTGATGGGCTTCGGTCACCGCGTCTACAAGAATCGCGACCCGCGCGCCACCGTGATGAAGCAGACCTGCGACGAAGTATTGAAGGAACTGGGCATCAAGAACGATCCGCAACTCGAACTGGCCATGCGCCTGGAAGAGATTGCCTTGACCGACCCGTACTTCATCGAGCGCTCGCTGTACCCGAACGTCGACTTCTATTCGGGGATCATCCTCAAGGCGATCGGCATCCCAACCAGCATGTTCACCGTGATCTTCGCCCTGGCGCGGACCGTGGGCTGGATCTCCCACTGGAAAGAAATGCTCTCCAGCCCGTACAAGATTGGCCGCCCGCGCCAGCTTTACACCGGCTACGAGTCGCGTGACATTACCAAGCTGGAAGATCGGCACTAAATCCCAGCCCAATAAAAACGGCCTCTTGATGAGGCCGTTTTTTTTGGGCTGGGATTTAGTGAGCTGCAAGCTATGAGCTTCAAGCTTCAAGCGAAAAAATACCCCTGCCTCTCGACAGGGGTATCTCCCTAAACTGTGTTGCCTCTACCTTTCAGCTTGTAGCTTGCAGCTTGCAGCCGCCTCAATGACTCACCGCCCCACTCGCCCCCAGGCCAGTCTGCGAACGTACAAACTGCGGGAAGAACAGTGCACGCTCTTTTTCTGCCGCCGCCGACTTGTCGGTGATGGAGAAGAACCAGATGCCGATGAACGCGATGATCATCGAGAACAGCGCCGGGTATTCATACGGGAAAATGGCTTTTTCATGGTGCAGGATCGAGACCCAGATGGTCGGGCCCAGGATCATCAGGCCGACAGCACTGATCAGACCCAGCCACCCGCCGATCATCGCGCCACGGGTAGTGAGCTTTTTCCAATACATGGAAAGCAGCAGTACCGGGAAGTTACAGCTGGCGGCAATGGAGAACGCCAGGCCGACCATGAACGCGATGTTCTGGCTTTCGAACAGGATACCCAGGCCGATCGCCAGGACACCCAAGGCCACCGTGGTGATCTTCGACACGCGAATCTCATCTTTCTCGTTGGCCTTGCCCTTCTTGATCACACTGGCGTAAAGGTCGTGGGACACCGCCGACGCACCGGCCAGGGTCAGGCCGGCAACCACCGCCAGGATGGTGGCGAAGGCCACGGCCGAGATGAAGCCCAGGAAGATACTGCCACCCACCGCATTGGCCAGGTGCACCGCCGCCATGTTGTTACCACCCAACAAGGCACCTGCCGCATCTTTGAACGCCGGGTTGGTGCTGACCAGCAGGATCGCGCCGAAGCCGATGATGAAGGTCAGGATATAGAAGTAGCCGATGAAGCCGGTGGCATACAGCACACTCTTACGCGCTTCCTTGGCGTCGCTTACAGTGAAGAAGCGCATCAGGATGTGCGGCAGGCCGGCGGTCCCGAACATCAGGGCCAGACCAAGGGAGAAGGCGGAGATCGGGTCTTTTACCAGGCCGCCGGGGCTCATGATCGCTTCACCTTTGGGGTGAACCTTGATCGCCTCGGAGAACAGTGTATTGAAGTCGAAGTTGACGTGCTTCATCACCATCAGCGCCATGAACGAGGCACCGGACAGCAACAGCACCGCCTTGATGATCTGCACCCAGGTGGTCGCCAGCATGCCGCCGAACAGCACATACAGGCACATCAGGATACCCACCAGGATCACCGCCACGTGGTAATCCAGGCCGAACAGCAATTGAATCAGCTTGCCCGCGCCCACCATCTGCGCGATCAAGTAGAACGCCACCACCACCAGCGAGCCGCAGGCCGACAGGCTGCGGATCTGGGTTTGGCCCAGGCGATAGGACGCTACGTCGGCAAAGGTGTACTTGCCCAGGTTGCGCAAGCGCTCGGCGATCAGGAACAAAATGATTGGCCAGCCCACGAGGAAACCGATCGAGTAGATCAGCCCGTCATAACCGGAGGCGTAGACCAGCGCGGAAATCCCCAGGAACGAGGCAGCCGACATATAGTCACCGGCAATCGCCAGGCCATTCTGGAATCCGGTGATCTTGCCGCCGGCCGCGTAGTAGTCCGCCGCCGACTTGTTGCGCTTGGACGCCCAGTAAGTGATACACAGAGTGGCACCGACAAATGCGATAAACATCACGATGGCCGAGATGTTCAGCGGTTGCTTGTGCACTTCACCCGTCAATGCATCGGCCGCCCAAACAGCCGGAGCAAACAGCGAAGCACCGAATACTGCCAATAGACGCCGGATCATTGCGCAGCCTCCTTGAGAATCGCATTGTTCAGGTCGTCAAATTCGCCATTGGCCCGGCGCACATAGATGCCGGTCAGGATGAAAGCGGACACAATCAATCCGACGCCCAGGGGGATGCCCCAGGTAATCGAGGAACCAGGACTGATCTTGGCCCCCAGTACTTGTGGCCCATAGGCAATCAACAGGATGAAAGCGGAGTAAAGCCCAAGCATGATCGCCGAGAGAATCCAGGCGAACCTTTCCCTTTTTCTCACCAGCTCCTTGAAGCGCGGGCTGTTTTGAATCGAGAGGTAAATGCTGTCGTTCATTGTTTTTATCCTCGCAGCACAGCTTTTTATTATTGGAACGTATCCACTGTATGCGGCTCTGGAACAGGTGCCAGACGACCTTAGTATTAGAGGGAGTGTAGCGAGGGTTTGCGGGGGTGCAGAAAGATTTGCGGGGGTGCGAAATAAATGTGGGAGGAGGCTTGCCCCGATAGCGATGGACCCGTCAGATCATCAGCGACTGACATACCGCTATCGGGGCAAGCCCCCTCCCACCGGGGTTGCGTCAAAGAGGGGCGTTATTTACCGGTCCACTCGGCGACACGCTCAGGGTGCTTGGCAACCCAGTCCTTGGCCGCGGCATCAGGCTTGGCACCTTCCTGGATCGCCAGCATGACTTCGCCGATTTCGTCCTTGGAGGCCCACTGGAATTTCTTCAGGAAAGCCGCGACTTCCGGCGCTTTCTTCTCAAGGTCCTTGCTGCCGATGCTGTTGACGGTTTCAGCAGCCCCATAAACGCCTTTTGGATCGTCCAGGAAGCGCAGTTTCCACTTGGCGAACATCCAATGCGGCACCCATCCGGTGACGGCAATGGATTCCTGCTTGTCTTCGGCACGGGTCAGCTCGGCGATCATCGCCGCGCCCGAGCTGGCTTGCAGCTTATAGTCCAGGCCATATTGCTTGATGGCCTCGTCGGTCTTGAGCATCACGCCTGAACCGGCATCGATGCCGACAATCTTGTTCTTGAAGGTCGTGTCAGTCTTGAGGTCTTCGATGGACTTGGCCTTGACGTACTCCGGTACGATCAGGCCGATCTTCGCATCCTTGAAGTTGGGGCCGTAGTCGACCACCTTGTCTTTGTTCTTCGCCCAATACTCACCGTGGGTCACAGGCAGCCAGGCGGAGAGCATGGCGTCGAGCTTGCCGGTGGCGACGCCCTGCCACATGATCCCAGTGGCAACGGCTTGCAGTTTCACGTCGTAACCGAGTTTTGCCTTGATCACCTCTGCCGCCACATGGGTCGTGGCAACGCTGTCGGACCAACCGTCCACATAGCCGATGCTCAGGGTTTTGCTGTCGGCGCTGGCCAGTGTGGAGCTCATCGCAACTACCAGAGTGGCAGCTGCGCCCAAGAGTCGTCGCATCTTCATAATACTTCCCCGAAAGTGCTGCGCCCGACGGATGCCGAGCGACATCAACCTGTTGTGTTGTTATGCAGTGCGCCGCGCGCCCTTCACGCGCATCGATCCGGATGTTGCGGCATCAGTGGAGTGCTGACGCTTCGATCATCAACCTGCCGGGGTGTTCGACCTGCTCTGTCAGCGACCTTGTGCAAGCAAGAAACGACATCACATAGCCAGTAGGACGTTTTGTAGTGCTTGGCGTCAAAATCCCGCCCGAACTTTGCATGTCAAAAGTATGCAGCCCACTGGAATGGGCGAAATCGGGGTAAGATGCGCGCCTTTGCTCCCCAGATAAGCTGACCATGCCCGCGACTGCCCGCTTTCCTGCCCTTCCCTATTTTTTCGCTTTGCTCCTCGGCTTGCTCGCCATTGCCGGCTATTGGTATGGCCTTGGTCGGCCCGTAGTGCTGCCGGATGTCGCCAGCGCCAGCCACAAGATGCAATGCGCGTCCTACACCCCGTTCGACAAAGACCAATCGCCCTTCGACCAGCCGTTCACGTTACGCCCCGAGCGCATGGACGCCGACCTGGCGCTATTGGCCACGCGCTTCGAATGCATCCGCACCTACTCGATGACCGGGCTGGAAGCCCTGCCGGATATGGCGCGCAAGCACGGGCTGAAGTTAATGGCCGGCGCCTGGGTCAGCAGTGACCCGGTGGCCACTGAAAAAGAAATCAATGAACTGATCAGCGCAGCCAACGCCAACCCCGACGTGGTCACCTCGGTGATCGTCGGCAACGAAGCCCTGCTGCGCAAGGAAGTCACGGCCAAGCAACTGGTCGCGCTGATCCATACAGTCAAAAGCCGGATCAAGCAGCCGGTCACCTACGCCGACGTTTGGGAGTTCTGGCTGAAACACCCGGAAATCGCCCCGGCCGTGGACTTCCTGACCATTCACCTGCTGCCGTACTGGGAAGATGACCCTTCCGGCATCGATCAGGCACTCAAGCATGTAGGTGATGTACGCCAGACCTTCGGCAACAAGTTCGCCCCCAAAGATGTGCTGATCGGCGAAACCGGTTGGCCCAGTGAAGGCCGTCAGCGTGAAACGGCAGTGCCGAGCCGGGTCAACGAGGCGAAGTTCATGCGCGGTTTTGTGGCCATGGCCGAGGCCAATGGCTGGCGTTATAACCTGATCGAAGCATTTGACCAGCCGTGGAAGCGCGCCAGTGAAGGCGCGGTCGGCGGTTACTGGGGGTTGTTCGATGCCGATCGCCAGGACAAAGGCATTCTCGCCGGGCCCGTCAGCAATGTGCCGTACTGGCCGCTATGGCTGGGCGCTGGCGGGGTCATCCTGCTGGGCACCCTGATCCTGGGTGGGCGCGTTCGCAGCACGCGCTCCGCACTGCTGCTGCCGTTACTCGGTGCCATCGCGGCCTGCTCCATCGGCACCTGGGCGGAACTGACCCGAGTAACCGCGCGCTTCAATGACGAATGGGTGTGGGCAGGCTTGCTGGTGATACTGAACCTGCTGGTACTGACTCACGCGGCGCTGGCCCTCAGTGCACGGGAAGGTTGGCGAGCCCGTGCGTTCAATTGGTTGGAACAGCGTGCGGGCTGGCTGATGGCAATCGCCGGGTTTGCCGGGGCGGTGATGATGCTGGCGCTGGTCTTCGACCCACGTTATCGCAGCTTTCCGAGTGCGGCACTGGTGGTGCCGGCCCTGGTGTATCTGGCTCGCCCGGTGACCGGGCCGCGCAGGGAGATTGCCCTGCTGGCGTTCATCATCGGAGCCGGCATTGCGCCGCAGCTTTATCGCGAAGGTGTGTTGAACCAGCAGGCTTGGGGTTGGGCCGTGGTCAGCGTGCTGATGGTTGCAGCTCTGTGGCGTTGCTTGCGGGTTCGCCAGGCTTAGGCCCGCTTTCGCGGGCAAGCCGGCCAATAGGGGGTAGCGGGCTTGCTCGCTACCCGCTCTATCAAACGGCGCGAGATGCCCTGACCAACCGCAGCCCCGCAATCACCACCGCAAATACCGCAAACGTCGTGTTATACAACGCCAACGCCGGCAGCCCGAACAGCATTGCCAGCACCGCCAACCCCCACCCCGCGCGACCCGGCACAAAGAACGCGAGCACCGACACCGTCAACGCCGCCCAACCCAACACTTTGAAATGAATCATCAACCCCAGGTTGGAACGCAACTGGCATTCCCAGCGACTGGCTTCATCGACGCAGATACCCACCCACCGGCCATCCTCCATAAAACCGTAACGGGCACCATAACTGGCGGCCAACCATAACGGCAGGGCAATAAGCAGCAGGATCAGCGGCAAACGACGGGACATGGGGCACTCCGAAAGGCAAAAACGGCGCTCAGCTTAATGCTCCGGCGCCCGTTGGCAAGCTACAAACATACAATTAGTGTTCACCAAGGCATGGCAACGTGTATCGTCTGGCAGCTATACCCCGATTCCGACGTTATTTTCCGGTATTTCGTACCGTATGATGGCACTTCGGCGACAGGGCGGTGGTCATAGCCTGCGATCTTCATTCAGTACGTTTCCTCTTAGGGATTTAGTCATGCTCCGTTCCTTGCGCTGTGTTGCCCTGTTGGGCAGCCTATTTTTGAGTGCGTCAGCACTGGCGGTCGATATCGACCAAGCCACCTATGGCTACCCTTTGACCAATCCGTTCGAAGCGACCATCGCGACCACACCGCCCGACCTTCGGCCAAAGTTGCCGAGCAACGATGAGATCAACCAGTCCGACTACAGCCTGACCATGCGCCCGGAGCGCCAGTTCAGCCTTCCGGACAACTTCTGGGCAGTCAAGAAGCTCACTTACCGCATCGCCAAGCAAGACCACGCCGCACCGTTGATCTTCCTGATCTCCGGCACCGGTGCACGCTATGACAGCAGCCTCAACGAATACCTGAAAAAGCTCTATTACCAGGCCGGTTACCACGTGGTGCAGCTCTCCTCGCCCACCAGCTTCGACTTCATTGCGGCCGCCTCGCGCTTCGCCACCCCGGGCATCACCCAGGAAGATGCCGAAGACATGTACCGCGTGATGCAAGCGGTGCGTGCGCAGAACGCGACGCTGCCCGTCACTGACTACTACCTCTCCGGTTACAGCCTGGGCGCACTGGACGCGGCATTCATCAGCAAACTCGACGAGACTCGTCGCAGCTTCAACTTCAAGAAAGTGCTGTTGCTCAACCCGCCGGTCAACCTCTACACCTCGATTACCAACCTCGACAAGCTGGTACAAACCGAGGTCAAGGGCATCAATAACACCACCACCTTCTATGAACTGGTGCTGAACAAGCTGACCCGCTACTTCCAGCAAAAAGGCTACATCGACCTCAACGACGCCCTGCTCTATGACTTCCAGCAATCCAAGCAACACCTGACCAACGAACAGATGGCCATGCTGATCGGCACCTCGTTCCGCTTCTCGGCGGCCGACATCGCCTTTACCTCGGACCTGATCAACCGTCGCGGCCTGATCATCCCGCCGAAATACCCGATCAGCGAAGGCACCAGCCTCACGCCCTTCCTGAAGCGTGCGCTGCAATGCGACTTCGATTGCTACCTCACCCAGCAAGTCATCCCGATGTGGCGCGCGCGCACCGATGGCGGCAGCCTGTTGCAGTTGGTCGATCAAGTCAGCCTGTACGCCCTCAAGGATTACCTGCACGACAGCCCGAAAATCGCCGTGATGCACAACGCCGACGACGTGATCCTCGGCCCTGGCGACCTCGGTTTCCTGCGTAAAACCTTCGGCGATCGCTTGACCGTCTACCCGTTGGGCGGCCACTGCGGCAACCTCAATTACCGCGTCAACGCCGACGCCATGCTGGAGTTCTTCCGTGGCTAAATATCTTCTGCTGCTCGCCGCCTTGATGTGCGCGGGCGTGGCCAATGCCGACAACAGCAAGGCCCACGAGCCAACCAAGATTGACTCTGACGGCTTCAAGGAGCCGCTGTCCAAGCTCAAGTTCAACCCAGGCCTGGACCAGCGTGAATTCGAGCGTTCCTCGCTGACCGCGCTCAATGTCTACGATCCATTGGAGTCGTGGAACCGCCGCGTCTACCACTTCAACTACCGTTTTGACCAATGGGTGTTCCTGCCCGTGGTTGACGGTTACACCTACATCACTCCAAGCTTCCTGCGTACCGGTGTGAGCAACTTCTTCAACAACCTGGGCGACGTGCCCAATCTGTTGAACAGCCTGCTGCAGCTCAAGGGCCACCGCTCCCTGGAAACCACCGGGCGCCTGCTGGTCAACACCACCATCGGTATCGCCGGTCTCTGGGACCCCGCCACGGCCATGGGCCTGCCGCGCCAGAGCGAAGACTTCGGCCAGACCCTGGGCTTCTACGGCGTGCCCGGCGGCGCATACCTGGTGCTGCCTATCTTCGGTCCGTCGAACCTGCGCGACACCACCGGCCTGATCGTCGACTACGGCGCCGAAACCGAGATCAACTTCCTCAACGTGTCCAAGGTCAGCGAAAACCACCCGGAAATCTGGGCCCTGCGCGCGGTCGACAAGCGCTACCAGACCAGCTTCCGGTATGGGCAGATGAACTCGCCATTCGAATACGAGAAGGTGCGCTACATCTATACGGAATCGCGTAAGTTGCAGATTGCGGAGTAACCCGCCCATAAAAAAAGGCCATTCGATTGAATGGCCTTTTTTATTACACTGATTTTATCCACTTACTCATTGTTACCAGGAGGCATACCGTAATCGTTCTCCCCCTTATCGCCTTGAGTGAACAACTGGATGGACACCATTATAAAACCAACGATTGGTATCAAAAACCAGAGTGCATACGCACCAGTCACGTTTACATCATGAAGCCGCCGGAATGTCACCGACACCGCAGGTGGGATCATGAAGAACACGTAAAAACCAAACGGGACGAGAAACCACGGACTCGAAAAGACACCGGCCAGGTTCGATGCTAAAACAGAGCCCCAAATGACCATTATATCCATCACTGCAAACGCCCAGTACTCACGCCTACAGGCTCTCCCACTGAACTTGGCATAGTTTTTTATCGCTTGAAAACACCAGTTCATCCTTAACCCCTTATAGATCCATTTTTTATCACGCCATTTCATGTGAAGAAGCGCGACGCATCGTATAAATGCCTGGAAATCCGAACTGTAGGATTAAGCTTAAACAGCCTTAAATCAGTTTTTCACTGCTCGCCATACGCTGCCAAACACTGACACCACCGCCAGTACCACAGCGCCTGCAATAATCCCTGCCACGCCATTGAGCAGTGTCGGCACCAACCACGCCGCCCCGCCAGCGCCTTGGCTGACGGATTCGATCCAGTGATGCACCACCGGTACGCCATGGGTAAGGATCCCACCGCCCACCAGGAACATCGCCGCCGTACCGATCACCGACAGGCTCTTCATCATGTAAGGCGCCGCGCGCAGGATGGCGCCGCCGATACTGCGCGCCGCCTGGCCAGGCTTCTGGGTGAGCCACAGGCCCAGGTCGTCCAGCTTGACGATACCGGCCACCAACCCATAGACGCCGATGGTCATGACGACGGCAATACCGGACAACACGACCACCTGCTGCATCAACGGCGCGTCGGCCACGGTGCCGAGGGTGATGGCGATAATTTCGGCGGAAAGGATGAAGTCGGTGCGGACGGCGCCCTTGATCTTGTCTTTTTCAAAGGCCACCAGATCGGTGGCCGGATTGGCTACGGCGTCGACCAATTGCACATGTTCAGCCTGGTCGTCGGCCTTGCTGTGGAGGAATTTATGCGCGAGCTTCTCGAAACCTTCGAAGCATAGGTAGGCACCGCCGAGCATCAGTAGAGGCGTCACCGCCCATGGCGCAAATGCGCTGATCAGCAAGGCGGCCGGCACCAGGATCAGCTTGTTGACGAACGAACCCTTAGCCACCGCCCATACAACGGGAATTTCCCGCTCCGCGCGGACCCCGGAGACCTGTTGGGCATTGAGCGCCAGGTCATCACCGAGCACGCCGGCGGTCTTTTTTGCCGCCATTTTTGTCATCAGGGCGACGTCATCGAGTACCGCGGCGATATCGTCGATTAAAACCAACAAGCTGCTGCCTGCCATGAATCAGCTTCCATAAGAGAGAGATGAACGGAGCATAACGCGACGTAACGCTTTACGAGCACATTGTTGAGGCACGCGGATAGCCGGTGCTACCATGCGCAACCGCCTGTACTGGCAAGGAAACCTCTGGTTTATGAGCACCATTCGCGAGCGCAACAAAGAAAAAATCCTGCGGGCGGCCAGCGAAGAGTTCGCCGACAAAGGCTTCGCCGCGACCAAAACCAGCGACATCGCCGCCAAGGCCGGGCTGCCCAAGCCCAACGTCTATTACTACTTCAAATCCAAGGACAACCTCTACCGCGAGGTGCTCGAAAGTATTATCGAGCCAATCCTGGCCGCTTCCACGCCATTCAACCCGGACGGCGACCCCAAGGAAGTACTGAGCAACTACATCCGCTCGAAAATCCGCATCTCCCGCGACCTGCCCTTTGCCTCCAAAGTGTTCGCCAGCGAAATCATGCACGGCGCCCCGCACCTCAGCGCAGACCAGGTCGAGCAGCTCAACGCGCAGGCCAAGCACAACATTGATTGCATCCAGACTTGGGTCGATCGCGGCCTGATCGCGGCGATTGACCCTAATCACCTGATGTTCAGTATCTGGGCGGCGACGCAGACTTATGCCGATTTTGACTGGCAGATCTCGGCAGTGACCGGCAAGGCCAAACTGGATGAAGCGGATTACGAGGCGGCGGCACAGACGATTATCCGGTTGGTGCTCAAGGGCTGTGAGCCGGACTGAGACACCGAAGCGCCTGCGCCCATCGAAAGCAAGCCCCGCCCCACAGGGATTTGGTTTTGCGGCACACATTGTATGAACGCCGCAAAACCAATGTGGCGGGCCTGCGAAGAAGCCAGATCAGTCAGCCAGAAATCAGGCAGACACGCCCGCATCCGCCATCAACCCCACTCCCTCGATCGCCGTGATCGCGCACTGCTCATCGATATCCGAAGTATCCCCACTGATCCCGATCGCCCCCAGCACCACGCCTTCCTGATTTCGAATCAATACCCCACCCGGCGCCGGCACCACGCTGCCCTGCCCCAGGCTGTTCAAGGCAGCGATAAACGCCGGGCGCTGCTGGGCGTCCAGCGCCAACAAGCGTGACCCCTTACCCAGCGCAATCGCGCCCCAGGCCTTGCCAATGGCGATCTGCGGACGAAGCAGGCTCGCGCCGTCTTCGCGTTGCAAGGTGATCAAGTGGCCGCCGCTGTCGAGTACCGCAATGGTCAGCGGCGCGGCCGAAATCGTGCGGCCCGCGGTGAGGGCCTGGCTGGCCAGTTGAGTAGCAATTTTCAAGGTTAAAGCGCTCATGGTGCCGTCCTTCTTTTGTTATTGGGAAAGCGGTGGAGGTCTGCTTGATCAGATGCTCGATCAAACAAATAGAACACAATGAAATTATTTTTTGTATACAATATTTTCCAACAAAGTCTCCATGTGTCGGAAAACACCCTTCCGACGGGCGTAAAGAACGGTTCATAAAATGCATTGACCTGCGCTGCTCGCCGTGAATACACTTTGACCACTCACCACTTGTATACAATTACAAAACGCAAGAGGCACCAAAACCATGAGCAAAATGAGAGCAATCGAAGCCGCCGTTCTGGTGATGCGTCGTGAAGGCGTGAACACCGCCTTCGGTATCCCGGGCGCAGCGATCAACCCGCTGTATTCGGCCTTGCAGAAAGTCGGTGGCATCGATCACGTCCTTGCTCGCCACGTTGAAGGCGCCTCGCACATGGCAGAGGGCTATACACGCACCAAAGCCGGTAATATCGGCGTGTGCATCGGCACGTCGGGGCCGGCGGGCACCGACATGGTCACCGGCCTGTACAGCGCCTCGGCCGACTCGATCCCCATTCTCTGCATCACCGGCCAGGCCCCCCGTGCCCGCATGCACAAGGAAGACTTCCAGGCCGTCGACATCACCAGCATCGTCAAGCCAGTGACCAAATGGGCAACCACCGTTCTGGAGCCCGGCCAAGTGCCCTACGCATTCCAGAAGGCCTTTTATGAAATGCGCTCCGGCCGCCCCGGCCCGGTGTTGATCGACCTGCCGTTCGACGTGCAGATGGCCGAGATCGAATTCGACATCGACGCCTACCAGCCGCTGCCCCTGGCCAAACCCTTGGCCACGCGTGTGCAGGTGGAGAAAGCCCTGGCGCTGCTGGACCAGGCCGAACGCCCGCTGCTGGTCAGCGGCGGCGGTGTGATCAACGCCGACGCGAGCGAATTGTTGGTGGAGTTCGCCGAGTTGACCGGTATTCCCGTCATTCCAACCCTGATGGGCTGGGGCACCATCCCGGACGATCATCCGCAGATGGTCGGCATGGTCGGCCTGCAAACCTCACACCGTTATGGCAACGCGACCATGCTCAAGTCGGATGTGGTGCTGGGCATCGGCAACCGCTGGGCCAACCGCCATACCGGTTCGGTGGATGTCTACACCGAAGGTCGCACGTTCATTCATGTCGACATCGAGCCGACGCAGATTGGCCGCGTGTTCACCCCGGACCTGGGCATCGTCTCCGACGCGGGCAGCGCACTGACGATGTTCATTGAAGTGGCACGCGAGTGGAAAGCCGCCGGTAGGCTCAAGGACCGCAGCGCCTGGCTGCATGACTGCCAGCAACGCAAGGCCACCCTGCATCGCAAGACCCATTTCGACAATGTGCCGGTCAAGCCGCAACGGGTCTACGAAGAAATGAACCAGGTGTTCGGCAAGGACACCTGCTACGTCAGCACCATCGGCCTGTCGCAGATTGCCGGCGCACAATTCCTGCACGTCTACAAACCCCGCCACTGGATCAACTGCGGCCAGGCCGGCCCCCTGGGCTGGACCATTCCGGCCGCGCTCGGGGTGGTCAAGGCTGACCCGAGCCGCAAGGTCGTGGCGCTGTCGGGCGACTATGACTTCCAGTTCATGATCGAAGAGTTGGCGGTGGGCGCGCAGTTCAACCTGCCATACATCCACGTGGTGGTGAACAACTCCTACCTCGGCTTGATCCGCCAGGCCCAGCGCGGGTTTGAAATGGACTACTGCGTGCAGTTGTCGTTCGACAACCTCAACGCCCCTGAACTCAACGGGTATGGCGTAGACCACGTGGCCGTCGCCGAGGGCCTGGGTTGCAAGGCGCTGCGGGTGTTCGAACCGGGTCAGATCGCGCCGGCGCTGCGCAAGGCCGAGGCAATGATCGAAGAATTCAAGGTGCCGGTGATCGTTGAGATTATTCTGGAGCGCGTGACCAATATTTCCATGGGCACCGAGATCAACGCCGTCAACGAATTCGAAGATCTGGCCCTGGTCGGCAACGATGCGCCGACCGCCATTTCCCTGCTCGATTAAGGAGAACCCTATGCCGCGTTTTGCCGCCAACCTGTCCATGCTGTTTACCGAGCAGGACTTTCTAGCCCGATTCAAAGCGGCCGCCGACGCCGGTTTCCAGGGGGTCGAGTACCTGTTTCCGTATGAATTCAGCTCGGCCGAAATAAAGGCGCAACTCGACGCCAATGGCCTGACCCAAGTGCTGTTCAACCTGCCGGCCGGTGACTGGGCCAAGGGCGAGCGCGGCCTGGCATGCCACCCGGACCGGGTCGAGGAGTTCCGCGCCGGGGTCAAACTGGCCATCGCCTATGCGCAGGTGCTGGGCAATACCCAAGTCAACTGCCTGGCCGGGATTCGTCCCGCTGGAGTGGATGATGAAGTCCTGGAAAAAACCTTCGTCGCCAACCTCAAATACGCCGCCGACAAGCTGCAAGCGGCGGGCATCAAGCTGGTGATGGAGATGATCAACACCCGCGATATTCCGGGCTTCTACCTGAATAACACTGCCCAGGCGCTGTCGATTCGCGAGCAAGTGGGCAGTGACAATCTGTTCCTGCAATACGACATCTACCACATGCAAATCATGGAAGGCGACCTGGCACGCACCCTGGCTGCGCATCTGGGTGAGATCAACCATATCCAGTTGGCCGATAACCCTGGGCGCAATGAGCCGGGGACGGGTGAAATCAACTATCGCTTCCTGTTCGAGCACTTGGATCGCATTGGCTATACGGGGTGGATCGGCTGCGAATACAAGCCGTTGACGACCACCGAAGCGGGTTTGGGTTGGCTCAAAAGCCACAACGCCATCTAATAAAAAGAGGATTTCTTCATGGCTAAAATCGGATTTATCGGCACCGGCATCATGGGCCAACCCATGGCCGCCAACCTGCAGAAAGCCGGCCACCAACTGTTTCTCTCCGAACACCACGGCAAGGCCCCGGCCGAGCTGATCGCAGCCGGTGCCGTGGCGTTGGCCAACCCGCAGCAGGTCGCCCAGGAAGCCGAGTTCATCATCGTGATGGTGCCCGACACCCCGCAGGTCGAAGACGTGCTGTTCCGCGCCGACGGCGTCGCCGCAGGCTTGTCACCGAACAAGGTGGTGATCGACATGAGTTCGATCTCCCCCACCGCCACCAAGGCGTTCGCCGCGAAGATCAACGCCAGCGGCGCACTCTATCTGGATGCGCCGGTGTCCGGTGGTGAAGTCGGCGCCAAGGCCGGCAGCCTGAGCATCATGGTCGGGGGTGAGCCGCAGACGTTTGAACGCGCACTGCCGCTGTTCCAGAGCATGGGCAAGAACATCACCCTGGTGGGCGGCAATGGCGATGGCCAGACGGCCAAGGTCGCCAACCAGATCATCGTCGCACTGAACATCCAGGCAGTGGCCGAAGCCCTGTTGTTCGCATCGAAAAACGGCGCCGATCCGGCCAAGGTGCGTGAAGCACTGATGGGGGGCTTCGCCTCGTCGAAGATCCTGGAAGTGCATGGCGAACGCATGATCAAGGGCACCTTTGATCCAGGCTTTCGTATCAACTTGCACCAGAAGGACCTGAACCTGGCGCTGGCCGGGGCCAAGGAGCTGGGGATCAACCTGCCGAACACCGCCGGTACCCAACAGGTATTCAGCACATGCACGGCGATTGGCGGCGGTAATTGGGACCATTCGGCGCTGATCAAGGGCCTGGAACATATGGCGAATTTTTCCATTCGCGATAAATAACCCCCCGTTGAACTGCCATCAACTGTGGGCGGGGGCATGCCGCCTCCCACAGTTGGCCCCCCTTCAAGTCTGAAATGGCTGCACCTCTAATAACAAAAATACCGGGAGCCCGCTTTATGTCGGTCGATCCGCAACACCTGCTTCGCGAGCTGTTCGCCACCGCCATCGACGCCGCCCACCCCCGGCAAGTCCTGGAACCTTACCTGCCCGCCGACCGCAGCGGCCGAGTGATCGTGATCGGCGCCGGCAAAGCCGCGGCAGCCATGGCCCTGGTCGTCGAGAACTGCTGGCAGGGTGAAGTCACCGGACTGGTGGTCACCCGCTACGGCCACGGCGCACCGTGCAAGAAAATCGAAGTGGTCGAAGCCGCCCACCCCGTGCCCGATGCAGCGGGTCTGGCCGTGGCCCAGCGCGTGCTGGCACTGATCAGCGACCTCGGTGAAGACGACCGTGTGATCTTTCTGCTCTCCGGCGGCGGCTCTGCATTGCTCGCCCTGCCCGCCGAAGGCATCACCCTGGCCGACAAGCAAGCCATCAACAAGGCCCTGCTCAAATCCGGCGCCACCATTGGCGAGATGAATTGCGTACGCAAGCACCTTTCAGCCATCAAAGGCGGCCGATTGGCGAAAGCGGCATGGCCGGCGACGGTCTACACCTACGCGATTTCCGATGTGCCCGGTGATCAGGCCACGGTGATCGCCTCCGGGCCTACGGTCGGTGATCCCAGCACATCGCAACAGGCCCTCGCGATCCTCAAGCGCTACAACATCGATGCCCCCGCCTCGGTGCGCAGCTGGTTGCAGAACCCGGCCTCGGAAACCGTCAAACCCGGCGACCCGGTGCTTTCGCGCAGCCACTTCCAATTGATCGCGCGCCCGCAGCAATCCCTCGAAGCGGTGGCGGTAAAAATCCGCCAAGCCGGGTTCAGCCCGTTGATCCTCGGTGACCTGGAAGGCGAAGCACGGGACGTGGCCAAAGTGCACGCCGGTATCGCCCGGCAGATCGTGCAACACGGCCAGCCACTGGCAGCGCCGTGCGTGATCCTCTCCGGCGGCGAAACCACTGTCACCGTACGCGGCAATGGCCGTGGCGGGCGCAATGCCGAATTCCTGCTGAGCCTGACCGACAGCCTCAAGGGCCTGCCCGGTGTATACGCCCTGGCCGGCGACACAGATGGCATCGACGGCTCCGAAGACAATGCCGGCGCGATCATGACCCCCACCAGCTACGCCCGCGCTGAAGCCCTGGGTCTGTCGGCCAGCGATGAGCTGGACAACAACAATGGCTACGGCTATTTCGCCGCGCTCGACGGGCTGGTCGTCACCGAACCGACCCGTACCAACGTCAACGACTTGCGCGCCATCCTGATTCTTGAGACTGCCAAACATGACGCCTGACAAGAAGGTCAAAATCCTCGCCACCCTGGGCCCGGCCACCGACGGTATCGACGACATCCGCGAACTGGTGGAGGCCGGGGTGAATATCTTCCGCCTCAACTTCAGCCACGGTGAGCATGCCGATCATGCCCAGCGCTACCAGTGGATTCGCCAGGTGGAGCGCCAGTTGAATTACCCGCTGGGCATTCTCATGGACCTGCAAGGGCCGAAGTTGCGGGTCGGGCGTTTCGCCGAGGGCAAGGTGCAACTGGTGCGCGGTCAGGCCCTGCGCCTGGACCTGGACCCGACGCCGGGCGACCAGTGCCGGGTCAACCTGCCTCACCCGGAAATCATCGCGGCGCTGGAGCCGGGCATGGACTTGCTGCTGGACGACGGCAAGCTGCGCCTGCGGGTCATCACCAAACATGCAGACGCCATCGACACTACCGTGCTCAATGGCGGCGAGTTATCCGATCGCAAAGGCGTGAATGTCCCACAAGCCCTGCTGGAGCTCAGCCCGCTGACCGCCAAGGATCGCCGCGACCTGAGCTTCGGCCTGGAGTTGGGCGTGGACTGGGTGGCGCTGTCATTCGTGCAGCGCCCGGAAGACATCCGCGAAGCCCGTGAACTGATCGGCGACAAGGCGTTTCTGATGGCCAAGATCGAGAAGCCATCGGCTGTGCAGCGCCTGCAGGAAATCGCCGAATTGAGCGACGCGATCATGGTGGCCAGAGGCGACCTGGGTGTGGAAGTGCCGGCCGAGAGCGTGCCGCAAATTCAGAAAGACATCATCAGCACCTGTCGCCAACTGGGTAAACCGGTGGTGGTGGCCACGCAGATGCTTGAATCCATGCGCTTCTCGCCTGCGCCGACCCGCGCCGAAGTCACCGACGTGGCCAATGCAGTGGCCGAAGGGGCGGATGCGGTGATGCTGTCGGCGGAGACCGCCTCGGGCGATTACCCGCTGGAAGCCGTGCAGATGATGAGCAAGATCATCCGCCAGGTGGAAAACGGCCCGGATTACCAGACGCAACTGGACGTCAGCCGGCCCAAGGCGCATGCCACGGTGTCCGACGCGATCAGCTGCGCAATCCGGCGCATCAGCAGCATCCTGCCCGTGGCCGTGCTGGTGAACTACAGCGAGTCGGGCAACTCCAGCCTGCGTGCGGCACGGGAACGGCCGGTGGCGCCGATTCTCAACCTCACGCCGAACCTGTCCACGGCGCGGCGCTTGAGCGTGGCGTGGGGCGTGCACTCAGTGGTCAATGACCGGCTGCGGCAGGTGGACGAGGTGTGCTCCACGGCGTTGGAAATTGCCCAGGCCCAGGGTATGGCGCAGCGCGGGGATACCCTGGTGATTACGGCGGGGGTTCCGTTCGGGCAGCCGGGGTCGACCAATTCCTTGCGTATCGAGACGCTGATCTAGCGTCCGCCCGGGCCTCATCGGGAGCAAACCCTCACCCACGTTTGACCGGGTTTAGACATACGAACCTGTGAACGCGATCAAGTGTGGGAGGGGCTTGCTCCCGATGCGGGGCAACTCGACCTCACTGAATGAACCCACATGCACAACCCAACCTGCCCCGATTGGGCCGAAGCCCTGCTCAACGGCTTCAGCCAGATCTTCCTGCAACGCCAGCCGCTATGCGGCCTGTTGTGCCTGCTGGCCATCCTGATCGGCGCTCCGACCTTGCTCGGCGGGGCGCTGCTGGGGGGTGTGGCAGGTTTGTTGACCGCCCAGCGCCGAGGGTATCCGAAGGCTGAGCGGCAGGCCGGCCTTTATAGCTACAACGGCGTGCTGCTGGGTTTGCTGATCGGCCAGCACTGCGCCTGGTCGGCTTTGCTGCCGCCACTGATTCTGGCATGCGGCGGCTTGAGTGCGATCCTCACACGGCAATGGCTGCAATATGCGCCCCATCCGGACGCCTTGCCCGTCTACACCGCGCCATTTGTCGGCCTTGGCTGGTTGCTGCTGGGCACGCCGCCTGGCAGCCCCTTTGCCCTGAGCGAACCCGACGCATTGTCCATGCTCACCGCCCCCTTTACGGGTCTTGCGCAAATCATGTTGCTGGACCAACCCCTGGCCGGCGCAGTGATCGCCCTGGGCCTGTTGCTGGCCAACCGCCGTGCCGCGTTATGGGCGTTGATCGGCGCCGGCAGTGGCGTATGCGTCGGTTTGCTGCTGGATGAGCCCGCGAGCACCCTGCTCGGCCTGTACAGCTACAATCCTGCTCTCGCCGCCCTGGCGCTGAGCCAGGCCCGACGCCGCCCTTGGCTGCCGTTGCTCGGCATCGTGTTGGCGATTGCGCTCACGCCCGGTTTCGCCGCGCTGCAACTGCCCGCGCTGACCGCGCCGTTTATCCTCGCGTGCTGGCTGGTGCGCGCCGGCCGCCGGATGCTGCAGAAAACCCGCATGGACAGCCCCTTCGAATCCCCCTAGGCTGGCGCGATATCCGATTCAGGCGACTTCCATGGACAGCAACAACTGGCGTCAACGGCTGTATGTAATGGTGTTTCAAAGTGACACCGTGGCCGGGCGACGTTTCGACAGCACCCTGCTCCTGATCATCCTCGCCAGCCTGGTGATCGTGATCCTCGACAGTATCCAGGAGGTGCACGATAACTATGCCGGCCTGCTGGCCTACATCGAATGGGGCTTCACCGTCATCTTCGCCATCGAGTACGGGCTGCGGCTGTATTGCTCGCCCAAACCGTTGCGCTATGCCTTCAGCTTCTACGGGCTGGTCGATTTGCTGGCCATCGTGCCGGGCATCCTGGCGCTGTACTACAGCGACGCCCAATACCTGCTGATCATTCGCATCATCCGCATGCTGCGGATTTTCCGGGTACTCAAGTTGGCGCCCTACCTCAAGCAAGCCAATTACCTGATGTCGGCGCTGCGGGGCAGCAAACAGAAGATCGTGGTGTTCCTGGTCAGCGTGTGCACCCTGGTCACGGTGTTCGGCACCCTGATGTACGTGATCGAAGGCCCGGCGCACGGGTTTACCAGTATTCCCAAGGGTATTTACTGGGCGATCGTCACCCTGACCACCGTAGGCTTCGGCGATATCGTGCCCAAGACTCCACTGGGCCAGGTGATTTCGTCGCTGGTGATGATCACCGGTTACTCGATCATCGCCGTGCCGACCGGGATTTTCACAGCGGAACTGGCTAACGCCATGCGCGGCGCGCAGTTGCAACACGACTGCCCGGTCTGCCAGAAAAACAGCCACGAGCCCAACGCCGCGTTCTGTTCCCGTTGCGGCAGTGCCCTCTTTAAGAAAGTGGAATAAGCAAAGTTCTTTTTAATCTTTAAGCGACTATGCAGCCCCGGCTATAGTCGCTGGCAAATTGCCTCCCCCTCTTCTCCCGAACAACAAGGAATGAGCAGTGAAAAAAATCCTCAGCGCCTCTCTACTGGCCGCCGGCCTGGCCCTGGTCGGCGCCGCCCAAGCCGCACCGGTGACCCTGCTCAACGTCTCCTACGACGTGATGCGCGATTTCTACAAGGACTACAACGCCGCCTTCCAGAAACACTGGGAAACCGAGCACCCGAACGACAAGCTGACGCTGCAGATGTCCTTTGGTGGGTCGAGCAAACAGGCGCGTTCGGTCATCGATGGCCTGCCGGCCGACGTGATCACCATGAACATGGCGACCGACATCAATGCCTTGGTCGACAACGGCAAACTGGTGCCCGACAACTGGGTCACCCGCCTGCCGAACAACAGCGCACCGTTCACCTCGGCCACGGTGTTTATCGTACGCAAAGGCAACCCCAAGGCCCTGAAGGACTGGCCGGACCTGCTCAAGGATGGCGTGCAAGTGATTGTGCCCAACCCGAAAACCTCGGGTAACGGGCGCTACACCTACCTGTCGGCCTGGGGCTATGTGCTGAAGAACGGCGGTGACGAAGACAAGGCCAAGGCGTTTGTCGGCAAGCTGTTCAAACAAGCGCCGGTCCTGGATACCGGTGGCCGCGCCGCCACCACCACCTTCATGACCAACCAGATTGGCGACGTGCTGGTGACCTTTGAGAACGAAGCGGAAATGATCGCCCGTGAATTCGGGCGGGATCAGTTCGAAGTGATCTACCCGAGCGTCTCTGCCGAAGCCGAACCACCGGTGTCGGTGGTCGACAAGGTGGTCGAAAAGAAAGGCACGCGTGCGGCCGCCGAGGATTACCTGAAATACCTGTGGTCGCCGCAAGGCCAGGAGATCGCCGCCAACAACTACTTACGCCCGCGTGATCCGCAGGTGCTGGCCAAGTACACCGACCGTTTCCCGAAAGTGGACTTCCTGTCGGTGGAAAAAACCTTTGGTGACTGGCGCACGGTGCAGAAGACCCACTTCAATGATGGTGGAGTGTTTGACCAGATCTACAACGGTCAGTAACAGAGCTAGTGGCAGGAGGCTTGCCCTATCTGTAGGAGCGGGCTTGCTCGCGAAAAACTCAAAGGCGCCGCGCTCATCCAGGCAACACGCGTTACCGTTGACGTTCTTCGCGAGCAAGCTCGCTCCTACAGAAGGCACTTACGCTTAACTGACTGGCATCAGGGCTGCTACATGGGTGGCGTTACGCCGTCCTTGCCGGCAGAAATCGCCTGAGCGGTGATCGTTCCATCCGCCCCTTTTGCCGCAAACAACACCACCTTCACCCCGGCCTTGAGCAAACTGCGATCCCCCGGTTCCAGGTTGACGATGGGCACATCCTCCGGCACCACGATCTTCTGCTCGCCGCCCTTGTATTTGACGGTCAAGGTGCGCCCGTTGCTGACCACCAGGTCGCCGACGGTGCCGTTGGTCATGCTGCTGCCTTCCTTCAAGTCGAATGCACGGTGCCCGTCGCCGGTGCCGGCCATGGCCGGTGGGAACACATGCACTTCCAGCGCCGTGAGCGTGCCATCGGCATTCGGCATCGCGGCCGAGCCGATATAGCTGCCGGGCTTGATCTCATCGATCTTTGCCAGCGTGACGGCGCGCACCTGAGTGTCCTTGGTCAGATTTACGGTAACCTCTTCACCACTGTTGGCCTTGACACGCAGCGCATCACCGTCGACCGCCATGATCGCGCCGCGTACCCCGACACGCGGCGCTTCGGCGGCATGGGCCAACCCCACGGCCATGGCGGCGGCGAGGGTCGAAGCCATGAGCATCCTGTTCAATGTGATCTTCATCGCTATGGGTTTCCTGTTTCGGCAGTTGTGCCTGAATGTATCATCACCCTTCGCGCAGAACGTTAACGATTCAGTTATCAATGCCGGGCATGAGTGATATCACTGTCGGCGGCCTACCCCAGTCACCGTGTTGTCTTTAGGCTCGCCCCACTGTCCTACGCTTTTATGAGAACTCCATGAACGCTACTTCCCACGCTACAACCACCATGACCCGGAGCATGGTGATGCTGTTCGCGTTTTGCTGCGGCGCCATCGTTGCCAATATCTACTACGCACAGCCGATCATCGAACTGATTGCACCGGATATCGGCCTGACTCCGACCATGGCCAGCCTGATCGTGTCCCTGACGCAAATCGGCTACGCCCTCGGCCTGTTCTTCCTGGTACCGCTGGGCGATCTGCTGGAAAACCGCAAGCTGATGATCACCACGACCGTCGTGGCCATTGCCAGCCTGCTGGGCGCGGCGTTTACCGAGCAGCCGAATCTGTTCCTGCTGGTATCGTTGCTCATCGGTTTCAGTTCGGTCTCGGTGCAGATCCTGATCCCACTGGCCGCACACCTGGCGCCCGCCGAGTCACGTGGACGTGTGGTCGGCAGCATCATGGGTGGTCTGTTGCTCGGTATCCTGTTGTCCCGGCCAGTGTCCAGTGTGGTGGCCGACCATTTTGGCTGGCGCGCAATGTTCATGGCCGCCGCCGTGCTGATGGCGTTTATCAGTGTGGTACTGCTGCTGACCATCCCCAAGCGTCAGCCTGACCACAGTGCCAGTTATGGCCAGTTGTTGCGTTCCCTGGGTACCCTGCTGCGTCAGCAACCGATGCTGCGCCAGCGGGCGTTCTACCAGGGCTGCATGTTCGCTACCTTCAGCCTGTTCTGGACCGCCGCGCCCTTGGAGCTGGCGCGCAACCACGGCCTGAGCCAGAGCGAAATCGCGCTGTTTGCCCTGGTGGGCGCCCTCGGCGCTGTTGCCGCGCCCATCGCCGGTCGCCTGGCCGATGCCGGCCATACCCACCGCGCCTCGCTGCTGGCGATGTTGTTCGCGGCACTGAGCTTCCTGCCGGCCTTCGTACACCCGCTGTACAGCGTGATCGGCCTTGCCGTCACCGGCGTGGTCCTGGACTTCTGCGTGCAGATGAACATGGTGCTCGGCCAACGCGCCATCTACGCGCTTGACGCCCACAGCCGCAGCCGCCTCAACGCGTTGTATATGACCAGCATCTTCATCGGCGGCGCCTTCGGCTCGGCGATTGCCAGCAGCGTCTATGAACAGGGCGGGTGGTTGGGGGTGATGCTGGTGGGCAGTGCATTCCCGCTGGTGGCATTGTTGCGCTTCCTGAGTGCGGCACGTGGCGTCTCGGTGGCCACGGCCTGATCGCCCTTCTCCCCCTCGGGATATGGTTTCAAAACGCACAAAAGGGCAGGACTTGATCAACCACTGATCAGCCCTGCCCAGCGTTAACCCACTGATGCTACGGCGATCGTTGAAGATACGCCGCCGCCCCCTTAGAGATAACCATCATCCTTGATGTTCAGCCCAATCACGTCTTCCGGGCTTATCATTCGTGTGCTTTTGATCAGGAAGTCCGTCTTGCTGTCCCCGTCCAGGTCTATCGCCAGCAGGTAGCGTCCCGATTGCGGATTGAACTTGATGAGGGTGTCACCCGCCTGACCGGTGTAGGCATTAACGAAGTTAAAGGCAACCTTGCCGTCAATGGCCATTTGCGACAAATCGATCTTGTCCTGGCCGGTGTTGAAGTCCAACAGTAAGTCGGCTTGGGTACGGGTCGAGTCTGTGAAGGCGTTGAACTTGAAGGTGTTCCACCCGCCCCCACCCACCAGGGTGTCCGCCCCCGCGCCGCCGGTCATCACGTTGTCCGCGCTGTTCCCCACGATCCGGTCATTACCACGGCCCCCGATGGCATTTTCGATCACCGTGTTCTCAGCGATCCTGATGTTCTCCTTCATTCCACCCACGCTGGATCGCGAACCACCCCGCAAGTCGATCGACTGATCCTGCTCGAAACCGGAAAAATCAAATGTATCAACCCCTCGGTCATCCCAGACAGTGAAGTCTGGTTTATCGGAGGCGGACGTGAGGGTCATTTCCGGTTTTCCGGTATTGGAGTTGAAACCGTAGACAGTGTCATCCGACAGGGTTTGAACTCGGGGTTTCGCATCGGCGGCGGGTTTGGTTTCGCCTCGAGGTTTCGCATCAGCGGCGGGCTTGGTTTCGCCTTGAGGTTTCGCATCAGCGGCGGGCTTGGTTTCGCCTTGAGGCTTCGCATCAGCGGCGGGTTTGGTATCGCCTCGAGGTTTCGCATCAGCGGCGGGTTTGGTTTCGCCTTGAGGCTTCGCATCAACGCCGGGCTTGGTTTCGCCTTTTGGCTTCGTATCAACAGTGGGCTTGGTTTCGCCTTTGGGCTTCGCATCGATGACAGGTTTGGTTTCACCTTGAGGCTTGGGCTCACGAGTCGGCCGGGGTTCATCTCCCTGAGGCATAGGCTCACAGCTGGCAGTCGTCACGTTACCGTTGAACCCAATGATGGCCGAGAACGACAAGTTACTCAGGGCTGTTTCTCCAGGTTGCAACAATTTGGAGGGCACGCCGACATTCTGGCTCGTTCCATAAAGGCGCTGCAGGCTGGTGAGCCCACTTGTCATCGCCATAGACAGGCTGAGCAACTGGGACCCCGTTGAGGACTGCCTGTCAGTAGCCGAATGTTCGTATTGGCCATGGTGACTCGAATGTACAGCAGGTAACGGCTGAGGAGCCACGTGAGTGGATACTTGGAGATTTACAACGGGAGCCTTCACATTAATCATAATGACATCTTCTCTTTAAGTTTAAATAACAACGACCCAACACTTCGCAATAGTAGAACTTACGAATTCTTAAATAGTCATTTCCGGGCAATAGCTGACCCATCCACAAGGCAATTACGGCGACGCCTTAACTTGCCGAGCACTGACAAAAAACTATTTTCATCAAACTGTTTGCAAACTGATCAGGCGATCAGCGAGAGACTTACATATTCGAATAACAGGCTTACTTAAAAGTATTGCGCGCGTTTTTATTATTCAAGGCTCGACTCGCCATGCCCGCGCAGTAAACGCAGCCCTGTCAAAGGCCGACATCAGTGTCGATCGACGCTCTGCGGATTTGGCACGAAATTCATGAGCGTCGTTAGTGTTCCCGGCACTCACTTGCACTTCGCAGAGATCAGTTGGAGGAAGTGGACACGGCTCTGGCTTCGGTTCACGGGGGGCCGGTCCCGGCTCCTTAGGATTGCACTCAGGCTCGCGTGGGACCGGCTTCGGCTCAGGCGGTTTTGGTCGCGGCGCAGGCTCACAAGGATCGGGACGCGGCTGAGGCTCGCACTCATCCGCGCGTGGCTGCGGCTTTGGCTCCTTTGGCACAGGGCGCGGCTGCGGCTTTGGCTCTTTCGGCTCGGGTGCCGGTGCCGGGTTATCGCCCTTTGCGTGGACATCCCCAGCCTTCATCTGACCGATGCTTTTTATCAACAGGTCGGCCTTGCCGTTGCCTGTCAGGTCCAGGGCCAGGCTTCCTTCGCGGCTGCCCTCGTCGTACTTCAGCACGACTTGTCCTGGTTGACCGGTTAAATGATCGACGAACTGGAACGCCTTGATACCTGTGCCTTTCAAAACCGCGGACAGATCAATCGTGTCTGCGCCGCTTTCAAAATCCAGAATCACATCGGGGTTGTCCGGGGCGGAGTCACTGGCCCGGTCATAGACAAAGGTGTCGCCCCCGCCACCGCCTTGCAGACGATCTGCACCGCCGCCACCTTTGAGGCGATTGGCGACCTGATTGCCCAACAGCGTGTCATCCCCGTTACCTCCAACGGCGTTTTCCACCACGACACCCCTGGCGATGGAGACATTGCCCTTTAACTTACCCACATCTGAAAACGACTCGGCATTGAGATTGATCTTCTGGTTCTGTGAAAACCCGGAGAAATCCAGTGTGTCGTTCCCACCGCCGTCCCACACGCAGAAAATAGGATTGTCGTTGGCCGCCTTCAAACTGAGGGCTTCACGGTTCGTGTTGGAATTGAACCCGTACGTGGTGTCGGTATTACGGGTCTTGGTGTTCGCACCGTAGAGCTTCTGGATGGCCGCAATGTCATCCATCATCGGCGCAGAGGGGTTCAACGATTTGAAATCGTGTCCGGGCTGATTTTTCTCCGAGAAGTAGCTCATCACCGAGCGCGCCCGGGTATCCCCCGCATACTCCGCGTGAAGCCCATAGTCGCCAAAACCATCATAACCACCGGGGTGTTCCAACCCGATGGAGTGGCCGATTTCATGGATAAGCACTTCGCGAAAAAAACTGCCTATCTCAGGGGCTGCCCCCACATCCCGGGTGCCAATATTTGCGAACGTTCGATTCATGGATGCATTGGGGAGCGAGGCCACACCAGACGGTGTTCCGGCCATATCATTGATATCGACATGACCGTCAGCTTTTTGCGCATTCTCAGTGAATGTCACATTGGCAACATCTTGCCAGGACTGCAGTGCCTGCCTGGCCTGATCCGCCTGCTGCGGGGTAAAACCCTTGGAAATCCGAAACGACAAGTCAATGTTCTTGTCGCCATCGCGATCATGAAACCGGTAGCCGCCTCGAGTAATTTGTTTTCCAGCCTGCTCTGTCGTTAATACGGCCTTCTTACTGCCCAGGGTGTACGTTTCGATAGGCCGCTCAGGGCTGATACTGCTCCAGGGATCAGGTGCCTTTTTTACACTAACGTCAGTAGCGGGTGGTCCTGGTACTCTCATAAACCAAAGTCCTCATTTAGATCAAACTCGGTGTGAACAATCGCCAAACTCGAGATACCGAACCTGCGCTCTACAAGAGCTGCACTAGTTGTCGGCACCCCTTTAAGTTCGCACAGAGTCGCAGAGTGTTCCAGGCACTAATTAATTCACCTCGACACACTCTAAACCCCTATCACACTTTTTCTGATCCTTGCAAAACCCTGAAACCACACGCGCATCCATTACATAACCTGAACACCTACAACCCACTGACTTTGCAGAAAAAACATAAGATAAAGCACACTGGAAATCAGAATATTTTCATTACATTGCTCATAATCAGATAACACCACCCCCTTCAAAATCCAAACTTGATCACCCACATATCTACAACACCTACATAACTAGCTACCCAGTGCAAAGATCTCAGCATTTAGCTTGAGTGAAAAATTCGACATTTCAATTAAATAGAGTCTTCTCTGTCCCACGACGGTAAGTTAATGCACTACAGCACTACTTCTACCTGACAAACCAAGTCTTGGGCGTGTGAAGAATAAAGGAAGGCGCACGCGTCAACCGGGTCGACAAGGCGGCCCAATGCACACATTTTTCAGAGAAGTTGAGCAGGAGGGGGGTTCATGCCCTGACGGGCGACGGACGCCTACATGGAGCCTTGAGGCTGCCATGCTGACTTCAGAAGCAGGCTTGAACGCGATGCCAGGCGCGTATCAAGCCTGTAAACAGATAAGCGTGAGGCGGGTTGTTATTGCGAAAACAAGATCAGCACCAGGTTTGCGTGCACATCAGCTGAGCGCACGGCGCATGTGTTCAAGACAACCCGATGACATCTTCCGGGCCAAACGGTCGAGTACTCTTTATCAGGAAGTCACTGCGGCGATCACCCGACATATCGACCGCCAGAAAATAGCGTCCGCTGTTTGCATTGTATTTAATGACGGTGTCCCCAGGTCTCCCCGTGAAGCTGTGCACCAGGTTCAGCCTGACGCCGGCCGCATTGGCCATGCCGCACAAATCAATCTTGTCCCAACCCGATTTGAAATCCGTGAGCAGGTCGGCATTCGAATAACTGGAATCGGCCGCCGCATTATATTTGAAGACGTTACTTCCGCCGCCACCACTCAGCGTATCTGCACCTTCCCCCCCGACCAGAACGTTATCTGATGCATTACCGATTATTCGATCATTGCCTGAACCACCCACGGCATTTTCAATCTTCGAGTTACGGCTGATATAAACATTATTAGCCATCCCACCGACGCTGGAATAAGTACCTGCCCCAAGATTGATAATCTGGTGCTGCTTGAAGCCGGAAAAGTCCAGGGTGTCATTACCCTCTGTATCCTTAACGTTGAACCATGGTTCGTCATAGGCGGATACCAGGGACGTTTGCGTATTCCCGGTATTGGAATTGAATCCATACCGGGTATCGCCTGGAGAATGTTGCGCCGGCTGCGGGCACGGCTCAGGCTTCGGGCTTGGCTTCAGGACAGGCTGCGGACACGGCTCTGGTTTTGGGGCTGGCTCCAGCACAGGCCGCGGACACGGCTCTGGCTTTGGGGCTGGCTCCAGAACAGGCCGCGGACATGGTTCTGGCTCAGGGGCCGGGCGTGCCGCCACAGCAGGCTTCGGACTTGGCTTGGGCTCAGGCGCCGGGCGCGGATCGGACCCGGCCCATGGCACGTATCGGGCAAAAGCCTGCTGGAATTCCATGTAGGTCCTGGCGAATAGGTTCATTACATCGCCCATCCGCGCAAAGCCCCCGACACCCTGCTGATTGCCACCGGTGAAGGACAATGGGTTCGCGCTCCCCGGGCCCGCCCATCCTCTGTCGAATACGTTGGGTGCCGGGGCATTTACCGTGGACGGAAAACGACTATTTGCAGAGTAGTTATGCAGGCGGGAGGAACTGGACGTCATCGTCCCACCCGGCCAACTACTCAAAGTGGACTGCTCCGAAGAGCGCGATGAACCATACGCCTGAAAACTGACATTAGAGCCATGAACCTTCATAAACCGACACTCTCCATCCAGAAAAACACTATTAGTACAAACAATGACAATCCATTGCGCAAATCAAACACACATCGAAAACAAATGAGCATTCGACCAAAGCAGCGCTAAATTCTCACGGCAAAAAAAGAGCGACAACATCTTATTTATTTCAGACTAAAACACGCACCACCGCTGACAAAAAGAGCAAGACAAAAAACATTATTGGCAACTTTAAAAAACAATTACCTGCAAAATCGTCTATCAAGCGCAGACAACAGAAAGCTCACATTAAAAAAACTTCATACCCTGTAATGCATTGCTCTTTAACACCCTGCATTCAGCCGCGTAGATTTAAACGGATTTTATTTGAACCATGAAAGAACTCGGTCTACCCACCCCGTGACCACCGTGGACAATTTATTCACCGTTCTTTTGAAGAGCCCCGCCAAGCCGGAAGTGCGCGGAGTCGGATCCGGAACCGAGTCGGGAATCGGATCGGCCTCAGGGGTCGGCTCGTTAGTCGGTTCTGGTTCAGGACTCGGTTCCGCGCCCGGTGCGACCGTCGGCGCCGCGGCGTTCCAGATCACATCCGTCTGCTTGATCTGGCCATGGCTGAGGATCAGCAGATCAGCCTCGCCGCTGCCCGTCGTATCCACAGCCAAGCGGTAACGATTTGTACTTGAATCATGACTGAGTACGGCGTCGCCGGCCTGGCCGCTGAACCGCTCGGAGAAGTTCAGGGCCTTGAGGCCCGTAGCCCGAAGCACACCGGAAACGTCGATACGGTCGACGCCGCTGGTGAAATCCTCAAGGGTGTCGGGCTTTCCTGGGGTCGAGTCACTGACGCGGTCATAAACGAAAGTGTCCGATCCGGCGCCGCCACGCAACTTATCGCTGCCCCTGCCGCCTTTAAGGCGGTTATCCCCGTCATTCCCCATCAACGTATCGTCACCGTATCCACCGACGGCATTTTCGATGATCACGCCTTTGGCAATGGAGACGTTTCCCCGTAGCCCCCCGACGTCCGAGAAAGCCTCGGCAGCGAGGTTGATGTTCTGATTATGGGCAAACCCGGAGAAATCCAGCGTATCGTTGCCGGCGCCGTCCCACACCGTAAATACCGGTTTCTCAGTTGCCTGCTTCAGGCTATAGACCTCGCGATCGGCGTTGGAGTTGAAGCCATACGTGGTATCGGTGTTTCGGGTCTTGCTGTTCTTTCCATACAGCCGTTGAACCGCTGCGATATCGTCCATCATGGGCGTGCCCGGGGCTTGGTTGGCGAAGTTGTGCCCTGGTTGATTCGTCTCATCCCAATAACTCATGACACTGCGCGCTTTGGTGTCCTGCGCATAGACCGCGGAGTTGTTGTAGCTGTGACCGAGGCCGTCGTAATCGCCCGGATGACTGAGCCCCAGGGTATGCCCCAGCTCATGGATCGCCAAACCGAGGAAGGCACTGCCTATCGCCGGCTTACGCTCGGCGCCACCGGTGCCTATATTGGCGGTGACTTGCGATTGAGACCGGTCAGGCATGTACGCATGGCCTGACCAAGAGCCCGGCACGCCATTGACCGTGATATGACCATCAGTATTCGAACCATTTTCAACGAAGTTGATGTTTGTAACATCCGCCCAGTATTGCAGGGCTTCCCTGATGCGCACCTTCTGAGGCTCGGTAAAACCTCCAACAAGGTTAAACCCGACAACAACTTTATTATCTCCATTGCGATCATAAAACCTGCAACCGTCGCGGGTTATATGTTTGGCCGCCTGGTCCGTGGTAAATGCGCGTTTTGTGCCGGCCCAATTTAAAGCCTTGTTTTCAGCGGCTGGCGGCGGTTCGTAGGAAGAGGAATCGGGGTGCGACAGGAAAGGATGTCTGACGGGGATCTGCATGCCATAAATACTCTGGAGCGTTGAGAGCAATCAGTCCATATATGAATTATCGACGCTGACCAGTCCGTTGCCAGCCCGATAAAACTCCCATATATAAAACACGCCAACCACCCCGACTTTATTGCAAAACCACTGCCTGAACACAGCCAAATACAAAGCCACACGCACCGATATATTTCAAATATTCAACAAGTTGTTTTCAAACGAAAAATACCTGGCAACAAGCCAACCATTACTTCAATTTAAAACATTAAGAAACCCACCCAAACGCACCGGTAAATAGTGGGGCACACTCGTTACGCCCGTCTCACTTTCAACACGTCTGATGCCTACATTGCGTCATGAAACGCGGATGTCAGGCGCATGCCAGATCCCCGTGATCCAGGCAGCACAGCAGGCGCTCGACGGTATGCTCCAGGGGCCCGGAGTTATCCAGCACGAACAACCCCGCGCCATTGCCGGTGATCAGCTCGGCGGTGAACCGTGCATTGCGTGCCAGACGCTCTTCAATGTCTGCGAGCGACTCACGCCCACGCGCGATCAAGCGCTCGCGCAACACCGCTTGATCCACCGTCAACAGCAGCACCAGCGAGGAGGGATAGCGCTCGCGAGTCTGCGCCAGATGCGCACGGGAGCCATTGACCAGCACGTCCTCCCCTGCCGCCAGCCAGTCGTCGATTTCCTTGGGGATACCATAAGACAAGCCATTGGCCTGCCAACTGAGGGCAAATGCGCCCTCGCCCTGCATCGCCGCAAACTGCTCCGGGCTTACACCTTGCGCCGCTTCGCCGACTGCCTCCGCCGAACGCGTGATCACGCGGCGCACAATGCGGCAGCCGCGTTCGAGCAAACGTGGGCGCGCGGCATCCAGCAGGCTGTCCTTGCCCGAACCCGATGGCCCGATGAGATAGATCAACCTGCCCGCCATCAACACATCCTCTTCGCTTGTCGCCAGACTTATTGAGCCCCGCCGTCTGCTGCAGGCTGGCCGGGTAGCAGTCGCTGGAAAGTATATCCGGCAATCCCTCGGCCGCCAGGCCGGCGGCGGTCACATTACCCGAGTGCGACCCACCGCGCACTCCATTCGGCGCGTCTATCGGCAAGTCATGTCAGTGCTCTATGAGGCGTTACAGGGTGAGGCTGCCAGTACGCTTGCAGTGCGCGAGCATGAATAAACCCACAGGATTTTTTTGTAGCACCCCCCTCCCACTTTTGCCCTGCGGTGATTGGCAGAGTAGCTTTCAACCCCATGAAAAAGGCGACCCGAAGTTCTAATGCCAGTCAGTTAAGCGATAGTGCGGACAACCAGTAACCTGTGGCGAGGGAGCTTGCTCCCGTTGGACTGCGTAGCAGGCCCAGTCTTTTCAAGCCCAAAGCTTGGGGCCGCTTCGCGACCCAGCGGAAGCAAGCTCCCTCGCCACAGTGACTATGCTCCTCCGTAACTGACTGGCATTTCTCCTGAGAGTGGCTTTCCAGACAGTTAAACGATAGAGCGGACAACGAGTAACTTGTGGCGATGGAGCTTGCTCCCGTTGGACTGCGGAGCAGGCCCAGCCTTTTCAAGCCCAAAGCTGGGGCCGCTTCGCGGCCCAGCGGGAGCAAGCTCCCTCGCCACAGTGACTATGCTCCTCCTTACTGACTGGCATTTCTCCTGAGAGTGGCTTTCCAGACAGTTAAACGATAGAGCGGACAACGAGTAACTTGTGGCGAGGGAGCTTGCTCCCGTTGGACTGCATAGCAGGCCCAGTCTTTTCAAGCCCAAAGCTGGGGCCGCTTCGCGACCCCGCGGGAGCAAGCTCCCTCGCCACAGTGACTATGCTCCTCCTTAACTGACCGGCATTAACCCGAAGGTCGCCTTTCGTCATTGCGCGTACTGCTTGCTCAACCCCGGCGGCACGCCGTGCACGTCGGTTTCTTCCCAGGGGCCGTTCGGGCTGATCGAACGGCTCCAGCCGTTGCTCCAGCGGTAGTAGGTGCGCTGGCGATAGAACGTGTCGGGCTGGTCGTCGAGTACGTAGACCTGCATCTTGCCGTCCCAGTGGCTGGTGGCGCCCGGCGGCGGGGCAAAAGTCGGCGATTTGGTGGGCAATGGTTTCGGTGCGGGGGTGACCGGGCCGGAAGGCTTGGTGCTCGGTTGGGTCGACGGGCCCGACGGCGGGATGGTCGGGCCAGTGGGCACGGGAGGGGGTCGGTGGACCGCACAGGCGCTCAGGCCAAGTACCAGACTGAGCAGGGTGATGCGTGCAAATGCGGTCATAGGCGTTTCCTCGTATTACTTATCCGGACTGTCGATGGTCAGTTGCTGCACCGCAGCGGTAGTGCTGGCCAACGGTTGACTGCGGCCGATCCACTCGCCAGTGGTCGGAAGACCTGCCCGGGATATGCGCGCAACCAGTTGGACTTCGGGGAAGTTCGACAGTTTCAACTGCGGCATCATGGCGTCGGCATCACCCAGTTCGACAGTCACCGGCAGTTCGGCCACGGTGACGCGCTTGGCCGCCAATGGTGCCGGCGGGCCGGAGACGGCGCGGGCAAAGATGAACACGCTGTCGGTGGGCAGGGCCTTGGCCTTCACCTCGGTCGACAAATCCACACGCACTTTCATCACCGCTTTCGGCGCGACGGTGCCACCGCTTTCCTTCAGTTTTTCGGCCGCACGATCAATCCCGCCTTGCAGCGCCACACGGGAGTTGTCCTGCGGTGGCAGTTGCGCCAGCAGACGATTCCAGTAGTCGATCGCTTCCTGATAACGCTGGCCTTCAAAGGCCGCGATACCCAACAGGCCGAGGCTGGTGACTTCCTTGGGATCCAGCTTCAACGCTTCGTCGGTCAGCGCTTGAACCTTGGGCGACCACTGTTTGTTGTCGGCAAAGTACTGCGCCTGCGCCCATTGGCCGAGCAGTTCCGGCTGGCGACCGGCCAGGGCCACGGTGCGCTCGAAGACTTTCGCGGCATCGGCGGAGCGATCCTGCGCCATATAGGCACGGCCGAGGAAGTACAGGCCTTCGGCCGAGTCCGGTTGGGCGGCGGCGGCGCGCTCCAGGCGCTGGGTCATGTCTTCCATGGACACCGGCGGCTGGGAAAACTCGCGGGTCAGCTCGACCTTGTCGCTGGCGCCGAAGTGCAAGTACAGGCTGATGCCCAATACCGGGACCAGAAGTGCAGCGAGCAATGGCAGCGGCTTGCCCAGGCGCGACTCACGGGGTTTTTCCGCGCCTTCGGTGTCAGCCAGCAACTCACGGGCCGCTTCCGCGCGGCCGGCATCGAGTTGCGCCGCATTGAGCACGCCCTCGTCCTGCTGCACTTGCAGTTCGGCAACACGTTCCTGGTACAGGGCCACGTTCAATGCGGTGCGATCCTCTTCGCGTTGGGCACGGCGGTCGCGCAGTACAGGAATCAACAGGAAACTCAGGGCAATCAGAAGCAGCAAGCCGGCTGCGAGCCAGAAATCAATCATCAGTCTTGGTGTCCAGCAATTGGTCGAGACGTTTACGCTCTTCAGGGGACAGTGCGTCGCTGCCATCAGTCGGTGCAGCTCGGCGACGGCGCACGATCACGGCCATTACCACGACACCGGTCAGCAGCAGGCCGGCAGGGCCGAACCAGAGCAGCGCGGTCTTGCCGGTGAGGGCCGGTTTGTAACGCACGAAATCTCCGTAGCGATCAACCATGAAGTCGATGATCTGCTGGTTGTCCTTGCCCTCCCCCAGCATGCGGAAGATTTCTTTACGCAGGTCGGCGGCAATCGGTGCGTTGGAGTCGGCGATGTCCTGGTTCTGGCACTTGGGGCAGCGCAGTTCCTTGGTCAGGTCGCGGAAACGCTCGCGCTCGGCGTCATTGGCGAATTCGTAGGTGTCGATGGCAGCGTGGGCCACGCCCGCCAGGCCCAGCGCCAGCACGGCAGCGGTCAACCAACGCTTCATGGCTTGGCCTCATCGACCAGCACCTGGTACTTGGCGGCCAGTTGCTCACGCCACACCACTTCGTCGATCACGCCGACGTATTTGTCGCGGATTACGCCCTTGGCGTCGATAAAGAAGGTTTCCGGGGCGCCGTACACGCCGAGGTTCAAACCCAGGTTGCCGTCTTCGTCGCGAATATCCAGCTGGTACGGGTTGTGAAACTCCGCCAGCCACTTCAATGCCGCCGCATTGTCGTCCTTGTAGTTGATGCCGTAGATCACCACGCCCTTCTCGGCCAGCTTGTTCAGCACCGGGTGTTCGACGCGGCAGGAGATGCACCAGGTGCCCCACACGTTGACCAGCGCCGGCTTGCCCAGCAGGTCGGCCCGGGTCAGGGTCTTGTCGCCCAGCACCGTCGGCAAACTGAACGCCGGGAATGGTTTGCCGATCATGGCCGAAGGTAGCTCGGCCGGGTCCAGGTACAAGCCGCGATAGAGGAACACCGCCACCACCAGAAATGCTGCCAGCGGCAGCACCATCAACCAACGCTTCATACCGCCGCTCCCTGCAGGCCGAGGGCTTCACGCACCCGGCTCTTGACCTTGACCCGATAACGCCGGTCCAGCGCGGCAAGCAAACCACCCAACCCGGTGAGCAGGCCGCCGAACCAGATCCAGCGTACAAACGGCTTCACATGCACGCGTACCGCCCAGGCGCCGTCGCCCAGAGGCTCCCCCAGCGCCACATAGAGATCGCGGGTGAAACCGGCGTCGATACCCGCTTCGGTCATCATCGAACTCTGCACGGTATACAAGCGTTTTTCCGGGTGCAGCACGGCCACTTCCCGGCCGTTGCGCACGACGCGCACGGTGCCTTTGTCTGAGGTGAAATTCGGACCTTCGAAGTGCCTGGCGCCTTCGAAAATAAAGTGGTAACCGGCCAGGTCCATGGCCTCGCCCGGCGCCAGGCGCAGGTCGCGCTCGGCGCTGTTCTGGCTGGACAACACCACGCCCAATGCACATACGGCAATGCCGATGTGGGCGATCTGCATGCCCCAATAGCTACGGGTCAACGTCGGCAAGCCTTTGATCAGGCCTTTGTGGCGGGTCTTGTCGAAGATATCGCGCACGCCGGCCAGCAACACCCAGGCTGCAAGCAGGAAGGTGGCGAGCACCGCCCAGTTGAAGTCGCCGTACGCGATGCCGGCGATCACCGCCAAGGCCACGCTGCCCAGCAGCACCGGCATCAGCATACCGACCAGCCATTTGACGGGGGTGTCTTTCCAGCGCACCAGCACCCCAACGGCCATCACCACCATCAACAAGCCCATCAACGGGATGAACAACGCATTGAAGTACGGTGGGCCGACGGACAGCTTGGCGCCGCTCAAGGCATCCAGTACCAGTGGGTACAGGGTGCCGAGCAGGATCATCGAAGCGGCCACCACCAACACCAGGTTATTGCCCAGCAGCAGGGTTTCCCGCGACCACAGGTTGAAACCCACCTGGCTCTTGACCACTGGTGCGCGCAGGGCGAACAGGGTGAGTGAACCACCGACCACGAACAGCAGGAAGATCAGGATGAATACGCCGCGCGCAGGGTCGGACGCAAACGCATGCACCGAAGTCAGCACGCCCGAACGAACGAGGAAGGTGCCGAGCAGGCTGAGGGAAAATGCCGCAATCGCCAGCAGCACGGTCCAGCTCTTGAACACGCCGCGTTTTTCAGTGACGGCCAGCGAGTGAATCAGCGCCGTGCCCACCAGCCAAGGCATGAAGGAGGCGTTTTCTACCGGGTCCCAGAACCACCAGCCGCCCCAGCCGAGTTCGTAATAGGCCCACCATGACCCGAGGGTGATACCAATGCCGAGGAAGGCCCAGGCCACAATGGTCCATGGCCGCGACCAGCGCGCCCAGGCGGCATCGAGGCGGCCGCCGAGCAAGGCGGCGATGGCGAAGGCGAAGGCCACCGAGAAACCGACATAACCCATATAGAGCATCGGCGGGTGCACGATCAGGCCGATGTCCTGCAGCAGTGGGTTGAGGTCGCGACCGTCCGCTGGGATCTGCGGAAGGATGCGGCTGAACGGGTTGGAAGTCATGATCAGGAACAGCAGGAAGCCCACGCTGATCATGCCCATCACCGCCAGTACACGGGCCAGCATCACCTGCGGCAGTTGGCGCGAGAACACTGACACGGCGAAGGTCCAGCCGCCGAGGATCAGCGCCCACAGCAGCAGCGAACCTTCGTGGGCGCCCCATACGGCGCTGAACTTGTAGTACCAAGGCAAGGCGCTGTTGGAGTTATTGGCCACATAGGCGACGGAAAAATCGTCGGTCATGAAAGCGTAGGTCAGGCAGCCAAACGCAAACACCAGGAACGCAAACTGGCCCCAGGCGGCCGGCTGCGCCAGGCTCATCCACAGGCGGTCGCCACGCCAGGCCCCGAGCAACGGCACCACCGCCTGCACGACGGCGAAGCACAGGGCGAGGATCATCGCCAAATGGCCCAGTTCCGGAATAAACAGTGCGGACGTCATCACTTAGCCCTCCTTGGCTGGCGTCGGTGCGGATTGGCCGCTGTCCTTTAACGCTTTGGTCACTTCCGGGGGCATGTATTTCTCATCATGCTTGGCCAGCACTTCATCGGCCACCACCACGCCGTCGGCGTTGAGTTTGCCCAGGGCAACAATACCCTGGCCTTCGCGGAACAGGTCCGGAAGGATGCCGCGGTAGGTAATGGTCACCGCCTTGTTGAAGTCGGTGACCACGAACGTCACGTCCAGGGAGTCGGAGGAGCGTTTCAGCGAGCCTTTCTCCACCATGCCACCGGCGCGGATGCGTGTGTCATGCGGCGCTTCGCCATTGGCGATCTGGGTCGGGGTGTAGAACAGGTTGATGTTCTGCTGCAGGGCACTCAAGGCCAGGGTCACGGCAATGCCGACGCCGGCCAGGATGGCAAGGATGATCAACAGACGTTTTCTACGCAGCGGATTCACTTATCGGTCTCCCGGCGCAGACGACGCGCCTCTTGTTGCAGGTAACGCTTGCGGGCCAGGATCGGCGCGGCGACGTTGAGGGCCAGCACCGCCAGGCAGATGCCATAGGCCGTCCAGACATACAGGCCGTGGTGGCCCATGGCGAGAAAGTCACTGAAAGATGCAAAACTCATCCACGCGCTCCCAGGCAGGCTTGCACTTCGGCCTTGACCCAACTGGCGCGGGCTTCACGCTTAAGCACTTCGAGGCGCATGCGCATCAGGAGCACGGCCCCGAAGAAGCAGTAGAACCCCAGCACCATCAGCAGCAACGGCGCCCACATTTCCACGGGCATCGCCGGTTTTTCGGTGAGGGTGAACGTGGCGCCCTGGTGCAGGGTGTTCCACCACTGCACCGAGTATTTGATGATGGGGATGTTGATCACACCGACAATCGCCAGCACCGCACAGGCCTTGGCGGCACTCTCACGATTGCTGATCGCGTTGCCCAATGCAATCAGACCGAAGTACAGGAACAGCAGGATCAACATGGACGTTAGTCGCGCGTCCCACACCCACCACGAACCCCAGGTCGGTTTGCCCCAGATCGCGCCGGTCACCAGTGCCACGGCGGTCATCCAGGCACCGATGGGCGCGGCGCATTGCAGGGCGACATCGGCCAGTTTCATTTTCCACACCAGCCCGACGATGCCGCACACCGCCAGCATCACGTAGCAGGACTGGGCCAGCATCGCGGCAGGTACGTGGATATAGATGATCCGAAAGCTGTTGCCTTGCTGGTAGTCCGGCGGCGCGAAGGCCAGGCCCCAGACCAGGCCGACGCCGATCAGCAAGAGGGCGGCGATGCTCAACCACGGCAGCAGCTTGCCGCTGATACCGTAAAACCATTTGGGCGAGCCGAGCTTGTGAAACCAGGTCCAGTTCATTGCTGTTTCCATCACGGTGGCTTCCCGTCGTAGCGGGACGCTCAGGGGTCTTTACTGGTTAAGGTTATTGCGCTCTCAACCAGACCTCATTATTCGCCGACACTGATCTTCAGGCCGGCGGCTATAGCAAAGGGTGTCAGGGTTACCGCCAGGGCGGTCAGGCTACCAAGCCACAAGAGGTAACCGGTCGCCGGCATGCCCATGAGCGCGGCTTGCAGAGCACCGCTGCCCAGGATCAACACCGGGATATACAAAGGCAGAATCAACAGGGCCAGCAACAGGCCACCCCGTTTCAAACCGACAGTCAACGCTGCGCCCACGGCCCCCAACAGGCTGAGCACCGGCGTACCGAGCAACAAGGATAGAAGCAATACCGGCAGGCACTCCACGGGCAGCCCCAGCATCATCGCCAACAGTGGGGAGAGCAAGACCAGCGCCAAGCCGGAAAAAAACCAGTGTGCCAGCACCTTGGCCAGTACCAGAAGTGGCAGAGGGTGCGACGAAAGGACCCACTGTTCAAGGGAACCGTCTTCAAAATCACTGCGAAACAGCCCGTCCAGCGAGAGCAGGACGGACAAAAGCGCGGCCACCCACACCAGGCCTGGAGACAAGGTTTGCAACAGTTTAGTCTCGGGGCCAACCGCCAACGGAAACAAGGCAATCACGATGGCGAAGAACACCAGCGGGTTGGACAGTTCGGCCGGGCGACGGCACAACAGCCGCGCTTCACGGGCGACCAGCAGGGCGAACACGCTCATAGCGACCACCGCCCCAGGTCCAGCTCGCGATAACCGGCGGGCAGGCGGGCCAGGGTGTGGTGAGTGGTCAGCAGCACCAGGCCGCCCTGCTCACAGTGCCGGGCCAGGTGTTCTTCGAGTTGAGCGACGCCTTGTTTGTCGAGGGCGGTGAAGGGCTCGTCGAGAATCCACAGCGGCGGGCCGGGCAGATATAAACGCGCCAGGGCCACGCGACGCTGCTGGCCGGCAGACAGGGTGTGGCAAGGCACGTCTTCGAAACCCTTGAGGCCGACGGCGGCCAGGGCCTGCCAGATGGCGTCACGGGTCGCGGGATGATGCAGGGCGCTGAGCCAACTGAGGTTTTCTTCAGCGGTGAGCACGTCCTTGATGCCGGCGGCGTGGCCGATCCATACGAGGTTGCGTGCAAGCGTGCTGCGTTGTTCGTTGAGGGGCTTGCCGTTGAGTCGGACCTCTCCGGCCGTCGGCTGCATCAGGCCGGCCAGCAGGCGCAGCAAACTGGTCTTGCCGCTGCCATTGGGGCCGCTGATCTGCACCATGTCGCCACCCGTCAGCCGCAGTTCGAGGTGTTCGAACAGCAGGCGCAGGTCGCGTTCACAGGCAAGCGCTACGGCTTCAAGAAGAGGGCTGGTCAAGAGATCGCGGGCCTTTACGGTTCAAGTCGGCGGTGCAGCGGCCGTTATAGAGAGATGCACAATAACGGCTTTGGCGACCGATTTTAGAGAGCTGGATCAAATAGTTGTGAGGTTTTTACCGCTCTCTTTGCAGACGGGCGGCATTATACATGTGATGCCCTACTCTAAAGAGGGCAATTTCCCCAGAGACGACGCGTACGATGACCGGTGAGATCAACCTTCCTCCTCTGCCTCCAACCCCAGCGCCGGCACCTGCCCCACTGCCTGCGACCGGTGAGTTGCTCAAACTGCTGGAGCCGCAGACGGGGCTGATCGACCCTGGCAAGACCGCGAACGCCGAAGTGCTCGCGCTTAAACAAGGCGGCGATACCTTTCAGCTGTTGCTCAAACTGACCCTGGATGGCGGTCGCCAGACCTTGGTGCAAGCCAGCAGTGCCCAGCCTTTGCCATTGGGCAGCAACGTGGTGGTGAGCCAGACACCAACGGGCAACCTGACCCTCTCCTTGCAGCAAGCCATAAGCGCCAACGTCGCTGCCCTTACCCGCATCGATACCACGCAAATGCCCGAGGGCACGCTGCTGCAAGCCAAGGTGCTGACCACCCAGATGCTGCCTCAGGGCGCCACGCAGCCGGCGATCTATCGCTCGCTGGTGAGCGTGCTCAACAATGCCCTGGCAGGCGCCACCCTCACGGTGGAGAGCCCACAGCCGCTGCGGGTCGGCAGCTTGCTCAGCGCCGTGGTGCAGAATGCGCAAACCCTGAACTTCGTACCCTTGAGCGGGCTCAAGGATCAGTTGGCCGTCGCGCAGCAACTCTCGACCCAGCAAAGCCGCCAGGGCTCGCTGGATGTGCTCTTCACCGCGCTGCAAAACCTGCCCGCCGGCGACAGCACCTCCGCCGACCTACGCGCCGCCGCCGACCGATTGCTCGCCGCCCTGCCCGACCTGGCACAAGCCAGTAACCCCAAGGTGCTGGCGCAACTGGTACAGAACAGCGGCGCCTTTCTTGAAGCCAGGTTACTGGCCGGGCAAAACCCGCAGATACCGCCGCTGGACATGAAAGGCGCGCTGCTGCGCCTGGTCGCCGATTTGTTGCCGGCCCTGCCCACCTCAACCAACCTGAAGGCCATCCTTGCCGCCAACACGCTGGCCCAAGTGCTACCGAACTTCGTGCGCAATCCACTGAGCACCCTTGGCCAGATCAGTGCCCGGCAAGCACCCGCCGGTTTTCCGTTACCGGATCGGCTGATGCAGCGCCTGGAAGGCGAAGGCGACCTGGAAAACCTGCTGCGCCTGGCTGCCGCAGCGATCTCTCGGTTGCAAAGCCACCAACTGTCGAGCCTGGAACAAACCGGCCTCACCGCCGACGGCCGTCTGCAAACCACCTGGCAGTTGGAAATACCCCTGCGCACCCTGCAGGACATCGTACCGTTGCAGGTCAAGTTCCAGCGTGAAGAGCCTGCGCCGGACAAGGAGCAGCCCGAACGCAAAGAGAAAAAAGACCCCAGGCAGATGCTCTGGCGCGTCGAGTTGGCGTTCGACATGGAGCCGCTGGGGCCGTTGCAGGTCCAGGCGCAACTGAGCCAGGGCAAACTGTCCAGCCAACTGTGGGCGGCCCGGCCATTCACCGCCAGCTTGATCGAAAGCCATTTGGGCAGCCTGCGCGAGCGTTTGGTGTCCTCAGGTCTGAATGTCGGTGATCTGGATTGCCACGTCGGTACCCCGCCGCGCGGGCCGCGAACCGGGTTGGAACAGCGCTGGGTGGATGAAACCGCATGAAAAACACTCATCCGCCCCGCCAGGCGATTGCCCTCAAGTACGACGGCCAGCAGGCACCGACCCTGACTGCCAAAGGCGATGATGCGCTGGCTGAAGCGATCCTGAAGTTGGCGCAGGACAATGAAGTCCCGATCTATGAAAACGCCGAGTTGGTGAAGCTGCTGGCGCGCATGGAGTTGGGCGACAGTATTCCTGAGGAGCTTTACCGCACGGTGGCGGAAATCATTGCGTTTGCCTGGTCGTTGAAGGGCAAGTTCCCGGCAGGGTTCGATCCGGATGCGGCGCCAGTGGAACGGGATGTGACGGAGCGTGGCGACGATTACTGAGTTTTAACTGACACGCGTAGATCCAGATGTGGGAGCAGACAAGCCCGCACCCACAGGGGATTTGTGTTCAGTTGAGGACTTCGCTCAGCGGGATGAAATTAACGCGATCCCCCGCTTTAAGCGTCGTGCCTTCCACTACCTCTACAAACCCTTCTGCCCACGCCGCGCTGCGCAGCACGCCGGAGCTCTGGTTGCGGTAGATGATCGCCTTGCCCTGTTCGATACGCCCGCGCAGGTACTCGCGGCGGTTGCCCGGCTTGGGCCACTCGAACCCCACCGGCACTTCGAAACGCAGCGGCTCCACATCGGCCACGCCTTGACGCCGCAGGATGTACGGTCGCGCCAAGAGCGCAAACGTCACCAGGGTCGAGGCCGGATTACCGGGCAGGCCGATCACCGGCACGTCACGGAAATGGCCGACGGTCAGCGGCTTGCCCGGTTTGATCGCCAGCTTCCACAGCGCCAGTTCGCCCTCTTCGCGCAGGGCGACCCCGAGGAAGTCCGCTTCGCCCACCGACACACCGCCCGTGGACAGAATCAGATCAACCGCGCTCAAGCCTGCCAGTCGGGAACGGGTCTGCTCCAGGTCATCCGGCAGGATGCCTGCGTCGATCACTTCACAGCCCATGCGCGCAAGCCAAGCACACAACACACGGCGATTGCTGTTGTAGATCTGGCCCGGACCGAGCGGCAAGCCGGGTTCGATCAGTTCGTCGCCGGTGGACAACACGGCTACACGCGGGCGGCGGATCACGTCCAGTCGATCACGGCCAAGGGAAGCCGCCAGGCCCAGCTCGATCGGGCCCAGGCGCGTACCGGCAGGGAGCACCAACTCGCCGACGGTGGTTTCCTGGCCCTGAGGGCGGATGTTCTGGTCGGCGTGCAGAGGCTCGGTAAAGCTCACGCGTTCATCGGCGTGGACCACGGCGTTTTCCTGCATTTCCACGCAGTCCGCGCCTTCAGGAACCGGAGCTCCGGTGAAGATGCGCGCACAGGTTCCGGCCGCCAGTGGCTGTGGCGCCTGGCCAGCGAAAATACGTTGGCTGACGGCTAACGGTTCACCCGTCCAATCCGACAGACGCAGGGCATAACCGTCCATGGCACTGTTGGGCCATGGCGGCAGGTCAAGGGTTGAGATCAGGTCTTGCGCCAGTACGCGTCCATCGGCTGCAGCCAGGGGCAACATTTCCGTCTCGCGGATCGGCGTGGCTTCGGCCATGGCCAGCAGTCGCTGCAGAGCTTCTTCCACCGGCATCAGGGCACCGGTCTTGCCGGGCTTATCCACGGGATTCACAGGGCTGGGCCTGCTTTAAATGAGGTACGAAATTGCACGGGCGGTGACGGTTGTCCAACTGCTCGGCGAGGATGCCGTCCCAGCCCGTGCGCACGGCATTGGTGGAGCCCGGCAGGCAGCACACCAGCGTGCCGTTGGCCAGGCCGGCCAGGGCGCGGGATTGCACGGTGGAGGTGCCGATATCCGCCACGGATATCTGGCGGAACAGCTCGCCGAAACCGTCGACCTGCTTGTCCAGCAGGCAACTCACCGCTTCGGGCGTACTGTCACGGCCGGTAAAGCCGGTGCCGCCGGTGATCAACACCACCTGCACCACGTCCTCGGCAATCCAGTGGGCCACCTGGGCGCGGATTTTGTAGAGGTCGTCCTTGAGCAACACGCGCTCGGCCAGGAAGTGGCCGGCAGCGGTCAGGCGATCAACGAAAACCTGACCCGAGGTGTCGGTGTCCAGGGTGCGGGTGTCGCTGACGGTCAATACAGCGATGTTCAGGGGTACGAAAGGCGCATCAGCCTTGGCTTTCATGGCTCGGTCCGGTTGTCGAAGGAACAGCCCGATGTTATATCACAGGGCCTTATTTACCTGCCGCAGCGAAACCGCCATGCCCGTTGATTATTCGCCCCTGCCCTGTTCGATCCTGCTGTTGGCCGGTGGCCGTGGCCAACGCATGGGCGGCCAGGATAAGGGCCTGCTGCATTGGCGTGGCGCGCCGCTGATCGCGCACTTGCAACGCCTGACTCGGCCGCTGACGGATGACCTGATCATCTCATGCAACCGCAATCATGATCTGTACGCCCCCTATGCGGACCAACTGGTGAGCGACGACAGCGCAGACTTCCCCGGCCCGCTCGCCGGCATCCGTGCGGGCCTGGTCGCCGCACGCCATCAGCATCTGCTGGTACTGCCGTGTGATGTGCCGAACATCGACGCACGATTGCTCGCCGACCTGTGGGAGACATCGCGCAGCAACCCCAGGGTGCCGGTCATGGTACGACAGGGCGAGTTCTGGGAACCCTTGCTCTGCATCATCCCCACCGCCCTCAAAAACCAGGTGGAATACGCCTGGGACGCCGGCGAACGCAGCCCGCGCAATATCTTGCTGCAACTGGGTGGCATCGCCCTGGGATGCCCGGACAATGATCCACGCCTGGCCAACCTTAATACGCCGCAGCTGTTGCACCCTGGAACTAGCGTGTCAGAATGATCGGCGAACAAGGAACTTGGCGACGCCGTGTGCGTCACACGTTCAGTAATTCAAAAGTATTCTCTCGGAGACAATCTCATGACTCAACGGACCATCGCCGCTCTCATGCTTGCACTGGGCCTCGCTACCCTCGCCGGTTGCGCCTCGCCAACAGTGATCACCCTGAATGACGGTCGCGAAATCCAGGCCGTCGACACCCCGACTTTCGACAAAGCTTCGGGCTTCTACGAGTTCAAACAGCTTGATGGCAAGGAAACCCGCATCAACAAGGATCAGGTGCGCACCGTTAAAGACCTGTAAGTCTTTACGCTTGCTGCCCAAGGCCCGCCTCGTGCGGGCCTTGTCGTTTCTGCGGGTTACCAGTCGAGGCTGATCCGGCTGCGAAAATCACGCGGCTCCCCCGTGACCGGGTCGATAAAACGTACGCCCTGGGCCAGCAGCTTCAGCGGGTTGGCATAGTCGTCCTCGGCATCCTTGATCACATCGGGATAGAACGGGTCATTGCAGATACTGGCGCCGAGCGCGGTCATGTGCACGCGCAACTGGTGCTTTTTACCGGTCACGGGGAACAGTCCGTAGCGCCATAAGTCGCCGTGTTTTTCGCGCACCTCCACGGCTGTTTCGGTGTTGCTGGCGCCCGGCCCTTCCTGCATGCGGAAGAACGGTTCGCCATCCACCAGGCGGCTTTTATGCACCAGAGGAAAGGCCAGGTGGGGCAGCGCCGGGGCGATGGCTTCGTAGAATTTTTCGATGCGCCGCGTGGGAAACAGTTGTTGGTAGGCCGAACGGCTTTGCGGGTTGGCCGAGAACAACACCAGCCCCGCCGTGTGGCGGTCGATACGGTGCAGGGGCACCAGCGAGGGGTTGTCCAGACGGCGAATCAGGCGACGCAGCAGGGTTTGTTCGACGTACTCACCGGCTGGCGTCACCGGCAGGAAATGGGGTTTGTCAGCCACCACCAGATGCTCATCGGCATACAAGATGGTTTCCTGTACCGCAATCACCTTCTCATTGGGCACTTCCCGGAAGTAGTAGATGCACAGGCCCTCCTTGTAAGCCAGGCCCAGGCTGATCGGGTGGCCATGGAGATCGAGCACCCGCCCCCGCGCGATACGGTCCAGCCACTGCTCACGGCCGATGGCCGGAAAGTGTTCGCACAGGCAATCCAGCACCGTCGCCCAAGGACCCGGAGGCAGATACAACGTGCTGGCTTGATGCTGGGACGCGGAAAAACCGGAAGTGGACATGGAGAGGCTCTAAACCTGGAAAAACAGGCCGGCATTATCCCGCAAGGAGCGGTATCGAGCCTAGGGCCGATCTCAAGCCTTGGCCAATTGCGTACGCAGGATGGGCGAAGCACTCGCGGCCTCGGTGAACTCCTTGAGCCAGCGCAGCACATCTACCGCTTCCCAGCGGCCGGGATCGTACAACGCGTACAGCAAGCCCTGATAACCCACCACATCCAATTGCTTGTGATAACCGGCACGCTGGAACAACGCCTCGATCTCCGCAAAGCAGGTGTTGAAATGCACTTTGTTAAATGGCGTCTTGCCTTCCGTGACCAGGCCGTCGAGGCGCAGCCCGTTCACCGCATCGCGCACGACATCGGCGGACATGCGATTGACGCTGCTTTTCAGTTGTTCAACATTCACCACGGGCGTTCCCTCTATTCAATCGCTGTACAAACATACAGTAACGCAATATTTGGAAACCCGCCATCGCATAAAGGCTAGAGCAAGAATGCCACTACCTGTTCCGTGTCGAACGGCCAATCCAGCTCAGCCCCGGTGTCTACCCGGCGAAGCACCGGAATCCGCAGGCCATAAGCTTCGGTCAGGTCGTCGGGGTCGGCGATATCCACCAGCTCCACCAGCAACCCCCGTTCGACGAGCGGCATGATTTCGGCTTCGGCAAGTTCACAAAGGTGGCAACCCAGCGTGCCGAATAACTGGCATTCAGGAGGCATGATGAATGGACCCGTTCAAAAAACAGGCAACCATTCTAAGCCCGGTGACTGCATGAAGCCCACTCCCGCAAAAAACCTGACCCAGGTCACCATGGCCTATAACTGATTCAGCGACTCTCGCGGCTTTTTGCCCGCCCAACCTGCAAGGAAGCTTTCCGTGTTTGCCAACCTGCTGATCATTCTGGCCTCATCCCTGGTGGTGATTGCGCTCTTTCGCCGCCTGCAATTGCCGCCCGTGCTGGGTTATCTGTGCGTCGGCCTGGCCGTCGGCCCCACCGCGCTGGATTGGGTAAATGACAGCGAAGAGCTGCCGGACCTCGCCGAGCTCGGCGTGGTGTTCCTATTGTTCTCCCTGGGCCTGGAGTTCTCCCTGAGCAAAATGCTCGCTCTGCGTCGAGTGGTATTTGGCCTGGGCAGCCTGCAGGTACTGGGGTGTGGCGTGCTACTGGGGGGTGTGCTGATGGGCTTGGGCCTGGCGCCCGGTGTCGCACTGCTACTGGGTGCCGGGCTGGCGTTGTCTTCCACCGCTATCGTCAGCAAGGAGCTGGGCAGCCTCGGGGAAATCTTCAGCAGCCATGGCCAGAATGCAATTGGCGTGCTGCTGTTTCAGGATGTGGTGGCCGTATTGCTGTTGACGTTGGTGCCGGTGTTTGCCGGCAGCAGCACCCAAGCCTGGTACTGGGCGCTGCCACTGACACTGGGCAAAACCGTGGTGCTGTTCGTCGGCCTGTTGTGCGCCAGCCGCTGGCTATTACCGCGGTTATTCCATGAAGTGGCCGCGTCCCATTCGGCGGAGCTGTTTGTGTTGCTGGCGCTGGTGATCGTGCTGCTGACCGCCTGGCTGACGCACCTGCTCGGACTCTCCCCCGCCCTCGGTGCGTTCCTGGCCGGCATGCTGCTGGGGGAAAGCCATTACCGGCACCAGATCGAAGCGGATATCCGACCGTTTCGCGACATTTTGCTGGGCTTGTTTTTCGTCAGTATCGGCATGCTTATCGACCTGCAACTCTTCGTCAGCCACAGTCTGTGGATTTTCGGCCTGACCCTCGCCCTGATGCTGGTCAAAGGTTGCGTGGTGGCGGTATTGGTAAAGTGGCGGGGCAGCGACAGCGAAACCGCCTGGCGCAGTGGCCTGGCCCTGGCCCAGGGTGGCGAATTCTGTTTTGCACTGATGGCGCAGATGCAACAAAGCCGGTTGATTCCCGATGAATTCAATGCCCTGCTGCTCGCCGCCACATTCTGCTCGATGCTGCTCACCCCGCTGTTGCTGCGCGCCGCACCGGCGATCGCCCAGCGCCTGCACCGCAAACCCAATCTGCAAGTGCAACTGGAGGAAATCGCCGCGCTCAACGCCCAGTTACGCAGTCATGCGGTGATTTGCGGATATGGCCGGGTCGGGCAATCCATCGGGCGTTTTCTACGCCGCGAACAGCAGGCGTTTATCGCACTGGATGACGATCCGGAACGGGTACAGGAAGCAGCCACTGAAGACAGCAGCGTGCACTACGGTGACTGTCGCCGTGGCGCCTTGCTGAGTGCGGTCGGGCTGGAACGGGCGCGTTTGGTGGTGATCGCTGTGGACAACACGGACGTAGCCCTGGTGGTGCTCAGGGAAGCGCGACGGATCAACCCTGACGTGCCGATCCTGGTGCGTACCCGCGATGACAGCCAACTGGCCGAACTGAAAGCTGCAGGCGCCAGCGAAGTGGTGCCCGAACTGCTGGAGTCGAGCCTGATGCTCGCCTCCCACGCCTTGATCCTGTTGGGCCTGCCGGACCAACACGTACAGGCGCGGGTGGACGAAGTGCGACATAACCGCTATCGCCTGCTGCACGGGTTCCACCCGCAGGCAGAGCCGCCTGTCAGTCCTGATTGACTGCGCCGATTTTGTGGATCGACAGGTCGGCGCCGTAATACTCATCTTCCTGGCTCAGGCGCAGCCCGTGTACGCGCTTGATCAGGCCATAGACCAGCAGGCCACCGACCAGCGCCACCGCTACGCCAAGGCCCGTACCGATCAGTTGACTGATCAGACTGACACCGCCCAGGCCGCCGAGGGCCGACTGGCCGAAGATGCCGCAGGCGATACCGCCCCAGACGCCACACAGGCCATGCAGCGGCCATACACCCAGCACGTCGTCGATCTTCCAGCGATCCTGAGACGCAATGAAGAACCACACAAACAGCCCGCCCGCGACAGCCCCGGTGACCAGCGCGCCCACCGGGTGCATCAGGTCAGAACCGGCGCAGATTGCCACCAGCCCGGCCAGCGGGCCGTTATGCAGGAAGCCCGGGTCATTACGACCAATGATCAGCGCCGCGACCGTCCCACCGACCATCGCCATCAGCGAGTTGACGGCGACGAGGCCGCTGACGCCGCTGAGGGTTTGCGCACTCATCACGTTAAAGCCGAACCAGCCGACGATGAGAATCCACGAGCCCAATGCCAGAAACGGAATGCTCGACGGCGCGAACGCCACCAATCGCCCCTCCCTGTATCGGCCATTACGCGGCCCCAGCAGCAAGACCGCCGCCAATGCCAACCAACCGCCCATGGCGTGCACCACCACAGAACCGGCGAAATCATGGAAGCCGGCACCAAAGGCTGCGAGCAGCCAGGCTTGCAAGCCGAAATTGCCGTTCCACACCATGCCTTCGAAAAACGGGTAAATAAACGCTACGATCAAGGCGGTGGCGCACAACTGGGGAGCAAACTTCGCGCGCTCGGCAATACCGCCGGAAATAATGGCCGGGATCGCTGCCGCGAACGTCAGCAGAAAGAAGAACTTCACCAGGCCGTAGCCGTGATCGGCGCTGATCACCGCCGCCGGTTGCATGAAGCTCACGCCATAAGAAATCCAATAGCCTATAAAGAAATAGGCCAGGGTGGAGATGGCGAAGTCGCTGAGGATCTTCGACAAGGCATTCACCTGGTTTTTCTGGCGCACAGTGCCGACTTCCAGGAACGCAAAGCCGGCGTGCATGGCCAGTACCATGACCGCACCGATCAGAATGAACAGGGTGTTGGAGCTGTGGACCAAGGTGTCCACCGCACTTTGCAAGTTTTCCATGAGCGTTGGCAGGCCTGCATCAAAGGCAAAAAGCACCAAAGCGGTTCAAGCCTGGGTTTCACGCACTAAATTGGCACCACCAGCCCCGCCCCTCTTCAGGGGACGTGAACCGCTTTAGTGCAGCGATCAACACAACAGGCCGTTACCGAAAGGGTTTTTCCGCGAGTTTCAGTTTTTAGGGTAAGGTTTTTGCGGGCTTGAGGCCCGAGCGCCCGGATTCAGCGCAGCCTCTTGGGGCTGCGCACCAAGGAAAAGCAAAAGCTGTACCAGACAATTGCACTGAACCTTCACCGAAGCCGGTGACTCGAAACCGTACGTACCGATCAGCCACTCACGGAGATAACCATGGCCAGAAAAACGGCAAAGACTGCTCAAGAAATACTGATGGAAGATTTTCAAACCCTGGTTGCCGACACCGAGAAGTTGCTGGACGACACTGCGGTGCTGGCCGGCGACCAGGCCGATGAGCTACGCAGCAAGATCCACGAGAGCCTGCTCAAGGCCCGTGAAACCCTGCAACTGACTGAGGAATCCCTGCGTGAACGCGGGCAGGCGGCGGTCGCTGCCACCGAGGATTACGTGCAGGCCAACCCTTGGCAGTCAGTCGGTATTGCCGCTGGCGTGGGCTTTCTGATTGGCCTGCTGGCCACAAGGCGCTAACCATGTCTATCGGCGAAACCGAGTCGTCCAAGGGCGCAAGCTCAACCTCGAGACGCCTGGGCGCGGCCGTTCTAGGCTTGCTGCACAGCCACGTCGAGTTGTTTGGCATCGAACTGCAGGAACAGAAGTCGCGCACCGTCAGCTTGCTGTTGTTTGCCGGCCTCGCGCTGGTGTTTGCCTTGCTGTTACTGGTGGGGCTGTCGGCGCTGCTGATGATTCTGGTGTGGGACACCTACCGTCTCACCGGGATCATCAGCCTCTGCGTGTTTTACATCCTGGCCGCCGCGTTCTGCGGGTTGCGCTTGAAAGCGGCGGTTTTCGATGAATCCACACCTTTCCACGCCACCCTGGAAGAGTTGGCCAATGATCGGGAGCGCCTGCTGCCATGAGCCTGACTGAAATCCCGCCATCCAGCTCACGCCGGGAAATGCGCAAGGCGTTGATCCGCCTGCGCATGGAAATGCATCGCCAGGAGATCCGCCACGAGTCCCAGCAACTGATGGCGCCCCTGCACAAAATGCGCGACATGCGCCATAACTGGCAAGACAGCCTGGGGATCAAGCACGCGCCGCTATGGGGCGTTGCAGCGGTGACGCTGCTCGGCTTTTTTACCGGCAAAGGCGCCAAGGGCGGCAGTATCAGCAGCGTGACGCGCTTGGTGCGATTGGGTGCCGGGTTGATCCCGCTGATCAAGCTGGCCATGCAAGGCGCCTCGCGCAGAGGCTGAACCGCACCGGCTGCCTGTTACAGACAGTATCGGCCCGGGCCTCATCAGAAGAGGGCCGGGCCTTTTTTCGCCCCCACGTTTGAGCAGGCCTGTGATCGATGAGCAACGACTCGCCTGCTTGTAGATTTTCGCTTGCCCAGGCCACGCCGAACCCGGAAGCTGGGCAGATCCTTCAACGAACGGAGAGCACCCGCCTTGGATTGGCCCACCCTGCTGACTCGCGAACGCCTTGGTAAACCCCTGCACAGCCCGGAAGAACTGGGCCGTAGCCCATTTCATAAAGATCACGACCGCATTATCTTCTCAGGTGCATTCCGGCGCCTGGGCCGCAAGACCCAAGTGCATCCGGTATCGAGCAACGACCATATCCACACGCGCCTGACCCATTCACTGGAAGTCAGTTGCGTTGGCCGCTCCCTCGGCATGCGCGTAGGCGAGACCCTGCGCAGCGCCCTGCCCGACTGGTGCGACCCGAGTGACCTGGGCATGGTGGTGCAATCGGCTTGCCTGGCCCATGACATCGGCAACCCGCCTTTCGGGCATTCCGGCGAAGATGCCATTCGCCACTGGTTTCAGCAGGCGGCGGGCCGTGGCTGGCTGGACGACATGACCAGCGCCGAACGCAATGATTTCCTTAATTTCGAAGGCAATGCCCAGGGCTTTCGGGTACTGACCCAGCTGGAATACCACCAGTTCGACGGTGGCACGCGGCTGACCTACGCCACCTTGGGCACCTACCTGAAATACCCCTGGACCGCCCGTCACGCCGACTCGTTGGGCTACAAGAAACACAAGTTCGGCTGTTACCAGAGCGAGCTGCCGATTCTTGAGCAGATCGCCCACAAACTCGGGCTGCCACAACTGGAAGAGCAACGCTGGGCGCGTCACCCGTTGGTTTACCTGATGGAGGCCGCGGACGATATCTGCTACGCGCTGATCGACCTGGAAGACGGGCTGGAGATGGACCTGCTGGAGTATGCCGAGGTCGAATCGCTGCTGCTCGACCTGGTGGGCGACGACCTGCCACAGACCTATCGACAGTTGGGTGCGCTGGACTCCCGCCGCCGCAAACTGGCTATCTTGCGCGGCAAGGCGATCGAGCACCTGACCAACGCTGCGGCACGCGCGTTTGTCGAACAGCAGGACGCCCTGCTGGCCGGCACCCTGCCTGGCGATCTGGTCGAGCACATGCATGGGCCTGCCAAGCGTTGCGTACTGGATGCCAAAGACATGGCGCGCAAGAAAATTTTCCAGGACAAGCGCAAGACCTTGCATGAAATCGGGGCCTACACCACCCTGGAAATCCTGTTGAACGCGTTTTGCGGTGCAGCCCTGGAACAACATGGCGGGCGCACGCCGTCGTTCAAGAACCGCCGCATCCTCGACTTGCTGGGCAATAGTGCACCGGACCCTGCCTGGTCATTGCATGCCTCGTTTCTGCGCATGATCGACTTCATCGCCGGCATGACTGACAGTTACGCCACCGAGATGGCACGCGAGATGACTGGCCGTTCCAGCCCTCAATAAGCGTCGAATCCAGCAGCCTGTTCCCTGAAGAGAATTACCCTACGAAGGGAACAGAGCGGCCTGATCGAATTCGTACAGGCACCCGAAGAATAATCACGCGCGTTCCTCGCGGGCCTGGCAAACAATTCCTACACCCCATCGATGCTTGACTCACTGCGTGCTCCCTATGCCCAGACACTCTCTTCGTATTCTTGTGGTGGAAGATCATCCCTTTCAACTCCTGGCCACCCAATGCCTGCTCAAAAGCTTCGGTTTCAGTCAACTGATGCCGGTGGAAAATGCCGAACAAGCCATCCGGACGATGACCCAATCCGAATTACCCTTCGACCTGATGCTCTGCGACCAGTGCCTGCCTGACTTACCCGGGCTCGAATTGATAGAAATAGCCAGCCGTGGCCGTTTTATCAGTAGTGCGATTCTGCTCAGTGGGTTACCTGCCACCGAGTTGAGTAACCTGGCCACACAAGCTGCGCAGCGAGGCCTGCCCGTATTAGGGTATCTGTCCAAGCCATTGAACAAAGATGAACTTGAAAGACTATTAAATCGATAAATGTAGGACGTTAAACATATCAGCTGATGAAAAACGACGCTAAGTGCACCGTAAACTCCCTGCTACCTTCATTCATTGAATTCGCCTCCAAAACTCCCGTCCTCCCATTCACAATCACCCTATAGCTGGTAGGCGCATGCCTTTTTTTATGTAGGATCTTTCTTGTTTTATATCTACGCCGTGGGCATTGATCCTCCTCACCCGTCTTCTGAGCTAATGTGCCCGCTTTATTTGCATCGGCGCGGAGCGTGATTATGAATACGGTTTTTATTATTGACGACCATCCTGTTATACGACTGGCCATTAGAATGCTACTTGAACATGAAGGTTACAAAGTAGTTGGCGAAACAGACAATGGTTGCGATGCCATACAAATGGTCCGCGAGTGTCTCCCGGATCTGGTTATTCTCGATATCAGCATCCCGAAACTTGATGGTCTCGAAGTACTCTGCCGATTCAACGCAATGAATACTTCGATGAAAACGCTGGTGCTCACGGCCCAGTGTCCTACCTTGTTTGCAACACGCTGCATGCGCTCGGGTGCTGAAGGCTATGTCTGCAAGGAAGGTGACCTCAGCGAGCTGCTGAGTGCGATCCGTGCGGTACTGTCCGGTTACAACTATTTCCCCAGCCAGGCATTGAATGGCAACGGCAGCGAAGGCGTGGACACGCAGGAGTTGGAATTATTCAAAACAGTCAACGATCGAGAGTTGATGGTCTTACAACTTTTTGCCCAAGGGCGAACTAATAAAGAAATAGCCAAAGGCATGTTCTTGAGCAATAAAACAGTCAGCACTTATAAAAAGAGGCTCATGCAGAAGCTCAAAGCCAAATCCTTGGTAGAACTCATCGAGATGGCAAAACGAAACGCGCTAGTGTGAGAAAGCGGATGCCCAGTCGTATAAAGGACTATCTGATTGTAATAAGTGCCGGTTTGTGCTTCAGCACTGCCGTGTTCGCACAATACCAACCCGAGCCGGAACATTTCACTTTATTAAGTCGTGCAGGAACCGTTCAACTCGACATTCAACTGGACAGAGCACAGCGCCAGTGGCTGCAGAACAAGCGAGAGCTGGTGCTGGGCACTTCCGCACCTGACTACCCCCCTTTCGACCTCACTTCCAGCGGCCATGATTATGAAGGCCTCACCGCTGATTACGCCGGGCTGCTGTCCAAGGCACTCTCCTTGCCGGTCAAGGTCGTGCGCTACGCTTCCCGCAAGGCCTCCATCCAAGCCTTGGAAGCGGGTGACATTGATCTGCTGGGTTCCTCGAACGGCTTTGAGGCCGCTAACCCGAAACTCATCCTGTCCGCGCCGTATGCCGTGGACCAGCCGGTGCTGGTCACTCGCGAGGGTGAAACCCGCAGCCTCAACGATGGCCTGGCGGGACTGCGCCTGAGCCTCGTCTATCATTACCTGCCCCTGAGCGAAGTGGAAAAGCTGTACCCCAACGCGGTCATTCGCGCCTATCCCTCGTATCAAAATGCCTTGAATGCGGTGGCCTTCGACCAGGCGGATGTGTTTCTGGGCGACACCATTTCCACCCATTACATGATCAACAAGGGCTATCTCAAGAATATCCACATGGCTAACTTCGGCAAACATGAGGCCTTCGGTTTCAGCTTTGCACTGCGCCAGGACCAACACATCCTCTTGAGCATTATCGACTCGGTACTGGCAGCCGTGCCCACCAACGAACGGGACAGCATCGCCAAGCGCTGGAGTGCCGGTAGCGACATCCTGCTGACCGACAAGAAACTGCAACTGACCCAACGCGAGGAACGCTGGCTGAAACAGCATCCCGTGGTGAAGGTCGTGGTGAACGAAACCTTTGCGCCGCTGACCTTCTTCGATGCGGACGGCAACTTCCGCGGCATTACCGCCGACCTCCTGGAGTTGATTCGCTTGCGCACCGGCCTGCGTTTCGTGATCCAGAGCGGTCGCGAAGTCAACGACATGATCGAGCAAGTCACCAGCGGCAAAGTGGATATGATCGGCGCCATCGTGCCCAGCAACGAAAGGGAAACACAGCTCAACTTCAGTCGCCCCTATCTGGAAAACTCCTACGTACTGCTGACACGCAAGGAGCCGGGGGCGCCCTTGAGCCTTGAACAGATGGCTGGAAAACGCCTGGCCATAACCCAGGGCAACCCGCTGGCCAGCACCTTGGGCAAGGACTTCCCACAGGTCCACCTGGTGGAAACCAGCGACACCTTCAAGGCATCGGAACTGCTCGCACAAGGCCATGTGGACGGCGCCGTGAACTCGCTGGTGATCGCCAACTATTTCCTCTCCTCGCAGGTCTTCCAGGACAAACTGCAGATCAGCAGCACAATAGGCACGGTTCCGGCCACATTCGCCTTGGCCACATCACGCCACGCCACCGAACTGAGTTCAATCCTCGACAAAGCATTGCTCAGTATCGCCCCGGACGAAATGGGCGTGATCAACAGCCGCTGGCGTGGCTACACCGCTGCGTCCGACAGCTATTGGCGCAACTACCATCAACTGATCGCCCGGATCGTTATCGGCACCGGGTTGCTGCTGTTGATCTCCTTGACCTGGAACGCCTACATGCGCCGCCAGATCAAGCATCGGAAAATGGCCGAGCGCGCCCTCAACGACCAGTTCGAGTTCATGCGTGCATTGGTCAATGAAACCCCGCACCCGATCTACGTACGTGATCGCAAGGGCCTGTTGCAGACCTGCAACGACAGTTACCTCCAGGTGTTCGACGTCAAGCGTGAAGACGTCATCGGCAAGAGCGCGATCCAGATGAGCATGGCCCTTGAATCGGAGGCGGCGCAGTATCACGCCGACTATCAGCGAGTAGTCGCCGAAGGTAACCCGCTGATTCTGGATCGCACCCTGCATATCCACGACAAGAAACTGACCATCTACCACTGGATCCTGCCTTACCGCGACTCCACCGGCGAAGTCCAAGGCATCATCGGTGGCTGGATCGACATCAGTGAACGGCGCCAACTGTTTGATGAACTGCGCGCGGCCAAGGAGCGCGCCGACGAAGCCAACCGCGCCAAGAGCACGTTCCTTGCCACCATGAGCCATGAGATCCGCACGCCGATGAACGCCGTGATCGGTATGCTCGAACTGACACTCAAGCGCGCTGACCAAGGGCATCTGGATCGACCGGCCATCGAAGTAGCGTACAACTCGGCCAAGGACCTGCTGGAACTGATCGGCGATATTCTGGACATCGCACGCATTGAGTCCGGCCGTCTCAGCCTCGCTCCGGAACGTGTCAACCTGCGGGATGTGATTGAGTCCGTGGTACGCGTCTTCGACGGGCTTGCACGCCAGAAAACCCTCAGCCTGTTGCTGGAGTTCAAACCCGACCTGACTGACATCGAGGTCCAGATTGACCCGCTGCGCTTCAAGCAAGTGCTGTCCAACCTGGTGAGCAACGCGATCAAGTTCACCGAACGCGGGCAGGTGAAGATCAAAGTGGAGGTGCTGCCTGCTCTAGCACCGGAACAGGTCGAGCTCAAACTGGTGGTGGAGGACACCGGCATCGGTATCAGCAGGGACGACCAGTTACGCTTGTTCGAACCGTTCGCCCAAGCGGACAACTCGGGACACCTGGCCAGGAGCGGCGCAGGGCTGGGGTTGGTGATCTGTCGCAGCCTGTGCGCGATGATGGGCGGTCAGTTAAGCCTCAGCAGCGTGCCCATGGTCGGCACCCAGGTGCATGTCAGCCTGAAGATGCCGCGCCTGCACAGGCAGAACCAGGTCGGTGAAATAACGCCGGTGGCGGCCGCCCCTACTCCGGTACTCAACGTGCTGGTGGTGGATGACCACCCGGCCAATCGCTTGCTGATGTGCCAGCAACTGGGTTATCTGGGCCACCAGTTCACCGCCGCCGAACACGGTGCGGCCGGTTTCCAGGCGTGGCGCCAGGAACATTTCGATCTGGTGATCGCCGACTGCAACATGCCCATCATGAATGGCTACGAGTTGAGCCGCTCGATCCGTGAGTACGAACAACGCGAACAACTGCCGCCCTGCGTGGTATTGGGCTTTACCGCCAATGCTCAACCGGAGGAACGACAACGATGCGTGCAGGCGGGTATGAACGACTGCCTGTTCAAACCCATCAGCCTCACGGTGTTGGAGCGGCAACTGGCGCACATCGCCCCTCAACCTGCAGGCCCGTGTTTGAACCTGGAATGCCTGGAGGCCCTGACCGGCGGCGACCCGCAATTAAGTCGACGCCTGCTGGAAGAGCTGTTGAACAGCAGTCAGCACGACCGCCACGAACTCATGGGCCTGCTGACTCGACAAGCCCCGCGCCAGGACATCATCGAGCAAGCCCACAAAATCAAAGGAGCCGCCCGTATCGTTCAAGCCCATGCACTGGCGGGGCAATGCGAAGCCCTGGAGCAAGCCTGCTCGCGGAGCGAAGATCGCCCCGTGATCGAAGCCGGTATCAAAGCCCTGGAAAAACTGATGCTGGAGCTGGAAAGGATGTTGCAAACGCAACTTCATGACCTGGATCGCCAATAAGAGGCAGGGTTCAATCAAGCGTAGGTCGCCATCTGTAAGAGCGAGCTTGCTCGCGAAAAACGTCAACGATAACGCAGGTGTCCTGGATGAACGCGGCGCCTGTGCGTTTTTCGCGAGCGAGCTCGCCCCTACAAAAAAGCCTTGACCTGGCACGGGGTTCGCCCCCGCCTCGTTTGTTCAGCAATCAGTCAAGCGCAGGAAAATCGCCGCCAACTGTTCAATCCCAACCTGGTCCTGGGGCGTAAAGCGGGCCAGCGACGGGCTGTCGAGGTCGAGGACGCCAATCAACCGGTTGTTCTTGACCAGAGGCACCACCAACTCGCTGTTGGAAGCGCTGTCGCACGCAATGTGCCCAGGGAATGCGTGCACATCCTCCACCCGCTGGGTTTGCCGTGAAGCCGCAGCCGCACCACACACACCCCGACCGAACGGAATTCGCACACAGGCGATCAGCCCTTGGAAGGGCCCCAGCACCAGCTCTTCATTACGATTGAGGTAGAAGCCTGCCCAGTTCAGATCATCCAGCTGGTTGAACAGGAACGCGGAAAACTGCGCACTGTTGGCGATGAAATCACGCTCATCGGCCAACAGCGACTCCAGTTGCGCGCAGAGCATGGCGTAGCCATCAAGGCCGTTACCTGCCTGTTGTAAATCGATCATGGTTGACGTTCCAGCAATTTGAGACCTACCCAGTAACGGGCAAATTGATAGGCACACCGGCCATTGCGGTTGCCGCGTCCGGTAGCCCAGCGTACGGCGAGGATATCGAGCGCTTCATCGCGTTGCCACTGCAAACCGGCTTTACTGGCCAGCTCACCGATCCAGTGCTCCACCACATCCAGGAAGTGTTCCTGTGTAAACGGGTAAAACGACAGCCACAAGCCAAAACGGTCAGACAAGGCGATCTTGTCCTCAACGGCCTCGCTCGGGTGCAGCTCGCCGTCTACGCGCTTCCAGTTGTCGTTATCGCTCTGGTTTTCCGGCACCAGATGGCGGCGGTTGGAGGTGGCGTACAGCAACACGTTTTCCGGCGCCTGCTCCAATGAGCCGTCGAGTACGCTTTTGAGCACACGGTAATCACCTTCACCGGCTTCGAACGACAGGTCGTCACAGAACAGGATGAAACGTTGCGGCAGCTTGAGCAGTTGCTCGACCACACGCGGCAGGTCGGCCAGGTGATCGCGCTCGATCTCGATCAGGCGCAAACCCGCCTTGGCGTGGTGGGCCAGCAACGCGCGCACCATGGACGATTTGCCGGTACCGCGCGAGCCCCACAGCAACGCATGGTTGGCGGGCAGGCCTTCGATAAATTGTTGGGTGTTGCGGGCCAATTGCTCACGTTGCCTGTCAACACCGATCAGATCGGACAGGCGCATGTCCAGGCTGACGTCCAGCGGCAACAGGAAGCCTGTACGGCCCTCACGCTGCCAGCGGGCGGCCAGGCATTGGTTCCAGTCGATCGCTTGGCGTGGCGCGGGCAACAAGGGCTCCAGGCGCGCGAGCACCGCATCGGCCCGTTCAAGAAAGGCATTCAATCGAGAATCCACAATTATTCCTCTGGCAAGTTCTTGCAAAAGATGGCGTATTGGCAACCCTGCGGGCGACCGCACGAGTCTGCGTAAAAAACGATTTATGCCGGGTAAGCCAGAGCCTGTGGATGTTCAGCTATGCTTGCCGGGCGAAGGGAAACGTGAAGTGGTTCAACACTCGATGGATATCAAGTTCGCCCACCGCTTGTCTTATAAACAAGCCAGATTGACTGTGCTGGTCGGTTTCGTCTTGGGAACCCTGCTCAGCCTGATCCAAATCGGTATTGATTATGCCAGCGAAGACGCATCCATCAACCGTGAAATACGTTCGCTGATCGAAATCAGCCATAACCCCGCCTCACGTATCGCCTACAACATCGATGCCGAACTCGCCCAGGAGCTGACCCTGGGCCTGTTGCACTCCCCTGCCATCACCCACGCGCAGCTGATCGACAACAACGGTGTGGTGCTGGCAGACGTGGGCCGCCCGCCCAGGGAAAGCAGCTACAGGCCGCTCAGTGATTTTCTGTTTGGCGCCAGTCGTCAGTTCGAAGACCGGTTGTTCCTGAGCCATATGCCCAATGACTCGCTTGGGGTGCTGCGACTGGACGTAGACACCTACGCCTTTGGTAGCCGTTTCCTGCACCGCGCCGAGATTACCCTGCTCAACGGCTTTGCCCGTAGCCTGCTGCTGACCGGCATACTGCTGGCGTTGTTCTATGTCATGTTGACCCAGCCGCTGGTACGCATTATTCGCGCCTTGAGCACCAGTAAGCAGACCCACCTGGAATGCCCGCCCGGGCACGAAAACGACGAAATCGGCGTACTGGTGAATGTCGCCAACCAGCAGTTCGAAAACATGCAGACCGAAATCCAGCAGCGCCGTCACGCTGAAGACCGTCTCACCGAATACCTCGGACAACTGGAAGATATCGTCTCTGCGCGGACCCTTGAACTCAAAGCCAGCAACCAGCGCTTGAGCCAATCCAACGATGAACTGGAGGCCGCAAAAATGACCGCCCTGGGCATGGCCCAGGCACGGGCGGCCTTCCTGGCCAATATGAGCCACGAAATCCGCACACCGCTGAACGGCCTGCTGGGGATGATCGCCCTGTCGCTGGACAGCCCATTGAACGCCGAGCAGCGCCAGCAACTGTCCATCGCCCATGATTCGGGCAAAGTGCTGGTGGAATTGCTCAACGATATCCTGGACCTGTCCAAGTTCGACGCAGGCCAGTTGGAGCTGGAGCACATCCCGTTCGACCTCGGCTCACTGGTGGAAGACACCGCTAATTTGCTGTCGCAGAACGCCGCTCCAAGTGTCGAGCTGACCTGCCTGATCGACCCGCAATTCCCCGCCCAGGTCATTGGCGACCCGACCCGCGTACGCCAAATCGTCAGCAACCTGCTCTCTAACGCGTTGAAGTTCACGCGCTTCGGCCGGGTCGACGTACGCCTGCGCGCTCAAGCAGACCGGGTAAGCATTGAAGTGTGCGACACCGGCATCGGCATTGCCCAGGAAGCACAGGTGAAGATCTTCCAGCCGTTCACTCAGGCGGGCGCCGGCATCACCCGTCAGTTCGGCGGCACCGGGCTGGGCCTGGCATTGACCTACAACCTGTGCGAAGCGATGAAGGGACGCCTGACTATCAGCTCGGAGGTTGGGTTTGGCAGCCAGTTCTGTGCCGATCTTCCGTTACCCACACATTTGCCGGCCACACGCCATGCCCCGCTCACGGGCGAAGTCATTGCCATCACCAACGCGGGCAGCGGCCTGACGGAACTGCTCACCACGCTGCTACCCCACTGGGGACTGACACCGCGCTGCTATTCCCAGGACGATGATATGAGCGGCCAAACCCCGGACCTGCTGATCACGGACTGCCCCGAGTGCCTGTTCCGCCTGCGCCCGACGATCAGTTCGCCGATTCTGGTGGTGACTGCCTATGGCAACTTCATGCCCAGTGAAGAAGTGGCCGCCCTTGCGCCGTTGCAGCAACAGGCACGCCCGTTGAGCCGCAACGCGTTGTACCAGATCCTGCAACGTAACCTGCATTGCGGCACGCCCTTGATCCAGGACCCGGTCCAGGTGGAAGCCGCCCCTCTTGCTCACCGGGCGCGCATCCTGCTGGTGGAAGACAATCCGGTCAATCAACTGGTGGCCAAGGGCATGCTCAGCAAAATGGGGTGCAAGGTCATCGTCGCCGCCCATGGTGGCGAAGCACTCAAGCTTCTTGAAGACCAGGGCTTTGACATGGTGCTGATGGACTGCAACATGCCGGTGATGGACGGCTACGAGGCGAGTCGGCAGATTCGTCGCAGCGGGCGTTGGCCGGACTTGCCCATCGTCGCCCTAACCGCCAATGCAATGTCCGAAGAGCGCGAGCGTTGCCGGGCAGCGGGGATGAACGACTATCTGGCCAAGCCGTTTCGCCGTGAAGAACTCAACGCATTGCTGGACCTGTGGGTGCCTAAGACGTCACCCCTTTGAGCTGCGCCAGCAACTGGTCCAGTCCATCGCGCAGGGCATCGGCCTGATTCAGGTCAATGCCACTGTCGCACAGTAAACGGGTTTTCAAGCTCCGGGTCTGGCCACGCAATTGCACACCGGCTTCACTCAGCCTCAGGTGCACTTCCCGCTCATCCTTGGCGCTGCGCTGACGCCTCACCAGTGCAAGCTGCTCAAGCCGCTTGAGCAACGGCGTCAGCGTGCCCGAATCCAGCATCAGTCGTTCACCCAGCGCCTTGACCGTAGGGTGCGCCGGTGCAGCGTCGTGCCATTCCCATAACACCAGCATTACCACGTATTGCGGATAGGTCAGGCCCAACTGCTCCAGCATCGGCTTATAGGCTCGGGTAACCGCCCGTGAGGCGGCGTAGAGTTTGAAACATAACTGGTTGTCCAGGGCCAGGGACACGGCAGGCAAATCGCTCATTTGAGCAACGCTTCGATCTCTTGGGTCAGGTCCTCAGGCTTGGTGGTCGGGGCAAAACGCTTGACCACCTGACCGTTGCGACCGATGAGGAACTTGGTGAAGTTCCACTTGATGCCCTTGGAACCGAGCAGGCCAGGCGCCTGTTTTTTCAATTGAACAAACAAAGGGTGAGCATCGCTGCCATTGACGTCGATCTTCTTGAACAGCGGGAAACTCACGCCGAAGTTCAACTCGCAAAACTCGGATATTGCCCCTTCGTTGCCCGGTTCCTGCTTGCCGAACTGGTTGCAGGGAAAACCCAGCACCACCAGCCCCTGGTCTTTGTACTGCTGCCAGAGTTGCTCCAACCCTTTGTACTGCGGTGTGAAACCACATTTGCTGGCGGTATTGACCACCAGGATGGCCTTGCCGGCAAAATCGGCCAAGGTCTTCTGCTCACCCTTGATGGTGGTGCAAGGGATGCTCAGCAGGTTGTCGCTCATGGCAATGCCTCGATTCAAATGGAGAGAGTTAAAACATAGCGGTCAATTAAATTGCGTGCAATTTAATTGACCGTATTGATACCTCTTCATAGGCCGCCCTCGCGAGATTCGCGAGGGCGGCTCAGACGTCAGCGCGGCACCAGATCCAGGCACACGGAGTTGATGCAGTAACGCAGGCCAGTCGGGGGCGGGCCGTCCGGGAACACATGGCCCAGATGGGCATCACATTTGGCGCAGGTGACTTCGGTACGGATCATGCCGTGGCTGACGTCGCGGATCTCGATCATCGCACTGTCGGCAATCGGCGCGTAGAAGCTCGGCCAGCCGCAGCCCGAATCGAATTTCGTGGTGGAGTCGAACAGCGGCTCATTGCAGCAGATGCAGTGGTACACGCCGTCAGTCTTGGTGCCATTGTATTTGCCGCTGAAAGGTCGCTCGGTGCCCTTGAGACGGCACACGTTGTACTGCTCTGGATCGAGCATCGCCTTCCATTCATCAACGGTTTTCTGCAACTTTTCCATCGGTACACCTCGGCAACTGAAAAACCCTGATCTGTGTCTTTTCCATGGATCAGGCGGCACGTATGATTGCGCCTCTTCAAAACGCCAGTCTGGCACCCACGCTACCGGCATTCAAACGTATTTATGGGTGCGGGCCTCGCTGGATTCACAGTACGGTAGTGTCCACGCCGTCTGGATCGTTCATTTTCAGGATCACATCGCCATGCAGGTCAGCAAATCGAACAAGCTCGCCAACGTCTGCTACGACATTCGCGGCCCAGTGCTCAAGCACGCCAAACGCCTGGAAGAGGAAGGCCATCGCATCCTCAAGCTGAACATTGGCAACCCGGCGCCCTTTGGTTTCGAAGCGCCGGACGAAATTCTCCAGGATGTGATCCGCAACCTGCCGACCGCCCAGGGCTACAGCGACTCCAAGGGTCTGTTCAGCGCACGTAAAGCGGTGATGCAGTACTACCAGCAAAAGCAGGTCGAAGGGGTCGGCATCGAAGACATCTACCTGGGCAACGGGGTGTCCGAACTGATCGTGATGTCCATGCAGGCCCTGCTCAACAATGGCGACGAAGTGCTGGTGCCGGCACCGGATTACCCGCTGTGGACCGCCGCCGTGACCCTGGCCGGCGGCCACCCGGTGCACTATCTGTGTGACGAAGGCGCCGACTGGTTCCCGGACCTGGCCGACATCAAGGCCAAGATCACCCCGAACACCAAGGCCCTGGTAATCATCAACCCGAACAACCCTACGGGCGCCGTGTACTCCAGGGAGGTGCTGCTGGGCATGCTTGAGCTGGCACGCCAACATAACCTGGTGGTGTTCTCCGACGAGATCTACGACAAGATCCTCTATGACGACGCCGTGCACGTGTGCACCGCCTCGCTGGCGCCGGACCTGCTGTGCCTGACCTTCAACGGCCTGTCCAAGTCCTACCGCGTAGCCGGTTTCCGTTCCGGCTGGATCGCCATCTCCGGCCCCAAGCACAACGCGCAGAGCTACATCGAAGGCATCGACATGCTGGCCAACATGCGTCTATGCGCCAATGTGCCGAGCCAGCACGCGATCCAGACGGCCCTCGGTGGGTATCAGAGCATCAATGACCTAGTGTTGCCCCAAGGCCGCCTGCTGGAGCAACGCAACCGCACCTGGGAGTTGCTCAACGCGATTCCTGGCGTCAGTTGCGTAAAGCCCATGGGAGCGCTGTACGCCTTCCCGCGGATCGACCCGAAAGTGTGCCCGATCCTCAACGACGAGAAGTTCGTGCTCGACCTGTTGCTGTCGGAAAAGCTGCTGGTGGTCCAGGGCACCGCGTTCAACTGGCCATGGCCTGATCACTTCCGCGTGGTGACCTTGCCGCGCGTGGATGACCTGGACATGGCCATTGGTCGCATCGGCAACTTCCTCAAGTCCTATCGCCAGTAACGGTTCTATCGCTGTGCGACCCTCATTCGGTCGTACAGCGAGTATCTGGCAACACTTCTTTGCCCTTCCCCTCCGCCTTCCCCGGGACTGCTCCCAAGGAATCGGCAAGTCCCTATAATTACGGGGCGACAGGGCAAAATTGTGGTTATGAGGGCAAGCTTGGCGGGTCGGAAAATCCTTTCAAGGCTCTACATTCAGGCTGTAGGACACAGTTTGAAATAGTCGCTCGGTTGAATCACCCCATCCCGCACCTTATATACCCCGCAGTACGCGACATATTAAGCATGAGGAGAACTCTACAACCATGATGCGCATCCTGCTGTTCTTGGCCACTAACCTGGCGGTCGTGCTGATTGCCAGCATCACCCTGAGCCTTTTCGGCTTCAACGGGTTCATGGCGGCCAACGGGGTTGACCTGAACCTCAATCAGCTGCTGGTTTTCTGTGCGGTCTTTGGTTTCGCCGGCTCGCTGTTCTCGCTGTTCATCTCCAAGTGGATGGCGAAGATGAGCACCAGCACCCAGGTCATCACCCAGCCACGTACCCGGCATGAGCAATGGTTGCTGCAGACCGTGGAGCAACTGTCCCGTGACGCCGGCATCAAGATGCCCGAGGTGGGGATTTTCCCGGCTTACGAGGCCAATGCCTTCGCCACCGGCTGGAACAAGAACGACGCGCTCGTTGCGGTGAGCCAGGGCATGCTGGAACGCTTCTCGTACGACGAAGTGAAAGCGGTGCTGGCCCACGAGATCGGCCACGTGGCCAACGGTGACATGGTCACACTGGCATTGGTGCAAGGGGTAGTGAACACCTTCGTGATGTTCTTTGCGCGAATCATCGGCAACTTTGTCGACAAGGTGATCTTCAAGAACGAAGAAGGCCGCGGCATCGCCTATTACGTGGCGACCATCTTTGCCGAACTGGTGCTGGGCTTCCTGGCCAGCGCAATCACCATGTGGTTCTCGCGCAAACGGGAATTCCGTGCAGACGAAGCCGGCGCCCGCCTGGCCGGCACCGGGGCAATGATCGCAGCGCTGCAACACCTGCGCTCCGAACAGGGCCTGCCGGTACACATGCCGGACAGCCTGACCGCATTCGGCATCAACGGGGGCATCAAACAGGGCATGGCTCGCCTGTTCATGAGCCACCCGCCACTGGAAGAGCGTATCGACGCATTGCGCCGTCGCGGCTGATTGCCAGTAACGTAAAAAAGGGGCGATTGTATCGCCCCTTTTTCGTGGCCGCGGTTTATACCTTGGATAACCGATAGGCGCGTTCCTCAAGGCGAGTCACGCCATCCTGCACAAACTTCCAGCTCTCACCCAGGATGTCCTGCTCTTCCAGCACCTCCAGCGTCCATTGCTCACCCAACAGCTCCCGCACCTCCTCATCCGGCACCGCAAACGGCGGCCCGGCCTTTTGCAGTTGATCGTAATCGAGGGTGATCAACAGCCCCTGGCAACCAGGGCGCAGCAAGGTGTTCAGATGCTCGGCGTACTGCGCACGCATCAACGGCGGCAACGCGATCAGTGCGGCACGGTCATACAGCGCAGTGCAATCAGCCAGCGGTTCGGCGCCCAAGGCAAAAAAATCGCCACACCAGATCTCGATAGAATCCGCCTGATACACCTTGAACACACCCTGCTCGCTGATGCGCGGGGTCAGGTTCTGCTCGCTGAAAAACGCCTCAACCGCCTGCTGCGACAGTTCTACACCCAGCACCCGTAACCCTTGGCTTGCCAACCACATCACGTCCAGGCTCTTGCCACACAGCGGCACCAGCACCTTGGAGTCTTCAGCGAGGTCCAATCGTGGCCAGTGCCGTTGCAGATAAGCGTTGACCTGCGGCAAGTGAAAGCCGATCTGATTGTGCGCCCAGCGCTCCCGCCAAAACTTGGGTTCCATGGATCACCCTGAAAATTCGATTAAAAGGGGCTAAAACTTATATTAGATTTAGATCAATGAACTGATTGAAGATGGGCCATGTTAACGCTCAGGACCCCGACTTATGCTGCCTAGCCTGTTTATTTCTCATGGTTCCCCCATGCTTGCCCTGCAACCCGGCGCCAGCGGCCCGGCCCTCCAACGCCTGGCCGCCGAACTGCCGCGACCGAAAGCGATTGTGGTGGTGTCGGCGCACTGGGAAAGCCAAGAGTTGCTGGTCAGTGGCAGTGCTGCCCCGGAAACCTGGCATGACTTCGGCGGCTTCCCGCGCGAGCTATTTGCCGTGCAGTATCCTGCGCCAGGCGACCCGCAATTGGCCAGCCAGATCGTCGAACGGCTGCACGCCGATGGTTTGGCTGCACGCATTGATGAGCGTCGCCCCTATGATCATGGGACATGGGTGCCTTTGTCGTTGATGTACCCGGCGGCGGATATCCCGGTAGTCCAGGTGTCCTTGCCCAGCCACATGGGCCCTGCCTTGCAGACCCGGGTCGGGCATGCCCTCGCCGGCTTGCGTGAACAGGGCATATTGCTGATCGGCTCCGGCAGCATCACCCATAACCTGGGTGAGCTGGACTGGCATGCAGGGCCGCAGAGCATTGAGCCATGGGCGCGGGACTTCCGTGATTGGGTAGTGGACAAGCTTGCCGCCGACGATGAAGCGGCATTGCATGACTACCGCCGTCAGGCACCGAATGCCGTACGCAGCCATCCCAGTGATGAGCACCTGCTGCCGCTGTACTTTGCGCGCGGCGCCGGAGGTGCATTCAGCGTGGCACACCAAGGCTTCACCATGGGTGCGCTGGGCATGGATATCTACCGATTCGGCTGAAGGTGGGAGGCTCCCGATAACGGTGCATCAGTCGCCAACAGGTTGAATGCACCAGCGCCATCGAGGGCAGGTCGAACCCTCGCACCGCACCGCCCACCGGGCAAAAAAAATCCCCGAACCAGTCGGGGATTTTTTATGTGCGATCAATCAGCCCAAGGGCGGATCAATCTTCGCGGTAGCGACGCAGCTTCAACTGCTTACCGGCAACGCGAGTGTCTTTCAGCTTGGCCAGCAGTTTTTCCAGACCGTCTTCCGGCAGCTCCACGAGGGAGAAGCTGTCACGTACCTGGATACGACCGATCGCTTCACGTGCCAGGCCACCCTCGTTGAGGATAGCGCCCAACAGGTTCTTGGCAGCGATACCATCACGCGCGCCCAGCGCGGTACGGCAACGAGCACGACCTTCAGCCAATGGAACCGGAGCACGACGCTCACGATCACCACGGTCTGGACGGTCGCCGGAACGCTCTGGACGATCACCGCGTGGCGCGTTGTTCGGCACCAGCGGGCGCTCTTTCTCGATGGCTGCCAGGGTCAGGGCCTGACCGTTGGTTGCTTTACGCAGCAAGGCTGCAGCCAGTGCACGCGGGGTGCAACCGATATCGGCGGTCAGGCGGTCCAGCAGGTCGCCGTGAGTCGATTCAGCATCAGCCACCAGCGGCGACAGGCTGTTGGTCAGCTTCTTGATGCGGGCATCCAGAACAGCCTGGGCATCCGGCAGGCGGACTTCGGCAACTTTCTGGCCGGTTACACGCTCGATGACTTGCAGCATGCGGCGCTCACGTGGAGTCACCAGCAACAGTGCACGGCCTTCACGACCCGCACGGCCGGTACGGCCGATACGGTGAACGTAGGATTCCGGATCGTACGGCATGTCAACGTTGAACACGTGGGTGATACGTGGAACGTCGAGACCACGGGCAGCCACGTCGGTTGCAACAACGATGTCCAGACGGCCATCCTTGAGGGAGTCGATGACGCGCTCACGTTGGTTCTGGGCGATGTCACCGTTCAACGCCGCCGCTTTATAGCCTTTGGCTTCCAAGGCGCTGGCCAGGTCCAGGGTCGCTTGCTTGGTGCGCACGAACATGATCAGGGCATCGAAGTCTTCGACTTCCAGCAGGCTCAATACAGCCGAGGTCTTCTGGTCAGCGTGAACCAACAGGTGGGCCTGTTCGATCGCGGTAACGGTCTGAGTCTTGGTCTGGATCTTGACGTGCTCCGGATCGCGCAGGTGGCGTTCGGCAATGGCACGGATCGACTGTGGCAGGGTAGCCGAGAACAACACGGTCTGACGGGTTGCAGGCAGTGCCTTGAAGATGACTTCCAGGTCATCCATGAAGCCCAGCTTCAGCATTTCGTCAGCTTCGTCGAGAACCAGGTGGTTCACGGTCGACAATACTTTTTCGTCACGACGCAGGTGGTCGCACAGACGGCCCGGAGTGGCGACAACGATCTGTGCGCCATTACGGATTGCCTTGAGTTGTGGGCCCATAGGCGCGCCGCCGTAAACGGCCACAACGGTTACACCCGGCATTTGCTTGGCGTAGGTTTCAAAGGCGGTTGCTACTTGCAGCGCCAACTCACGAGTTGGCGCCAGGATCAGGGCTTGCGGTTCGCGCTTGGCAGGATCGATGCAATGCAGGATAGGCAGGGCGAAGGCAGCGGTTTTACCGGTACCGGTTTGCGCCTGGCCAATCATGTCTTTGCCGGCCATGATGATCGGGATCGATTGCTGCTGAATCGCCGAAGGCTCTTCGTAGCCGGTCGCTGCGACGGCTGCAAGAATATTCGGGTTAAGATTAAAAGCGGCGAAGCCGCCGGTTTCCTGGGTCATGGGTCTGCCTCTAAGTGCATCCGCAAAGACCCATGCTCCAAAGCTGCGCATGCCGTGTTGAGACTCAAGAGTCGCCCTGGCTGCTTTGTCGGCGGGGATTTGCGAAAACGAATGAATGAAAAAAATTCGTCAAGGAAGAGTCCGCTGTGCGGACGTGCAGCCGAAGCTGACTTCGGGGAATTGCGCTACCTAAACGCGGCCCGGTTAAAGGCCGGCGCGCACTATACCGGAAATACCTGAAAAAGGGAGCTTTTTTTATCGCAAAGCACTGATAAACCGCGCTGTATCACAGCCTTTGCAGATAAGAGCGGCAGGGTCTATTTTTCAAAGGCCCGGCCCTGTTGGTCCAAACACTTAAACGGTTCACCCGCCTATTGAGACCCTTTGGTCTGAAACTCTTCCCTACGCCCGAGGGCACACCGATGAATCAAGCCAGCAGCAGCCGCGTCAGCCGTGCACTCCAGGGTCATGTCCTGCTATTGGGACTGGACCGGGTGGCCAAGCGCAATGCCTTTGACCTGGATCTGCTCAATGAGCTGAGCCTGGCCTATGGCGAATTTGATCGAAATGACGAGGCACGGGTGGCGGTGGTATTCGCCCATGGCGACCACTTCACCGCCGGGCTGGACCTGGCCAATGTCAGCGGTGTGATGGCGGGCGGCTGGCAACCGCCGCTGGGAGGGTGCGATCCCTGGGGCGTGTTCGCAGGCCCTCGTGTGAATAAACCCGTGATCGTCGCCGCCCAGGGCTACTGCCTGACCATCGGTATCGAGTTGATGCTCGCTGCGGATATCAATCTGTGCGCCAGTAACACGCGCTTTGCGCAGATGGAGGTACAACGCGGGATCTTTCCGTTTGGCGGCGCGACACTGCGTTTTCATCAAATCGCCGGATGGGGCAATGCCATGCGCTGGCTGCTCACCGGCGACGAATTCGATGCCCATGAGGCCCTGCGCCTGGGGCTGGTTCAGGAAGTGATGGCCAGCGAAGACCTGCTGCCGCGCGCCATCGAACTCGCCAACCGTATCGCTCGCCAGGCGCCGCTCGGTGTACAGGCCACGTTGATGTCGGCACGCATGGCGCGCAACGAAGGCGAAACCGTTGCGGCCGCTGCGTTACCGCCAATGGTCGAGAAGCTGCTCAACAGCGAAGACGCCAAGGAAGGTGTGCGTGCCATGGTCGAAAAACGCCCCGGCGTGTTCAAGGGTATCTAGTCAGGTCGCCGGTCGAATCATTTTGATCAGCGACTGCAGCGAATAACCCAGGCGCGGCGCCAACGCTTCGGCGCGCGCCGTGAGCGCATCTAGGTGCAGTTCCTGATCCAGCTCCGAAGGCACCAGTAAAATCACATTGCCCTCCTTTACCGGCAACTCCCAGTAATGGCGGTGGTACAACCCACGCAGCAACGCCGCGCCCAGTGGCTTGCCATCGTCCGTGGCCCATTGGTTGATCACCAGCCAACCGCCAGGGTTCAGTTTCTTCTGGCAGTCTTCCAGGAACGTCCAGGCCAGGTGCCCGACGCCCGGGCCGACATCGGTGTACAGGTCGACGAAAATCAGGTCGGCCGACTCGGCACTGCCGAGCAATTGCAAGGCGTCGCCAATGCGGATGTACAACCGCGGGTCATCGTCCAACCCCAGGTATTCAATCGCCAGGCGCGGCACGTCAGGGCGCAGTTCAATGGCTTCAACATCTTCCAGCGGCAGGAACTTGAGGCACGCCTGGGTCAGCGTACCGGCTCCCAGGCCGAGAAACAGCGCACTCTCCGGCTGCTCATGGCACAGCGCACCGATAAGCATGGCGCGGGTGTAGTCGTACTCCAGCCAGCTCGGGTCGGCGGTGAATACACAGCTTTGCTCGATGGCATCACCAAACTCGAGAAACCGGTAATCGGCCACTTCGAGCACGCGGATCATGCCGAAATCATCATGGACTTCGGCCAACAGGCGCTCGACACGCTCCTCGGTCATCACTACTCCTAAAGGGTTTGCAGCTCGCAAAGGCGCGATTGTCGGCCAAGCGGCAGCAGCAGGTCACGCACTAATTGCTGATAACATCCGCCCTACCGACCACCCACCCAACGAGTTCATGATGAGCCAACCCTGGAGCCCCGACAGCTGGCGCACATTGCCGATCCAGCAACAACCCCAGTACCCGGATGCAGCTCACTTGCTGCAAGTGGAGCAAAACCTGGCGAGCTACCCGCCGCTGGTGTTTGCCGGGGAAGCCCGCGAATTGCGCCGTCAGTTCGCCGAAGTAACCCAGGGCCGCGCCTTCCTGTTGCAAGGCGGCGACTGCGCCGAGAGCTTTGCCGAGTTTTCCGCGGCAAAAATCCGCGACACCTTCAAGGTGCTGCTGCAGATGGCAATCGTGATGACCTTCGCCGCCGGCTGTCCGGTGGTGAAAGTCGGGCGCATGGCCGGGCAGTTCGCCAAGCCGCGCTCGGCCAACGATGAAACCATCGACGCAATCACCCTGCCCGCTTACCGCGGCGATATCGTCAACGGGATCGGTTTCGACGAGAAAAGCCGCGTGCCGGACCCCGACCGTCTGTTGCAGGCCTACCACCAGTCCACCGCCACCTTGAACCTGCTGCGCGCCTTCGCCCAGGGCGGTTTTGCCGACCTGCACCAGGTGCACAAGTGGAACCTGGACTTCATCGCCAACTCCGCCCTGGCCGAAAAATACAGCCAACTGGCCGACCGCATCGACGAGACGCTGGCCTTCATGCGCGCCTGCGGCATGGACAGTTCACCGCAGTTGCGCGAGACCAGCTTCTTCACGGCCCACGAAGCACTGCTGCTCAACTACGAAGAAGCCTTCGTGCGCCGCGACAGCCTGACCAACGACTATTACGACTGTTCGGCCCACATGCTGTGGATCGGCGACCGTACCCGCCAGTTGGACGGCGCCCATGTCGAATTCTTGCGCGGGGTGAACAACCCGATTGGCGTAAAAGTCGGCCCGAGCATGAACCCGGACGACCTGATCCGCCTGATCGACATCCTCAACCCGGACAACGACCCCGGCCGCCTCAACCTGATCGCGCGCATGGGCGCCAACAAGGTCGGTGACCATCTGCCCAATCTGATTGGCGCGGTGCAGCGCGAAGGCAAGCAGGTACTGTGGAGTTGCGACCCGATGCACGGCAACACCATCAAGGCCAGCAGCGGTTACAAGACCCGTGACTTTGCGCAGATCCTCAGTGAAGTGAAGGAGTTTTTCCAGGTTCACCAGGCCGAGGGCAGCTATGCCGGCGGGATTCATATCGAAATGACCGGGCAAAACGTCACCGAATGCATCGGCGGCGCACGACCGATTACCGAAGATGGCTTGTCGGATCGTTATCACACCCATTGCGACCCACGGATGAACGCCGATCAGTCGCTGGAACTGGCATTCCTGATCGCAGAAACCCTCAAGCAGGTCAAACGCTAGGCAACATGGCCGCCCTCAACCGGGCGGCACTTGGCCGCCGGCAATTGAGCTGGACCTGCTCCAGCCCGAGCCAGTCGGCCATCTGGCGTAAGTTCAGAGCCAGCGCCAACATACCCTCCTCGTCCAATCCCGGTTCCTCCTCGTGCACTGCATGCACCGCCAACCGACTGTCCGCGCGTTCGGCGCGCAGATCCAAACGCGCCGCTATCCGCTCATTGTGCAGAAACGGCAGCACATAGTAGCCGTACACGCGCTTGTCTTGCGGGGTGTAGATCTCCAGTCGATAACGGAAATCAAACAATCGCTCGGTACGGCTGCGTTCCCAGATCAGCGAATCGAAGGGCGACAGCAACGCACTGGTCGGCACCTTGCGCGGCACTTTGGGCTCGGGCAGGCAATACGCCGGATGCTTCCAGCCCTGTACTCGGCAGGCCAGCAATTGGCCGTCTTCTACCAGTTCCAGCAAGCGACGGCGGCTGTCGGCGGGATCAAGGCGAAAGTAATCGCGCAGGTCCTTTTCGGTAGCAACGCCCAACGCCGTCGCGCTGTGCAGCAGCAAGCCGCGCTGCGCCTGCGCCTCGTCCACTGACGTTTGAAGGATCTCGCCTGGAATAACCCGCTCCGGCAAATCATAGAGCCGTTCAAAACCACGCCGCCCCGCCACGGTGACCAGGCCGGCGGCGAACAGCCATTCCAGCGCGTGCTTTTCATCACTCCAGTCCCACCAGGGGCCGGCACGCTCCTGGCGCGTCGACAAACTGCCCGCACCCAGCGCGCCTTGCTGCTCAACGGCCTGCAGGACACGCCGGATAGTCGCCTGCTGCTCTCGCCCGAAACGCGCCATCTGCGAATAGATGCCCTGCCCCTGCTTTGCCCGCTCCATGCGCCAGCGCATCAACGGGTACAGCGCCATAGGCAGCAACGACGCTTCATGCCCCCAGTACTCGAACAGGGAACGGCGACGCCCCTGGCTCCAGGCGGCCTGCTCAAGCATCAACGGCGGGTAATTGCCCAGGCGGGAAAACAGCGGCAGATAATGGGAGCGCACCACCGCATTGACCGAATCGATCTGCAACACACCCAGGCGCTGGATCAATCGATTGAGGTGCGTTGCCTTGATCAGAGCAGGCGCCTGGCGCCCGGAAAAACCCTGGGCCGCCAGCGCCATGCGTCGAGCTTGCTTGAGTGAGAACGACAGGTCGACGGGCATGGGAATCTCCATAGGAACTCGCCCACCACCCTACTGCATCCTGGCTCATTTTCGCAGCGGATCCTCCCAAAAGGGCAAGTGACGCTCTTGCTCCACGTCGGCACGATTGAGCCCAATGTCCTTGAGCGCGTCATCACTCAGGCTCGCCAGCAACTGACGCTCGCGATACAGCACCTGCCACCGCGCCACGGTATGAAACAGCCCGGAAAACGGACGTTTCGTCATCAACACAAAACCGGTTTGGCCTTTCATCTTTGCGCCCTCCTGTGGGGATGACGAAAGTGTGGACTTGGCACTATGATCAATCCAACGAATGTTTCTTATGCAATACATCTCGGAGATTGATCAATTGTCCAGCTACCCGAGTATCGACACGGAAGTGCTGCGCACCTTCGTCGCCATTGCCGACCAAGGCGGATTCACGCGTGCCGCAGAATTGATCAACCGTACGCAATCGGCGGTGAGCATGCAGATGAAGCGCCTGGAAGACGACGTGCTGCAGCGCAAGTTGTTCGAGCGTGACGGCCGCCAGGTGCGGCTGACACCTGAAGGCCAGGTACTGCTGGGCTACGCCCGACGCATCCTGAAACTGCACAGCGAAGTGTTCAACACCCTGCGTGAACCGCATATGGTAGGGCTGGTGCGCATCGGTACACCGGACGATTACGTGATGCGCTTCCTGCCGGGAATTCTCAAGCAATTTTCCAAGGCGTATCCGCTGATTCAGATCGAGATGCACTGCGAGTCGTCGATGGTGCTGATGCAGCGACGGGACCTGGCGTTGACCGTGGTCAGCCGCGAACCGGGCAACGAAATCGGCGAACTGTTGCGTACTGAGCGCATGGTATGGGCGGCATCACCGTGCTTCTGCATGGACGAGCACGATGCCCTGCCGCTGGCGATGTCCGGCACCGACTGCCTCTACACGCAGTGGGCCCGCTCGGCACTGGATGCAGCCGGAAGGGATTATCGCCTGGCCTACCACAGCTCCAATGTGTCGGCGATCCAGGCGGTGGTCAACGCCGGCCTGGCGGTCATGGTCAGCATGGAAAGCCTGGTGACCGAAGACCTGCGGGTACTGGGCAAGGATGAAGGCTTCCCGCCATTGCCCTCGATGAACCTGCACTTACTGCGCAACCCGCAGATGACCTCGCCCATCACTGAATGCCTGGCCGACTACATCCTCGAAGGCTTCAGACTTTAAAGGTCAGCATCACCGCACACACCGCGAGGAAGGCACAGAACAAGCCGCGCAGCACCCGCTCCGGCAGCGCATGAGCGACCTTCACCCCCCAACTGATACTGAGCAGGCCGCCGATTGCCAATGGTACGCCGATCATCCAATCCACTTCGTGGTGCCAGGCGTAAGTCACCAGGGTCACGCTGGTGCTGGGCAACGCCAAGGCCAGGGATAAACCCTGCGCGACCACCTGAGTGGTACCGAACAGGCTGGTCAGCACCGGCGTGGCAACCACCGCGCCACCGACACCAAACAACCCGCCCATGGAGCCGGAGACGGCACCGAGCACGCCCAGCCACGGCCAGGAATAACGCATCTGTGCCGTCGGCGGCGCATTGCGGGTGAACATGCGCAGCAGGTTATACGCCGAGAGTGTCAGCAAGAAAGCGATAAAACCTATACGCATGGCGCCGGCGTCGAGACCGACCGCCCAGATTGAACCGAGCCAGGCGAAGCTGAATCCCATGATTCCCAAGGGCAACGCGTGGCGTAACTCGATGCGATTGCGCTGGTGATAGCGCCACAGAGCCAGCATCACATTCGGCACCACCATCACCAACGCCGTGCCCTGGGCGATCTGCTGATCCAGGCCGAACAACACGCCAAGCACCGGAATTGCAATCAGCCCGCCACCAATGCCGAAGAGGCCGCCCACCGTACCGAGGGCCGCGCCCAAGACCAAATACATTGCCAAATCCAGCACCGCCATCCCCTCCAAGCTCCCAGACTGTGCATGCTACGCAGTCGGCTCTGGCGCGGAAACGCACAGCAACGCACAATGGCTTTGCCAATCTCGCATAAGCACCAAGTGATGAATCCCAATACGCTCACCGATCAACTGAGCCTGTTCCTCGATGTATTGGAGACGGGCAGTTTTTCCGCCGCCGCACGCCGTCATCCACTGACGCCCTCAGCGGTCGCCCGGCGTATCGACAGCCTGGAGCGCTCCGTGGGCAGCCGTTTGTTCCAGCGCAGCACTCACGCGGTGGTACCGACACCCGCCGGCCTGGCCTTTGCCGAACGGGCGCGACGGATCGTCGGTGAGTTGCAACTGGCCCGGGCCGAGGCCGTGTCCTTGAGCCATGCGCCGGAAGGCCTGATTCGCGTGGACGCGCCAGCCGCCTTTGGACGACGGCACTTGGCTCCGGTGATTGCGGACTTTTTGAATGTGTACCCGGGGCTGGACGTACACCTGCATCTGATCGACAGTTTTGTCGATATGCAGGGTGCGCACTTGGGCAAGGTCGACCTGGTGCTGCGGGCGGGGCATATCGTCGACACCCGCCTGATCGCCACCCCCCTGGCCAGCATTGTGCGCATTGCCTGCGCCAGCCCGGCCTATCTGAAAGCCCGCGGCACGCCAACCCACCCCCGGGAACTGAGCGAGCACGACGGTCTGGACTGGGACGGCCTGGCGCCGATGTTCGCCTGGCGCTTCGAATTGGACGGCCGTCGCGCCATCTATCGCCCGCAGCGCATCCGCATGAGTGCCAACAATGCCGAAGCCCTGCTGTCCGGCGCACTGGCCGGGCTGGGTATTGCCCACTTGCCCACCTGGCTGGCCAGTGAATACCTGGTACGTGGCGAATTGTTGCCCCTGTTTTGCGAAAACGGCCTGCCCAGCCCGGAAACCGCCGGAATCTATGCGCTGCGCCTGGAACAACAGGCCAGTGCCCGCAGCCGTTTATTGCTCGAATACCTCAAGGCCCGCTTCAGCCCGGTGCCACCTTGGGATCTGGCACTGCAAAGCGGCTTGGGTTGACCGCTTGGTTAGAATTGCCTGGCGCATTAAACATTTGCCCGCTAGATTCCATCCCAGACACGCTTTTTTAAGAGACTGCCATGAGCAAAAACCCTGATCCTTGCCAATCCCTGATGCTGGACAACCAGCTGTGCTTCGCCCTGCACTCCACCTCATTACTGATGACCAAGGTCTATAAGCCGCTGCTGCAAGCCCTCGGCCTGACCTATCCGCAATACCTGGCCATGATGGTGCTGTGGGAAGAGGACGGTTTGACCGTCGGTGAAATCAGCAACCGCCTGCTGACCGATCCGGGCTCGCTCACCCCGCTGCTCAAGCGCCTGGAAGCCGAAGGCGTGCTAAGCCGTACCCGCAGTCGCGAAGATGAACGGGTAGTCGTCGTAGAGCTGACCGATGCCGGCCGTGCCCTGCAGGAGAAAGCCATGGGGATTCCCCAATGCATTCTCGGCGCAAGCGGTTTGGAACTGGACCAACTGCGCAAGCTGCAGGCTGATTTGATCGCCTTGCGCGGTAACCTGCAAAACGCCATCTGAAACCAACGACGCCTTGAAATGTGGAAGCACGCCCCATTCCACATTGATTTTCAGCCATTCGGAAAATAATTTATAAATTTATATTGCGCGCAAAACATTAGCGCTATACATTCACCTCACCAACTACTTAGCGCGCAAATAATTGGCGCTAACAACAGAGAGGAAACATCATGCAAACGCTCTATACCGCAGTAGCTACCGCCACCGGCGGCCGTGATGGCCGTGCTGTCTCCAGCGACAACATCCTCGACGTCAAACTTTCCACCCCCAAGGAACTGGGCGGCGCCGGCGGCCAAGCCACTAACCCTGAGCAATTGTTCGCCGCCGGCTACTCGGCCTGCTTCATCGGCGCGCTGAAGTTCGTCGCCAGCCAGACCAAGCGCAAGATTCCGGATGACGCTTCGATCACTGCGCATGTCGGCATCGGTCAAATCCCCGGTGGATTCGGCCTGGACATCGACCTGCACATCAGCCTGCCGGGCCTGGCCCAGGACGACGCGCAAAGCCTGGTCGACGCCGCGCACCAAGTCTGCCCGTACTCCAACGCCACCCGTGGCAACGTCGATGTACGCCTGCACGTAACCGTCTAAATGACCTCGGCTGCCTTTGGAGAGAGACATGAACACAATAGGTAAAGCGCTCACCGGCACCCTGCTCGCCCTGTCCATCACCAACGCCTTCGCTGCAACCGGTGATGTCGAGCACAACACCCAGGCCTTCCTGGATGTGTTGAACGCAGGCACCGGCAAACCGATGGAGCAACTGACGCCCAAGGACGCCCGTGCCGTACTGACTGGCGCCCAGGCCGGCGTGAAGCTGACCTTGCCCAAGGCGGATGTGAGCCAGAAGACCATCCAGGTCGACGGCAAGCCGCTGTCCCTGACCATCGTGCGACCGGCCGGGGCCAAGGGCGTATTGCCCGTGTTCATGTTCTTTCACGGCGGCGGCTGGGTGCTCGGAGACTATCCGACCCACGAACGCCTGGTGCGGGATCTGGTCGCCGGGTCGGGGGCGGCAGCAGTATTCGTCAACTACACACCTTCGCCGGAAGCGCACTACCCGGTGGCGATCAACCAGGCCTACGGCGCTACACGGTGGGTGGCCGAACACGGTGAAGAGATCAACGTCGATGGCAAGCGCCTGGCAGTCGCGGGCAACAGTGTCGGCGGCAACATGGCAGCGGTGGTCAGCCTGATGGCCAAGGACAAGGGCACGCCGGCGATCAAGTTCCAACTGCTGCTGTGGCCAGTGACCGACGCCAACTTCGACACTGGGTCCTACAACCAGTACGCCGAAGGGCACTTCCTCACCAGGAACATGATGAAGTGGTTCTGGGACAACTACACCACCGACGCCAACCAACGCGCCGAGATCTACGCCTCGCCGCTGCGGGCAACGACTGACCAGCTCAAGGGCCTGCCGCCTGCGCTGGTTCAGACAGCCGGCGCCGATGTGCTGCGCGATGAAGGCGAAGCCTATGCCCGCAAGCTGGATGCCGCCGGTGTACCGGTGACCGCCGTGCGCTACAACGGCATGATCCACGACTACGGTTTGCTCAATGTGGTCAGCCAGGTGCCGGCAGTACGTTCAGCCTTGCTCCAGGCCTCGGATGAGCTGAAGCAACACCTGAAGTAAAACCTGACGCCCACAAAAAACCCGACTCGAAGTCGGGTTTTTTCGTATCGACGTAGCCAGAATTACTTCTTGGCGCGGCCTTTGTACGAACCACCTTCACGGGTGTCGATCTCGATCAGGTCGTCGATTTCGATGAAATCGGCTACTTGCAGTTCGGTACCGTTGGACAGCTTGGCAGGCTTCATTACCTTGCCGGAAGTGTCACCGCGAGCGGAACCTTCGGTGTAGGCAACCTTACGCACGATAGTGGTCGGCAGCTCTACGGAAACCAGACGCTCTTCAAAGAAGATCGCTTCGCAGACGTCTTCCATGCCTTCTTCGATGAACGGCAGAACGGCTTCGATATCTTCAGCGTTCAGCTCGTACATAGTGTAGTCGGTGGTGTCCATGAACGTGTAGGTGTCGCCGCTGATGAAGGACAGGGAAGCTTCTTTGCGGTCGAGAATCACGTCGTCCAGTTTGTCGTCGGCGCTGTAGACGGTTTCAGTCTTGTAACCGGTCAGCAGGTTCTTCAGCTTGGTCTTCATGATTGCGCTGTTACGACCAGACTTGGTGAACTCAGCTTTCTGAACCAACCAAGGGTCGTTGTCGATACGGATCACGGTACCGGGTTTCAGTTCTTTACCAGTTTTCATTGCATATATCCGAAATTTGGATGGGATTTACAAAATTCAAGGTGGCGTATCATATCCAACTTTCATAAAACTGTACCAGCGCCGTCGCAAGATCGGCTTGCAAGCCTTGTTCCAGACACCACGTCTGCGCGTGCCGGCTCACCTCCGGCCAGTGCTCCAGCAGCATTTTCCAGGACTGCGCCATATCGCCATCAGCGTTCCAGGCTTGCCAAAGTGTTACCACGGCGGTTCTGGCCGCCGGTGACAACGCGGCGGTGTACAGCTGCAGGAAGGCGTCGAGCTTGTCCAGGTGGATGTCTTCGTCCTGACGGTAGATGTGCCATAGCATTGGCCGCCCCGCCCACTGGGCCCGTACGAACGAGTCTTCGCCGCGCACCGCGTTGAAGTCGCAGCACCACAGCAGGCGATCATATTGTTCCTGGCGCACGAACGGCAGCACCTGCACGGTCAGGGCTGCACGCTGATGAACATCCCCTGCCGCCAACCGCTCCACCCCCAGCCAGCGTTGCACATCGCCCAGGATGCGGCCCTCCGGCACCAACAGATGAGTGGCACGCCCGTCCGTCGCCAACACGTCCAACCAACTGGCCAACCCGGCATTTTCATAGGCGAACAGCGACATCAATCGGGCATCAGTTGCCGGAAAAACTCCCAGGGTCTGCAGGAATTGTCGTTGCTCTGCCGCATCGTGTTGAAAAGCCTGGCGCTGTTCCAGCAACCCTGCCTCGCGCAAAAGACCACCGGTGCCCGGGCGAAAACCGGGGAAGAAGAAATACTTCTGTACGCCCTTGAACTTCACCGACGGCAGGCGATGGCAGCCCACCACCCATTCTTCGGCGCTGAGGTAATCCAGGTTCATCCACAGCGGCGCGCGTTCGCGCCGGGCCATGGCTTCCATGTAAGCCGGCGGCAATTGGCAGGCAAAGGCCGCGATCACCACATCGGCAGACGGCGCACCGGGCCAGTCAGCCGGCCAGTGGCGCACATCGACCCCTTCCTGCCATTGCTGCGGCAACCGCACATCAATCTCAGGGCACATGCGCTCGAAGGCACGCAGGTCGTCCACCCACAAACACACTTCGCACCCGTGCTCCACCACCAATTGCCGGGCCAGGCGCCAGGTCACGCCGATGTCGCCGTAATTGTCGACGACGCTGCAAAAAATATCCCAGCGGGCTTTCATTCCGGGCTCCAACGATCAAAGGCTCGATTGTCCGCATAAATGCGCCCATGCAGAAGGCTTGATCGTGATTATTCTGCACAGTGGCTGTGCGACAATCGTCACTACGTCATCAATGCTCGCCAGGAGGCCATCATGTCTGATCGTTCGCTGCCGCTGTTCAAACTCAGTGTCGCCATCGCGTTTGGCGTATGGCTGGGGTTTGTCGCCATCGTGCTGACGAGCTGGCTGGCGTCGCACTATCTGTTCCCGCAAAGCCTGGCGCCGGTCGCCCAGGCCGTTCAACAATTGGGCAAGCCCGCCGTCGTCACGCCCGAGCCGCCGAACCGCATGTTCGAGCAGTACACCGATAACCTGCGCAAACAGGAACAGCAACAATCGCTGGACCAGGCCCGCAACAATGCGCGCAACCTGAACAACCCCAAATGCCAGTTCTGGTTGCAGCAAGACCAGAACGCCCCCAATGAAAAGAGCCGGGCGAATGTCCTGCAGTTTTGCGAATGACCCCATCCACCATGAATAAACATGCCGTCCACTCGTTGATCCTGGAAAAACTCAGCGTCGATCTCGACATTGCCCAGCGCGCTGCGCAAACCGCCTACGAAACCGCGACCCACGAAGAAAACATCGCCGAAAACAAATACGACACACTCGGGCTGGAGGCCTCCTACCTGGCGGCTGGCCAAGCCAGGCGCGTCGAGGAAATCAAGCAGGCGCTGACGCTGTGCCAGAACATGCCACTGCGGGCCTATGACGAACAGCGTGGCATCGAGATTGGCGCGTTACTGGGCCTGGAAGACGAGAATGATCGCCAGCAATGGCTGTTCCTGGCGCCGGACGGAGCAGGTCTGAAGGTGGATGTAGTGGGGCAACCGGTGACCGTCATCACCCCGCGCTCACCCTTGGGCAAAAGCCTGCTGGGCAAGTTCGAAGGGGATGAGGTGGAGATTCTGGTGGCGGGCGCTCGGCAACACTTTACGGTTACCGAGGCCAAATAGCGGTATCAATGAACCGGTAATTCCACGCCCTCGAACAGCTCTTCCAGTTCCTGCTTGTTATGGCACTGGATCGCCTTGGCCATCACTTCGCGAGTCAAGTGCGGCGCAAACTTCTCGATGAAGTCGCACATGAAGCCACGCAGGAACGTGCCACGACGGAAGCCGATCTTGGTCACGCTGGATTCGAACAACTCGCTGGCGTCGAGCACTACCAGGTCCTTGTCGAGGTTGGTATCGACCGCCATCTTGGCGACGATGCCCACGCCCAGGCCCAGGCGGACATAGGTCTTGATGACATCGGCGTCGGCCGCGGTGAACACCACTTTCGGCGTAAGGCCACGATGACTGAAGGCTTCGTCGAGCTTGGAACGGCCGGTAAAGCCAAACACGTAAGTGACGATCGGGTATTCAGCCAGGGCTTCCAGGGTCAGCTTCGGCAGCTTGGCCAGCGGGTGGCCCTGGGGCACGACCACGCAACGGTTCCAGCGGTAGCACGGCATCATCACCAGATCACCGAACAGCTCCAGGGCTTCGGTGGCGATGGCAAAATCGACGGTGCCGTCAGCGGCCATTTCGGCGATCTGCATGGGCGAACCCTGGTGCATGTGCAGGGCGACGTCGGGGTATTGCTTGATGAAATCGCGGATCACCGGTGGCAATGCGTAGCGCGCCTGGGTGTGGGTGGTCGCGATCGACAGCGTGCCCTTCTTCTCGTTGGAGAATTCCTGGGCGATCTGCTTGATGCTTTCGACTTTGCGCAGGATCTCGCCGGCGGTGGTGATGATGCGCTCGCCGGCTGGTGTGACGCGGGTCAGGTGCTTGCCGCTGCGCGCGAACACTTCGACACCCAGCTCGTCTTCGAGCAGGCGGATCTGCTTGCTGATACCGGGTTGCGAGGTGTAAAGGCTTTGAGCAGTAGCGGAAACGTTGAGGTCGTGGTGCGCCACTTCCCAGATGTAGCGCAGTTGTTGAAGCTTCATATGTGTCCCTCAAAGCAGATAGACGCCACGGGTATCAGCGACGGTATATAACTATATTAAAGGCCGGATCGATAAATCTAGAACTTTTTATCATCTTTTACCGATCAATATCATCGCTGCGTCGACGCTGCAGCGACGGCACGAGGTAAACCGGCACTGTCGACAATTGCAGCACCCGTGCAGCGGTTCGCCCAAGGGGTGTGGCCGCCGCGGTTGCATGGCTGTGGCTACCTACGATCAACAGGTCAACGGAAAGTTTACGCAACTGGTCGAGGATCACTTCGCAGGGGTCGCCCTGAATCACTCGAACCGAATGAATCAACTCCAGGTCTTGCTCCCCTTCCCCCAACTCCTCACGAAAACTGTCCAGCACCCGTTGCTCGATGGTCGCCATTACGGTGTTCACTCCCTGGCTCTGCCACTCACTCAGGGCCTGCTCATCAAGGTAGCTCTGCAACACTGATTCGGCGAACAGTCCGATGGGCTCGACCACGTGAATCACATGCAGATCCGCATTGAACGTTCGGGCCAGTGCCAGCGCATGCTGCATTACATAAGGCGCATACAAACCGAGGTCCGTGGCGTACAGCATCGAACGAATCATAGAACCTCTTGGACGACCAGGATGGCGGAGATTGAATGAGCTTAGCAGCGCACGGGGCAGTTAGGCTCAGCTCTCGGTCTGGATTTTCAACTCATTGCTGATGCCATGGGGCACATGCCCGGTGGCTACCACCTCCCTGGCCTTCTCGCAGTGGCCGGCCTGGTCATCGAAAAACACATCGGCGGCGAACGCCTCCAGAAACGCGGCCTTTTCCAGGCCGCCAAGGAACAGCGATTCGTCGAGGCGGATGTCCCACTCACGCAACGTTCGGATCACCCGCTCATGGGACGGTGCCGAGCGCGCGGTGACCAATGCGGTGCGAATCGGGCAGGCCTCATCGGCAAACTCTCGCTGCAATAAGTTGAGAGCCGCCAGGAAACCCTTGAACGGACCACCATGCAAAGGCTCGCGCGCCGACTCCCGCTCGCTGGCCTGGAAGGCTGCCAGGCCGCCAGCCTGGTAAACGCGTTCGGACTCGTCGGAGAACAGCACCGCGTCACCGTCGAATGCGATCCGCAATTCCTCGCTCGATGCTCGACGCGCGCCGCCCGACAGAATCGTTGCCGCCGCAAACCCGGCTTCGAGGGCGCTGCGCACATCCTCTGCATGGGTCGAAAGAAACAGATGGCAACCAAAAGCAGCCAGATAAGGATAGGGACTACGCCCTCCTACGAAAGCGGCGCGGGAAATATCCAAGCCGTAATGCTGGATGGAATTGAATACCCGCAGGCCGGTATCAGCGCTGTTGCGAGACACCAGCACCACCTCAACCCGCGCGCGGCCCAAACTGGCGTTGAGGCTCAGCAGCTTTTTGACCAGCGGGAAGGCGTCGCCGGGCTCAAGGGTTTCTTCCTCATGTTCGATCTGGTACTTGCGATAAGCCTCCACGCCCTCGGCCAAGTAGACCTTGTGGCTATCGCTCAGGTCGAACAGTGCCCGCGAAGAAATCGCCAGCACCAACTTGTCGCCCAATCCTTTTGCCATGGTGTTTTCTCCCGAATCAGCGGTTGTGCCGATCTATGAAACTCAAGGCCTGGTACAGCGCCTGGATGCGTGGCAATTCGCAGCCTGCCGCCTGTGCCGCCGCCAGCGGCCGGGCGTAAATCGCCGCCAGTTCCAGCGGGCGCTTGTGCAGGTGGTCGTGGTACATGCTGGGCAGGTAGTCATCCATGGTTTCGGTCATCGCAAACATCTGGTCGGCGTAACTGGCCGCAATGTCATGACCGCAAGCACGGGCGCCCTGCACCACTTCGGCCATCAAGGCCTGGATCAATTCGCGGCTGGATGGATCGGCCATCATCGCCGTGGTGCCGGTGCCCAACAACACGGAAAGACCGTTATAGGGAATATTCCACACCAGTTTATGCCAGCGCGCCTGGTGCACGTCGGCCATGGCCTGGGACTCGATACCGGCCTGATGGAACAGCCCGGCGCCCTCTTCGACGATGGCTCTTTGGCCAGCTTCATCGTCGGCTGCGCTGCCACTGTGATAACCCAGGTTGACTCGCCCCAACGCCTGATGCTCGACGACGCCAGGGCCGGAGCGATGCACACCGATATAGCACAGGCCGCCAAGCAGGTGCAGCGACGGCGGCAGGTGCTCGCGCAAACTGTCTTCGACATCGAGACCATTTTGCAGCAGCACAATCCTGGCATCCGGCGCCGCAACCTGGGCGAGCGTCGGCGCCAAGTCCACATTGCCCGTGGACTTGGTGCCCACCAGCAACCAATCGCACGCAGGCATATCTGCAGCACGGGCATAGGCCTGGACGGGATGCAGGTGCAATTTGCCATGCACCTTGCTGTTGAGGTGCAGGCCATGCTCGCTGACGGCGGCGTATTCACTGCGCAGCAAGAAATGCACATCGAAGCCGGCACGCGCCAGCATCAGGCCGTAGAACCCACCGATAGCGCCGGTGCCGATGATGCCGATACGGGGTGAACGGTGTGCAACTGCTGTCATGGCAAATCCTCTGGAGTGCGGGTAAGCGCTTGTTGTACTGCATCGCAAACGTCATTACGCGTAATACGCGTCTGTATCTGCCCCAGGAATTGACCCTCGCACACCACGAATAACGCGGGCAAATGAAAGATCTGATAGCGCTCGACGGCGCCGCCGTTGTGCGCGGCGTCCACCCAACACACGCGGTCCACCGGTAAGTGCCAACCCGGCAATTGCTGACGTGCCCAGCGACAACTGGAACACCCGACGCTGGTAAACACCACCAGTGAAATTCCCGGCAAGCCCAGCAATTGCTGGTCAATATCCAGGTCGGTCAATTCCAGTTCCTTCACTATACTGCTGCCACTGCCGTCAACGGGACGGCGCTCGGAGTCCGTGTACATGGGTCGTTTTTTACCTCACCCTGATGATGTCGCTGTCGAGTTGATCCAACGTCCCTCTCCTGCCATGTCCCGTTCGCGCCTGCACACTATCGGCCTGGGCGGTGTTGCCTGCAATTGTCCGCGCGCCTGGCGCCAGGGCACAGCGGTTGATTTGCGGATTCCGTCCCTGGGTGCGAACGCCCGCTATCCAGGCTACGTGGCGTGGTGCCGTAAAGTCGAAAATAGTTACCGTATCGGTATCTCGTTTACCGATGAGCACGCCTTGTTCAGTGCACGGATGGGCGAACAAGTGTGCCAGATCGAGCGCTATTGCCGCTTGCACGAAGACGCCGAGCCGACATCTGCGCAACACGAAGCCATGGCCCTCGACTGGGTTTCACGCCATGCCGTCGAATTCTCCCATGAGGCTTTTGTGCAGCCGGTGCTGGATTAAAGCGGGATTTGCCCATTGTCGCGGGCCGGTGATACGCGCTAAGGTTCCTTCCCCCTGCATTCAAATCATGCTGTGCTCCGCCGCACGGGGATGGCTGGCGGCCGGCACCGTGACCCTGACGAGTAACACGATGGCTGATTTACCGATCAACGACCTTAACGTCGAATCCAACGAGACCCTGATCACGCCTGATCAGCTCAAACGCGAAATCCCCCTGAGCGACGCTGCCCTGCAGACCGTCACCAAGGGCCGCGAAGTCATCCGTGACATTCTCGACGGTACCGACCACCGCCTCTTCGTGGTGATCGGCCCGTGCTCGATCCACGATCTCAAGGCTGCCCACGAATACGCCGAGCGCCTCAAAGTGCTCGCGGCGGAAGTGTCCGACACCTTGTATCTGGTGATGCGAGTCTATTTCGAGAAGCCGCGCACCACCGTCGGCTGGAAAGGCTTGATCAACGACCCTTACCTGGATGACTCGTTCAAGATCCAGGACGGCTTGCACATCGGTCGCCAGTTGCTGCTGGACCTGGCTGAAATGGGCCTGCCCACTGCCACCGAAGCCCTCGACCCGATCTCGCCGCAATACTTGCAGGACCTGATCAGCTGGTCGGCCATCGGCGCGCGTACCACCGAGTCCCAGACCCACCGCGAAATGGCGTCCGGCCTTTCCTCGGCCGTGGGCTTCAAGAACGGCACCGACGGCGGCCTGACGGTCGCGATCAACGCGCTGCAGTCGGTCTCCAGCCCCCACCGTTTCCTGGGCATCAACCAGGAAGGTGGCGTGTCCATCGTCACCACCAAGGGCAACGCCTACGGTCACGTGGTACTGCGCGGCGGCAACGGCAAACCCAACTATGACTCGGTCAGCGTCGCCCTGTGCGAACAGGCGCTGAACAAGGCCGGGATCAAGCCGAACATCATGGTCGACTGCAGCCACGCCAACTCCAACAAGGACCCGGCCCTGCAGCCGCTGGTGATGGAAAACGTTGCCAACCAGATTCTTGAAGGCAACCAGTCGATCATCGGCCTGATGGTCGAAAGCCACCTGAACTGGGGTTGCCAGGCGATTCCAAAAGACCTCGCCGACCTGCAGTACGGCGTGTCGATCACCGATGCCTGCATCGACTGGTCCGCCACCGAAACCACCTTGCGCAGCATGCGCGCCAAGCTCAAGGACGTATTGCCCAACCGCAAGCGCACCTGAGCATGACGCACACAAAAACGCCGGGCTAAGCCCGGCGTTTTTCATGGTGCGGTTTTATAGTTCACAGCTTTGCGGCATGGCGCTGGTGGCGCTCCATGTAGCGCTCTACGTAAGAGCACGAAGGGATCACCGTGTAGCCGGCCTCTTCGGCGAACTTCAACGCCTCTTCGGTCAACGCAGCAGCGATGCCCCGCCCCCGCAGCGCGTTGGGCACGAAGGTGCGATAGATATCCAGGGTCTGCTTCCCGAGGTCCATATAGGTCAGATAGGCACGATGACCGTCCACATTGGTCTCGAACTGATGACCAGCCTGGTCATGGTGGATGGACAACGCCTCGCTCATCACTACTCCTCGCGGGTCTGGAATTGCGACCCTACCTTACCGATGTTTTTCCGGCGAAGGAACATCTACGCCACCCCGTGCCGGTTTCGACAGCGAGAAAACCCATAGCGCTCACAACCAGCACGTAGGGAGATAGTAGGCACCAATCCTGCAATTGCTCAAGGCGCACACGTCATCCCCGCGGCGGTGGATATAGAAAGGGCCTCGATCAACCAATGATCGAAAGCCTGAACATTGCCGGCAGTTGAAGCTTGAGACGAACAGGCGCTCTTAAAGTCACCTCTAGATGCGCAAAAGATATCCGGCAGGTTAAAGGCAACCTGTACAAAAGTGTCACCGTGGATATATATATTTTCATCTGTTCAACCGGCTTAGCACATGCGGGCCGTAGCTTTCAGCCTGGATCCAATCTCAATCACGATGAAGAGAACTGGATAGTTTTTATGCAGATTTCAAAAAGGTTAGCCAAAATAGATGCAGCTCAAGATTTTTTTTTGCTTCTTGCGCTACGTCAGTTTACTTACTACAAGTAATGGGTAGTATGTACGCCGGCTATCAGCTCACTCTGAGAACGTAGCCATTTAATAGAAAGTCCTTGAAGGGGAACACGATGAACAACGTTCTGAAATTCTCTGCTCTGGCTCTGGCCGCAGTTCTGGCTACCGGTTGCAGCAGCGTCTCCAAAGAAACCGAAGCTCGTCTGACTGCTACTGAAGACGCAGCAGCTCGCTCCCAGGCTCGTGCAGACGAAGCCTACCGTAAAGCTGATGAAGCTCTGGCTGCTGCTCAAAAAGCACAACAGACTGCTGACGAAGCTAACGAGCGCGCTCTGCGCATGCTTGAAAAAGCAAGCCGCAAGTAATAATCCTTCGGGGTTGTTATCAAGCCGACCCATTCTTGGGTCGGCTTTTTTATTGCCTGGAATTCGGTCCGCAATCCCAGACAATAAAAAGCCCGCCACGACGCAAGGGCCGTGGCGGGCTGCCGAGAGGCTTACTGCTGTAAATCAACCGGTGCGCTGGAGGCAACCGGCGCGGTGCCAGGTACGCCGATTTCAGTTGGCAGGCCATCTTCAGCAGCGACCACATCCCGCACTTGATCCCAGTTGACCCGCAGGTTGTTGGCCAAGTCTTCGCGCTTGAGCAAGGCGTTGATGACCGCAGTATGTTTGTCGACCACCGAAGGCGTGCCATCGTCGTTCAGCGGTGTATGCGCTTCGAGGTAGACCTTGCCGCCGCTGCTGCCGAACTTGTAGGCATCGTTGATGATGCGCACCGAGGTACCTACCGGCACCATGCTGGCCATTTCCAATACGTTGTTGTTGAACATGCGGAAGCAGCCATGGCTTGTACGCGTGCCGATACCAAATTTCATGTTCGAGCCGTGAATCAGATAGCCCGGCGTGCCCAGGGTAAACTTGAACGGACCCAGCGGGTTATCCGGCCCGGCGGGCACCACGTTGGGCAGTGGATCACCATTGGCGGCGTGTTCAGCCTTGATTGAGGCGGGAGGTGTCCAGGTCGGGTTCGGCGTCTTGGCGATGATGCTGGTATGGGCGATCGGCGAGCCCCAGCCTTCACGGCCAATCCCCAGTGGAAAGGTGTAGACAACGTTCTGCCCTTTGGGGAAGTAGTAGAGCCGGTACTCCGCCAGATTGATCACGATGCCTTCACGAGGGCCGGGCGGCAGGATGAACCGCGTAGGCAGCACAATCTCGGTGCCCGCGCCAGGTAACCAGGCATCCACGCCCGGGTTGGCCGCGACCATTTCCGAATAGCCCAGGTCATAGGTAGTACCCAGGTCGGCAAAGGTATCTTCGTATTTGGCCTTGATGACCTGGACCTGACCAACGATGTCCTCACCGGGCGGTGGCAAGGGCAACTGCAAGGCTGCCGACGGCCCCGCCGCACATAGAGCAGCGAGAGACAGGCAGCAGGTGACGACGGAAAGGCGCGACAACATCCGGAAAATCCTTCGCAGAACGACGGGTAGGTTAAAAGCGGACCACAAGCCTCAAGCTTTCAGCCATAAGCTTACAGCTTAAAACCCACAGCTTGAAGCTTATAGCTTGAAGCTTGAAGCTTGAAGCTTGAAGCTGCTTCTATAACTCAAATCGCAACTCCGGCCAGATCGGCGGCGTGCCGCGCTTTTGCGATTCGAGAATGGCGCGGCACAGGGGGCACAGACGCTGATCCTGAAAAATCGAGCGGTCCACCGATGACCAGCGCGGTTGTGCCGGCAACAGCGTGCCGCACAGTGTGCGATCAATCGAGCCGCCCAACTCCAGCTGGCGCGCCACCAGATGCACCCTGACTTCCTGGCAGGCGAACAGATCCAGCTGCTCGTCCGGCTCGATCAGTTGGTAATTAAACAGGGACCAGGCAGGACGCGACATCGAGGGCTCCAAATCGGGGGCGCCACCTTAGCCGAAAGCCTGCCGGTAGAAAAGCGTCATAACAGCGGTTTTAGCGTCGGCCAGACATTTTCCAGCAATTTGCCCTGGGCACCGACCGCCGGGTGAAGTTGATCCGCCTGCATCAGCTCAGGATGCCCCCCCACACCGTCGAGAAAAAACGGCACCAACGGGATCTTTTTCTCCTTGGCCAACACGCCGTACACCTCAGCGAATGCCGTGGTGTAACGCGGGCCGTAATTGGGCGGTAATTGCATCCCTAACAACAGCACCTTGGCACCACCGGCTTTGGACTGGTCGATCATCGATGCAAGATTTTGTTTCAATTGCGCTGGAGGCTGGCCACGCAAGCCGTCATTACCACCCAGCTCGATGACCACTACATCCGGCTTATGCTCTGCAAGCGCCGCCGGCAGCCGTGCCAGGCCTCCTGCACTGGTGTCGCCGCTGATGGAGGCATTGACCACTTTATCGTCAAAACCTTCCTGCTTGAGCCGTTGCTCCAGCAACGCGACCCATCCTTTGCTGGTATCCAGGCCGAAACCGGCACTGATACTATCGCCGACGATCAGGACTGTACCCGCCGCTGCGTTCTGGGCCATGCATATCAAGGCCAGGCCAGCACTCAAAAACCACATTCGCATCGGATTCTCCATGGGCGCAAGCATTCTCACCGCGCGGAACCTTAGCAAAGTGGTTCCCAGCGCGGAAGGTGAACTGACTATCCTGCACGAACTGAGCCTGGAACTGAACAAAGGTGACAGCCTGGCTATCGTCGGCAGTTCCGGCTCCGGCAAATCCACCCTCCTCGGCCTGCTCGCCGGCCTCGATCTGCCAAGCAGCGGCGAAGTCACCCTGGCCGGCCAGGCATTGAGTCTGCTCGATGAAGACCAGCGTGCGCGCATCCGTGCCGAGCATGTGGGCTTTGTGTTCCAGTCCTTCCAACTGCTCGACAGCCTCAACGCGCTGGAAAACGTCATGCTGCCGCTGGAACTGGACGGCCGCAAGGACGCCCGCGAGCGCGCCACGCACCTGCTGGAACGCGTCGGCCTGGGCCAGCGTCTGACCCACTCGCCACGCCAGCTTTCCGGTGGCGAACAGCAGCGGGTGGCCATCGCACGCGCCTTCGCGGCCGAACCCGACGTGCTGTTTGCCGATGAGCCCACCGGCAACCTCGACAGTCACACCGGCGAGCGCATCAGTGACTTGCTGTTCGAACTCAACAAAGAGAGCGGCACGACCCTGGTGCTGGTCACTCACGATGAACGCCTGGCTCACCGTTGCCGGCGTTTGATTCGCCTCGAAGCCGGCCTGATGGTCGCGCCCCTGGAGCCTTGATGGCACGTTTGCCGCTATTGCGCCTGTTCAGCCTTGCCATGCGTCAACTGCTGCGCGATGCCCGCGCCGGCGAATTGCGTGTGCTGTTCTTCGCCCTGCTGGTGGCCGTCACCGCCAGCACTGCCATCGGCTACTTCGGTGCACGCCTCAACGGCGCCATGTTGTTGCGCGCCACTGAGTTTCTCGGTGCCGACCTGGTACTCGAAGGCAGCTCGCCGGCCCGCCCCGAGCAAATACAGACCGGGACCGAATTGGGCCTGGATCACGCACGCATCGTGGAGTTCTCCAGCGTTATCGCCACGGATAACGGTATCCAGCTCTCGAGCATCAAGGCGGTCAACGAGCAATACCCGCTGCGCGGCGAACTTAAAAGTACAGCAGAGCCCTTCGGGGTCGAAACAGCCGGAGGCGGCCCGAAGCCCGGCGAAGCCTGGGTGGAGGCACGGCTGCTGACAGCGCTGGATTTGAAGGTTGGCGACAACATCGATGTCGGCCTGAAGACCCTGCACCTGACGCGCATACTGACCTATGAGCCCGACCGTGCCGGCAACTTCTACAGCCTCACGCCCCGGGTGATGATCAACCTGGCGGACCTGGATGCTACCGGCGTGGTCCAGCCCGGCAGCCGCGTCAGTTACCGCGAACTGTGGCGCGCGCCCCAAGGCAGTACGGCGCTGCAAACCTATCGTGACCTGGTCAAGCCGGGTCTCGCCGCCAACCAGCGCCTGCAGGATTCACGCGACGGCAATCAGCAGATCGGCGGTGCCCTGGGCAAGGCCGAGCGCTACCTGAACATGGCCAGCCTGGTGGCGGTGCTGCTGGCCGGCGTAGCGGTGGCATTGTCGGCCAATCGCTTTGCCAGCCGACGCTTCGATGCCAGTGCACTGTTGCGCTGCCTGGGCCTCTCAAGGCGCGAAGCGATGCTGCTGTTCAGCCTGCAACTGAGTGTATTGGGGTTGCTGGCCAGCCTGACCGGCGCCCTGCTCGGCTGGCTGGCGCAGTTTGGCTTGTTCTATTTCCTGCACGACCTGCTGCCGGCGGACGTGCCGCCCGGTGGGTTGCTACCTGCGGCCGCGGGTATTGGCACCGGGCTGGTGGCCCTCGCCGGCTTCGCCCTGCCGCCGTTGGCGGCCCTGGGCCGCGTTCCACCGCTACGAGTATTACGCCGCGACCTGCTACCTATTCCGTCCAGCACCTGGATGGTCTACGGCGCAGCGTTGTTCGCGCTCGGCCTGATCATGTGGCGCCTGAGCCTTGACCTGGTGCTGACCTTTGCGTTGCTGGGCGGTGGCGTAGTGGCGGCGCTGATCCTCGGCGGCTTGCTTCTACTGCTGCTGCAAAGCCTGCGCCGGTTGTTGGCGCGTGCCTCGCTGCCTTGGCGCCTGGGCCTTGGCCAATTGCTGCGTCATCCATTGGCGGCGGCAGGCCAGTCACTGGCCTTTGGCTTGATCCTGTTATCCATGGGGCTGATCGCCCTGCTGCGGGGCGAATTGCTCGACACCTGGCAGAACCAGTTGCCCAAGGATGCCCCCAACTATTTCGCGCTGAACATCCTGCCGGCCGACAAAGACGCCTTTGGCGAGCGGCTGCTGCAGGTGCAGGCTCAATCCGCGCCGTTATATCCGGTGGTGCCAGGCCGGCTGATCAGCATCAATGGCGAACCGGTGCAGCAGATTGTCAGCAAGGACTCCAGCGGCGACCGTGCAATACAGCGCGACTTGAGCCTGACCTGGGCCGCCGATTTGCCACCTGGCAATGTCCTGACCGCAGGCTCCTGGTGGTCGTCGCAACCGAGCGATGACGTCCCCGGGGTGTCGGTAGAAGCCAAAGTTGCCGAAAGCCTCAAGCTCAAGCTCAACGATCACCTGGTGTTCACGGTAGGCGGCGAAAATCGCGAGGCCCAGGTGACCAGCCTGCGCACGATCAACTGGGATAATTTCCAACCCAACTTCTTCATGATCTTCCAGCCGGGCACATTGAAGGACCTGCCCGCGACCTACTTGACCAGCTTTTATCTCGCGCCGGGGCACGACCAACAGATCGTTGACCTGTCCAGGGCCTTCCCGGCCGTGACCATCCTGCAGGTCGAGGCGCTGCTGGAGCAGTTGCGCAGCATCCTCGCCCAAGTGACCCTGGCGGTGGAGTATGTCCTGCTGTTTGTGCTGGCGGCAGGGATGGCCGTGCTGTTCTCCGGCTTGCAGGCCACGCTGGATGAGCGAATTCGCCAAGGTGCGCTGCTGCGTGCGCTAGGTGCCGAACGTACGTTGCTGGTCAAAGCACGGCGCATTGAGTTCGGCCTACTGGGTGCGGTCAGTGGCCTGCTGGCCGCACTCGGCACAGAGCTGGTGACCTGGGTGCTGTATCGCTATGCTTTCGACCTTGCCTGGCACCCTCATCCGTGGTTGTTGCTGTTGCCGGTGATAGGCGCCGTGCTCATTGCTGGCGCCGGGGTATTCGGTACGCGCCGCGCCTTGAATACCAGCCCGCTGACCGTACTGCGCGAAAGCTGAAACGCAGATGGCCTGCCCCCGACCCAGGGCGCAGGCCATCATTGTCTACTTCACATATTCGATCTTGGTGATCCACCAGCACACCTCACCGTTTGGGGTCTGCACAATCGCCTCATCGTCCACTTCCTTGCGCAGCAGCGCGCGTGCCATGGGCGAGTCGATGGAGATGTAATCCATGCGGTCGTAGATCTCGTCATAACCCACGATTCGAAAGCGCTTGGTCTCACCCTGTTCGTTTTCGATATCCACCCATGCACCGAAAAACACCTTCCCCTCCTGCTCGGGCATGTACTCCACCACGCGCATGTCTTCCAGGCGTTTGCGCAGGTAGCGCACCCGCCGGTCGATTTCACGCAGCAGCTTCTTGTTGTACTGGTAGTCCGCGTTTTCGCTGCGGTCTCCGAGGGAAGCGGCCCATGTCACCTTGCGAGTGGTATCCGGGCGCTTCTCACGCCACAGATAGTCCAGCTCCTTCTTCAGCGCTTCATGACCTTCTTTGGTAATCAGCTTGGTACTCAAACCCTTGCATCCCCAGACAATGTCCAATGGTGCCGATACGTCACGGCATCATGCCCTGGCGTCGGCTGGCTGGAGCTGATGATAAATGAACCCTGCAAAGTAGCCAGAGCGGCGGGCGGATCAATTCATCTCTGTCGCCTCCAGGACCTGGTCCAATTCAAGCAGCGTGGTGTGCAGGCGCTGCCGCATGGCTGCTAGCTGCGACATCATCAGCGTCAGCTTTTCGGCTTTTCGGCCAACACCCAACGCCTCTTCCTGCAGGTGCCTGTGGCGCTGCTCCACCTCGCGGTTTTTCTCATCCAGCTGGCCCTGCTGATGCTGCAGGCGAACTTGCCACTGTTCAAGCATCTCTTCTCGCTCGATGGCCGCGTGCTTTTTTTGCGTCAGCTCTTGGGCGACGCGGGCAAGATTAGCCAGTGTGCTGTCCACCTCAAGCAACGTAGCGTGCTCCTGATGGGCTGGCCGTTTCGCAGGCGCAGCCTCGCTCGTTTCAAACTCAACCGGCTGTGCACCCGGCCCGGCCGGCACGAATGTCTCGGGTACCGCGACCACCGAATGCGAAGGGTCTTCAGCGGTGTATTTATCCGGCAACTGAGTGGCGGTCTTCGGAGGGCTCATCTCCTTCGGCGATGCAACCATTTGTGACGAAAAGCGAATGTTCGGCACGATGACGGTATTACTTTCAATCGCGGGCAATGCGGGCGCGGACATGCCTAAGGTAATCACCTTCATCACCAGCGCCTTCTTGATAATGACCGAGTGATGATCCTCCGGCCTGGCAGGCGGCAACCTGCAACCTTTCAAATCGACAAAATGAAAGGGCGTCTGGGCTTCACCGGCGCCACTTGTCTTTGCGCCAGATGCGGCCATGAGGATCTGCTTGAAGACCTGCATCGCCACTTGCAGATCTTCCTTGGAGTCCACTCCGCCCAGGAAATACCGTTCGAGTTTTTTACGCAATGCAGCGATATAAACCCTTGAGTGACCGGGTTCGGCCTCTTCATCCAGGCTATATACAAGAAAGTTTGATTCGATCTGGGCGACAGCAAACCCACAGAGCAGTGCACCGTTGACGGGCGCCTCTTCGCCACTGCGTTCAAGAACAAGGGTACGTAGAAGCATCATGACAATCAGACCTCATCACAAAAAAGAAAACTTTATATAAACATCAGATAAACATCCGAGCATTAACAAACCCTCAAGCAAAACAATTGTTTCAGTGAGTTATCAAACCGGGCGTAGGAGTTGTCTTATTAATCCAACCGCGCGTTCCCAAGCGCAACCATTGAACGTACCCTTTTTAAAGCCCCAATCGCTATTCATACACCCTGCCAAACTTATTCGGTAAACCCATGATCGAGATAAGCAACCTGACGAAAAAACTTGGCAGAAAAAATGTCATCACCCAACTTTCATTCTGCGTCCAGTGCGGGGAATGCGTTGGTCTTTTGGGAGAGCGAAGCTCCGGTAAAACAACGCTGCTGAATTTGATCGCGGGTGTGCTAAAACCGACCTCCGGGTACATCAATATCCAGGGCTTAAACACCCAGACCCATTCCATCCAGACGAAGAACGCCATTGGCTATCAACTCCACGACGTTCCCAGTCACACAGTGATGACCGTCAAAAGCCTACTGAACTTTATTGCCGCCGTTCGGGGATTCAGCGGTGCCGAAAAAAGCAGAAGAGTCAATCAAGTCGTTACGCGCCTGGAACTGTTGTCCGTGTCCAACTACCCGATCGATACGCTCCCCCTCGGCATAAAGCGCAAAGTTGCCATCGCCCAAGCCATTGTGCATTCGCCCGACCTGCTTTTACTGGACGAACCATTGGAGGATCTTGCCCCTGATGAGTGGCTCAAGCTCAAGACGCTTATCCAGTCCCTGAGCGAGGAAATGACGCTCATCATCGCCTCCCGTCATGGCGACGCACTGTCTGATCTCTGTAGCCGGGCGTTGGTTATCGCGGGAGGTCGCCTGAAGGCCGATACGGCGTTGATGGATTTGCAGCGTAGCTCAAGACACTACCAAGCCGTGACCCTCGCCGCCGATACGCCCGTGGATTTACTGGCCCTTGCCGTATTACCTGGCGTCGCCGGCATCGAAGAAGACCGGCATGCACCCGGCACCGTGACGGTTCTGGCCATGCCTGGCCACTCCATTTTTCCCTCCATCAATGCGCTCATCACCCACCGCGGCTGGAAGGTCACGTCCATGCACCTGGAACCAGGACGCTTGAACGACGTGATTCACCATCTCAGCCAAGAGGTTTCCCCTTGAAACTGCTAACCGTCATTTTCAAACGCCAGCTCGCCAGTTATGCCTCCTCACCCGGTACTTATTTGAGCGTGGCGGTGTTCCTGGCGCTGTGTGCCACGCTGGGATTGCACGCTCAGCAATGGATGGAGCGAAACAGCAGCGACTTGCAGGCCTTCTTCGAGTTTCACCCTTGGCTGTATCTTCTGCTGATTCCCACGCTATCGACGCAGTTATGGTCGGATGAACACAGTGCGAGCTTTTCCAACATGATGAAAACCTTGCCTGTCACCTCGGCGGAACGCGTTATCGGAAAGTTCATGGCGGCATGGGTCGTGTGCGGCCTTGCCGTGCTTTTAAACTTCCCGATAGTGATCGCCGCCAACTATCTCGGCACAGCCGATAACGGCGTAATCGCTTCACAGTTTTTCGCCAGCTGGTTACTGGCAGGCAGTTATCTGGCCGTTGGTTGTTTTGTATGTGCACTGACTCACCAGCGCATTGTGATTTTCTTATTGACACTGGGCCTGCTACTGACGATCAGCGGTGTTTCATCCGTTCTGGATGCGCTTGAACATCAAACCCCGATATGGGTGATCGACAGTTTGATATCGCTCAATCCCATCTTGCGTTTCAGTACGATGGACAGCGGAAAACTGACACTTCATGACGTTTTTTACTTCACCAGCATCATCTTTGCTTTTCTTGCAGCGACGACCGTCACACTCAACTACAAAAACCGCTGAGAAGGAAAGCCACTGATGCGATCCGCTCTTCGTACCGGTATGACACTCATGGTTATATCGCTGTTGTTTCTCGCCTTTAATCTGGTCTGGATAAAAAAGCTACCTGACATTCGCTGGGATTTTTCACAGGAGAAGAAACACACTTTATTACCGGCCACGCGGCATTTTCTTACAACACTCGAAGGCCCGCTGGACTTGTATTACTTCAACTCAATCAATGATCCCAAGAAAAACCAGCTATTGAAACGCTATGGTCAACGGGTGGAGGACCTGCTCAAGGAGTTTGAAAAAGCAGCCAGGGGCTTGATCAACCTGCACGTTATCGACCCAACTCCATTTTCCGAAGAAGCCTACAAGGCCAGTTTATTCGGACTGGATGATACGCAAGGATTCCTGGGGCTCATCGGCACACGTGCCGGTCAGAGCACACGGCGCATCGAAGCGTTCAACCCGGACCACGCCCCCTTGCTTGAGTACGAAATCAGCCATCTGATCCTTGAACTGATGCAGCCTGAGCGTCCGACTGTCGGCCTGCTGTCAGGGCTCGCGTCAAGTGCTTCCACGGGAGAACTCCTGGCACACATGCGTGGGCAGTTCAATCTGGTGGAACTGAGCAACAACATCGCCCAGGTACCGTCATCGATCGGTACGTTGATGGTTGTGCATCCGCGCACCCTGCCTGAACGCGCTTTGTATGCGATTGAGCAGCACGTATTGAAGGGTGGCAAGTTGATGATCTTCATCGATCCAGTGAGCGAAATGGAAACGAATGCCGCTTCGCCAGCCTCCAGGCTAGAGGGGCTGCTGGCGGCTTGGGGCATACAGATGCCAACGGACAAGCTATTGGTGGATGACCTCTATGCCACATCGGCTACCCCCGGCCCCGCAAGTCCAACGGTGTTGCACCCGGCCAGGCTGGAGCTGCCACGACAGGCCATGAGCGCCACCGATATCAGCAGTTGGAAACTGAGTTCAGTGATCGTGTCGAGCAGCGGTGCACTTTTCCGCCCCCAGAAAAGCCGCATGACATTCACGCCGCTGCTGCAGAGCTCGCGGCAATCGGTGCTGCTCGACGCAGGGCATTTCGCTTTCGCGACGACGTTCGACTCACTCACCGATGAAGCCACCGCGCCCAGGCAGGCACACGTGATTGCTGCTCGCCTTGAAGGCCCCGCCTTCTCGGTGTTCCCCGAGGGCCTTGACGGGCAGCCGCCCGGTTTGCAGAAGGCTGCACAGATCCAGGTGGTGGTGGTCGCCGACACGGATATGCTCGCAGACACCGTCATCCGTTCGGCCCCCAACAGCAACGTGCAGTTCGTCTTGAATACGTTGGATAACCTGGCCGCTCCCCCAGCGCTTGCGGACATTCGACCACGCGCCATAAACAGTCAGCCCCTGCATACGCTCGAACACTTGCGCGACATGGCGGCACAGGCATATCGGGAAAGCGCGCGCGAGCTGGAACGACGCCTTGAGCGCACTGAACAAGAATGGCGACGTTTGAGCCCACAGAACGGGGGGCTTGGTGCTCAGGCCGTGGGTGCCAATGCTACGTTACAAGCGCTCAACAAGGAGCGCCTGCGACTCCCCATGGAACTGAACGCACTGAAGGTCAATGCTTACGCGCCTGTGCGTCAGTTCGAACACGGCCTGAAGCTGCTGCTGATTGCGACCGTGCCGCTGCTGTTATGCCTGGTCGCCTGGGTGCTTGCTCTTTACCTGCGCCGACGCCGGTCGCTCTCTTGCGCAGCTTGTCGCTGAGCACTCAGCGGCGGGTAATCAGGCCCTGGCGGGCAATACGCGTGAGTTGGCGGATCACTTCATCGGCATCGCTGGCGCTGGGCGCCTGTATCACCGCGAGGTCGAAACTGTTGCTGGCAAAGCGGGCCAGGGAATCGCCATCTTCAACAAACTGAATCAGAAACGCCGAAGGCCGCCCGGTGCGACGAGGCCAGCCGTCAAGGTAACGCAACAGCGTCGGCTGGTGCTTGCCGCCAAGAAGGATCTTTGGATTGCGTTGAGTCAGGCCCGCAGTGATCGGGGCCAGGCGAATCAGGGGGTGTAGTGCATTCATCGTGTCGTGGTCTCTGCCTCAAAAGTCTGCGGGCAGGTGAGAGGCAACACCGAACCAGCGCTTTAGCGGTATTTCGAAGTGTGCTCTGCATGGGAGAACGTACTTCTGTCGGGCTGCATCGAGTCCCAGTGGCGCCCCGCAATTAGCTGTTTAAATCGGCGCATGGACGGCATCCTAGAGAAGCCAGCAGGCCAGTGTCAAGAATCCCGGGCAACGAAAAAGCCCGCCTATGGCGGGCTTTTTGGGGACGTACCCAGGGATCAGCGACTGATAGCGCCGTCGGCTGACAGTTTGCCGGCGCCTTCCAGCAGCACCGCCAGCGAGCCGCCCAGCAGGGCCAGTGCGAACTCATAACCGTTGTTGGCCATAAACAGGCCGTTATGGATATGCACCGAGAAAATCGCCACCAGCGACAGGATGGTCAAACCCAATGCCGCAGGGCGTACCAACAGGCCGATGATCAGCGCCAGGCCGGCGAAGAACTCGGTACCACCTGACAACACGGCCATCAGTGTGCCCGGAGCCAGGCCGATACTTTCCATCCATTGCGCCGTGCCGGCCAGACCGTAACCGCCAAACCAGCCGAAGAGCTTTTGCGAACCGTGAGCGGCGAAGATAATGCCGACGACGATACGCAGAATCGTCAGGCCATACCCGGCGCGGGTGGAAAAAATGCTTTTGATCAGTGGGCTCATCGGGGGTAATCCTTTTCAAAGTAGAGGGGGTTGGCCGCTATATTAATCAGATTAAGCAATGATAAAAGCCGAAAATATGCCTGATCATCATCGATTTAATCGATTATTTACGTGAGACAATTTTTGGCCCCGCCGGCTCCAGGGACTCCCGCTCCCGATTGAACGCCAAGTAATATTTGTTCACGCTATTAACATAGCTGACGCCACTCATACCCACCTGCTCCATGGCAATGCGTTCAACCTGGAAGAACCACTGATTCGGATTGAGCCCACGCCGACGCGCCTCCGCACGCATGCCTTGCACCCGCTCCGGCCCCATGTTGTACGCCGCCAGCACAAAGGCCATGCGCTCTCTTTCATTGAGCTTGGGGCTTGCGAAAAACTTTCGACGGATCATCGACAGGTAACGCGCGCCCGCCTGCACATTGTTATCAAGGCTCTCGATACTGTTCACTCCGACGCGTTGCGCCGCCGAAGGGGTGATCTGCATCAATCCCGTAGGGCCACCGCTGTTGCGCGCTCCGGGGTCGAGTGCGGATTCCTTGAACGCCAACGCGGCCAGGTTCAACCAGTCCATGCCCTGCTCCCGGGCATGTTTTTGCAGGACCGGCCGCAGCTTCTCCAGACGCTGGCGGTCGGCGCGGGCCAGTGGATTGCGCACCTGATAGAGGCGTCGGTAGATGCGTTGGAATGCCACATCCTGATCGGACGGGGTTCGATAAGTCTTGAGAAAGCGATCGATACTGGCCCGCAGCATTGAAGCATCCTGGCGCACGAACCAATATTCGTCAGCCGGCTCGCTGATCACTACCTGTTTATCAAAGCGAAGCTTGGGCAGGATTTTCGACCAGCGTTCGGCAATGGGCTTCTCAACGATGGTCAAGTGGAAGATCCCGGCCTGGACCATCTCCAGCACATCTTCCACCGCCAATGTGGGATCGACCCATTCCACCTTCACCGGCGGTAGTTTGTGCAGCGCCAGCTTCTGATTGACCTGGCTGATGGCATCCGCCGCAGCACTGCCGGCAGTCAGCGACAACGTGCGCCCTGACAACTGTTCAAGCCTGGTAAACCGCCGCTCCCCTTTCACACCCACCAGCCATAACGGCACATTGCTGACGATCGGATCGCTGGTGCTGAGCTTGTGCGCAGCCTTCACATCCAACAGTTCACCCGGGGCCACCAGATCACCTTCGCCACGGGCCAACGCACCAAGCAACTGGTCCTTGGCCTTGGGAATGATCTTGAGGTTGATTTCTTCACCGTCACGGGCATGGCCGTTCAAGTACTGCTCGAAGGCGCGCAAACGGTGGTATTCGACACCGATGGCCTGGCCCTGGATTTCGCCGGAGCTGTTGCGGCTCTGATTGACCAGCACGCGCAAGGTGCGGCTGGAACGAATTTGCGCCAGGTCTCGCACCTTGCCGGGCTTGGTCACTTCCACCGGGCCGTCCAGACGTGCCGCCGCCGTCATGGGCAGCAACAACGTCAGGCACAACATAAGCAACGCCGAGTGTCGGATCATCCGCTCTCCGCAAAGAATACTGGCCAGCACCATCGTGAAAGGTGAGGGCTGGGGGTCAGAAACAGAGCGCTTTAAGCGCTGGCAAGGCGCGCAACGGCGGCATGGAGGCAGGCGTTCGGCCAACCACAATGTCACTTGCGACGTTCAAAGACAGCTTTAACTCGTTGTAGTTCTTCGTTTTTCTTATAAATCTACAGCTCTGATATGCTTTCCGACCGCAGGCGGAGATAGCACCATGCAACTCATTGATATCGGCGTCAACCTGACCAACCCCAGTTTCGACGAGAGGCACCAAGCCGTTCTTGACCGCGCCTATGCCGCCGGCGTGCAGCAATTGGTGCTTACCGGCACCAGTGTCGACGGCAGCGAACAGGCCCTGGAACTGTGCGTAAAACTCGATGACGGCGGCCAGCACCTATTCAGCACGGCCGGCATCCACCCGCATTCCGCCAGCGACTGGAACGGCGACAGCGCACAGCGTTTACGCAACTTGCTCAGCGAAAGCCGCGTGCGTGCAGTGGGCGAATGCGGGCTGGACTTCAACCGGGACTTCTCCCCACGCCCTCAGCAGGAAAAAGTCCTCGAAGAACACCTGGCCCTGGCGGTCGAATTGAAACTGCCGGTGTTTCTCCACGAACGCGATGCCAACCAGCGGCTGCTGGAGATCCTCAAGGATTACCGCGACCACCTGACCGCCGCCGTTGTGCATTGCTTCACCGGTGAGCAACACGCGCTCTTCAGCTACCTCGACCTTGATTTGCATATCGGTATCACCGGCTGGATCTGCGACGAACGTCGTGGGACACACCTGCATCCGCTGGTCAGGGAAATCCCCCGTGGCCGTCTGATGCTGGAAAGCGATGCGCCGTACCTGCTGCCGCGCACGCTGCGACCAAAGCCGAAAAATGGCCGCAATGAACCGGCCTATTTGCCGGAAGTATTGCGTGAAGTCGCCCTGCATCGTAATGAAACCCTGGAAGACCTGGCCGAGCACAGCACCGCCTGCGCCCGCGCCTTTTTTGGGCTGCCCCGCCTGGATTGATACAGCGGGGTTGATGCGGCGCGTTGACCCATGTCAAAACCGGTTTTCTGAATAGCGGCACAATAATGGCACCTTGCCAATGCTGTTTCCGCTATCAGAGAAAACCTTCCATGGGTGCCTGGCTTAGCAACATCTCGCTGAAATACAAATTCTGGGCCGTCAACGCGGTCGCCTTCATCACCACCCTCTTGCTGGTGCTGTACGCCGTGCAGCTCGAACAACAGGCGCGCAGCGATGCGTCGCAGACCTCGGCACAAGCGCAAGCGCGATTGCTCGCGGCCTGGCCTGCCGACAAGCCACTGCCGAAGGGTGAACATTGGCTCACGTTTGCCCGGGGTCAGGTTCCACAATTGGCAGGCCAGGATCTGTCAGCGCTCAGCAGCGCCAGCGGCTGGGTCGAGCTTGATCACATGCCCTTGTTCGGTGAAAACCCGCTGATCGGTGCAGACGTTATCGCTCGCGCCGACGGGCAACAGATCGCCGTGCTGACCTACGGACGCAGCCTGAGCCAGGTATTCGCCGAACGCTTCGTCAACTACGCCGTGGCCGTCCTTATCCTGATGCTGGCGATGCTCGGCGCCTCACAACTGCTGATTCGCTTCCTGCTCAGCCAACTCAATACCCTCAAGGATGTGATGCTGCACGTTGAGAAAACCGGCGATCTGTCGGCCCGCGTGCCCCTGGCGTGCAAAGACGAAGTCGGCCAGATGGCCAGCGCGTTCAACGCCATGCAGGCCGGTTACCAGCGGGTGGTCAACACCGTGGCGTCCACCGCCCGGCAACTGGACGAGGGGGCCGCGCGGCTGGCCAGCAGCATGAACGAGGTGCAACACGGCATGCTCGGCCAGCAGAGCGAAACCGACCAGGCCGCCACCGCTATCAACGAGATGACCGCCACCGTCCACCACATCGCCCAGCACGCCGGCGCCACCCGCGACCTGTCCCAGACCGCCGACGCCCTCGCCGGCAGCGGCCAGGAGGTGGTCGCCCGGGTGCAACACTCGATTGCCGGGCTGTCCACCGGCGTGCAACAAACCGCTGAAATGATCCAGAAACTCGCCGAGGACAGCCAGAAAATCAACGGCGTGGTCAGCGTGATCCACAGCATCGCCGAACAGACCAACCTGCTCGCACTCAACGCCGCCATCGAAGCCGCCCGCGCCGGGGAAATGGGCCGTGGCTTTGCCGTGGTCGCCGACGAAGTACGCAACCTCGCCAAGCGTGTGCAAAGCTCCACCGACGAAATCACCCGCATGGTCTCGGCGCTGCAAGCCGGCACGCGCGATGCGGTGGATTTCATGCAGGAAAGCTCATTCAAGGCCGATGACTGCGTGCAGCAGGCCCAGGAAGCCGGCGCCGCACTGGCCGAAATTACCGGCGCCGTGGCACAGATGCGCGAGAGCAACACCCAGATCGCCGTGGCCGCCGAACAGCAAAGCCATGTCGCCGAAGAAATGAACCGGGCGGTGGTGAGTATTCGTGATGTGACAGAAAACACCGTGCAACAGACCATCGGCTCAGCCAGCACCAGCAATGAACTGGCCACGCTGGCAGGAGAGTTGAGCAAGGCGATCGGGCAGTTGAAGCTGTAGGGCTGTTCAACCTGTAATCCTGTGCCTACATCAAAACCTCGGGTTAGCCGAGGTTTTGCCGGAACGTCCGGGTCTTCCCGGCGAATAACACCGACGTCTTTTTCCTACCCAACTCTCCAACGTCTCTAGGACATCGACAACGCGCAGGTTTGCCACAAATAGCCTTCTATCGCCGTCATAGCCAGCCCCAATTCGCCTCCCCGACGTCCCCCGCCTAGACTCTCTCCATGTTGTTTCAACGGACAGAGGATTCACCATCATGGGCAAACGTCATCCCAATCTCCCCGCCTGGCAATGGCGTAACTACCCGCAGAACCATCAACACCCGACCAACCTGGCACTGCACTTGATTGCCGTGCCGCTGTTTATCATCGGGTTTCTGTTGATCGTATCCGGGGTATTCAGCCTGAGCCTGGCCAGCGTGGCCGTGGGTGTTATCGGTATCCTGGCCGGCCTGGCGTTGCAACGCCATGGACATAGCCTGGAAGCCCAGGCCAGCGAGCCCTTCAGTGATCGTAAAGATGCGGTACAACGCCTGGTGGTCGAGCAGTTCGTGACTTTCCCGCGTTTTGTATTGAGCGGTGGCTGGTGGCGTGCCTGGCGACAGCGCCACAGGCATTGACGTCAGGCGAAGACCACGACGCTCTGGCGGCTGATGGCGATCAACTCACCACTCGGGCCCCAGAGTGCGGCGGCGGCATGGCCGTAGCCATCGCGGGCGTATTCGATATTGACGTAGTACTGGCACCAGTCGAGGGTGCTCAGCTGTTGCAACGGTTGGATAAATTCGATGGTCCAGGTCAAGGTGCTGCCCGGCGCAGGTTTTGTAAGGTGCGGCAGCAAGGCCGGCGGCCAGGCGTCAACCAGCGCCAGAATATGTGCCTCGGTCAATGCCTCTTCCTTCACATCGCCGCGCAGGCGCACCCAGCCGCCCATATCGCGTGATTTATTGCCAGTGAACGGCAGCCCGCCGACGCTCCATCGCATCGCCAGATGCCGCATGAACTCGGGGGTGACCCCTTTGATATACGGCAACTCCTGGCAATCATCCCAGTGCTTGAAAGCCGGTGCAGGTTCGCTCGCTACATCAATCTGCGATTCACGGGCCGCGCCAAAACTGGCCTGGACCACCGTGGCGACTTCGCCGTTCTGCACCACACGGCCGAGTAACTGGCTGACGGCCTTGCCTTCGCGCAGTACCTCCACGTGGTAACCGGCGGGCACGTCAGGCTCAACCGGGCCGACGAAGGTGATCGCCAGTGAGCGCAATGGACGATCCGCCGGCACCTGGGCACGCAGGGCTTCGTATTGCAAGGCGGCGACCAGACCACCAAACGTCGCACGACCCTGGCCCCATTCGGCAGGAATGGTGACATCCAGCGGGTTGCTACGGGCGGCATCGAGCAAATCACTAAAGCGCATGGGGACCTCACATCGGGAACACGGATTGGGCGATCTTAACCAGCGTGTGATGACTGCACAGCGCCCATACCGGCCAAAAACCGGACCGGTTCAGAAACAATCGGCGCTGAGTTTATCCAGCACCCGATCCGCATGCCCTTCTGCCTTGGCCATGGTGCGATGCCATACCGCAACGCAGGGTTGCAAATCCGCTTGATGTTCGGCCTGGGCCAGCCACTGCCAGCAGTCGTGCCAGTCGCCCAAGGCGCCTTGGGCACTCTTGAGACGGGAGATGGCTTTGGCGGGGAGTTTGTCCAGCTTGGGGTAGGCCTCGGCAGCGTAGCGCACGCGCTTGATCAGCAAGCGCAGGCGGTGACGGTCATGGCCGGGTTCCTTCAAGGCATCGCCGAGTTTTTCCCATTGCTTGGCGAGACGTTTTTCGATGCGTGGGCGCAAGCCCTTGAGCAGTTTCTGATGCTCGGATGCGCGAATAAAACGTGGGAAAGCGTCGAGGATCAACAACAGGTGGGCCACCTCGGGGCTTTGCGCAATGTCCCGATAAGCATCGGGTTGCAAGCGCAAACGCCGCGCGGCGGCCTCGTGATAACCCTGCTGGAGCAGGTAAGCAGCCAGCACCTCTCGATCCCGCAGCGGCGTGGTCAACTGGCCGACCGCCTTGGCGGCCAATTCAAGCTGCTCCACTCCGGGCAAGCCGCGCAGAGGACGCAACAGGCTGCGCAGGCGGCGCACAGTAGTGCGCAGATCATGCAGGGCTTCATCGTCGGTGACGGCAGCGAGACGAGCCTGGCAGCTCAATAATCCTACTTCCAGGCCAATGACCTGAACGACTAACTGATCGACCAAGGCTGACATCCCTTCCTCCGCTGACGATGAAACTCTCTGCCAACTGCTACGGTTTAACGGCCGGCGCGCGACTCACGAATATAGAACCGGGCCTTCTCGGCCTTGTTGGAGCAACCCTCAAAAGCTTCGAATTGCTGCTGGGTCTTGGCGCCAGTCAACAGGGACAGCGCTTTGGAGTAACTGACAGTCCCAGCGAATCCCTCGGCCTTGGCCAGGTCCAGCTCATGCCAGGCGGCATCCAGTTGCGTGCCACAGCTATCACGGTACGCAGTTTTCCCGGCACAACCGGCCAGAGCCAACACGATCACAGGCACACACATCCAGGCTTTCATCGATGACACCTCAAAATAAACAGAAACAGTCGTAGCCTGTAGACGTTGCCTACAGGGAAAAGTGCCTTGTCCGGCTACCCGAAAGCAAAACTGACTATAGCCAGAGCATACCCGAGCGCCCTGGCTAATCAGGAAAAATATTCCGCACATCGACGAAGATTGAGCCGCCACTCGGATGAGCGCATTGTGGTCAACTGTTTTGCGAAGGATCAGCTCATGAAGAAACGTGTGGCCTTGGTACTGGGCTCCGGGGGGGCTCGGGGATACGCTCATATTGGCGTGATCGAAGAAATCGAACGGCGCGGTTATGACATCGCCTGTATCGCCGGTTGTTCCATGGGCGCGGTGGTGGGTGGGATCTACGCAGCCGGCAAATTGGATGAGTATCGAAACTGGATTGAAAGCCTCGACTACCTCGACGTGCTGCGCCTGGTGGATGTGAGCTTTCGCCTGGGTGCCATTCGTGGCGAGAAAGTCTTCGGGCAGATCCGCAAGATCGTTGGCGAACTCAATATCGAAGAGCTGCGCATTCCCTACACCGCCGTCGCCACCGACCTGACCAACCAACAGGAAATCTGGTTTCAGGAGGGCTGCCTGCACCAGGCCATGCGTGCCTCAGCGGCGATTCCCAGCCTGTTCACCCCAGTGATGCAGGGCAACCGCATGCTGGTGGACGGAGGCCTGCTCAACCCATTGCCGATCGTGCCGGTGGTGTCGAGCCATTGCGACTTGATCATCGCGGTCAACCTCAATGCCACCAACCAAAAGCACTACCACTTGCCGCTGATCCAACGCCCGCCCGCGTTCAAGAGTCGCTTCAACAACCTGGCGAGATCCCTGGGCTCGCACCTGCCGTTTCGACGCAAACAAGCTGAACAATTAATGAAGCTGGAACAGGAGGCCTTGCAGGCCGAAGCGGCAGAGATCAACCCGTGGCTGGAATCGGCAGAGCCCGAAGCCCAGCAGCCTGCGGCGGCACCGGAAACAGAAGGCGCACCGAAGTCCGCGACCGGTTCGTTCATCATCGATAACGTCGGCCCGGCGTCACTGCTGGATCTGATCAACCAGAGTTTCGAAGTGATGCAAACGTCACTGGCGCAGTACAAGATTGCCGGTTACCCGCCCGATGTGCTGATCAACGTGCCGAAGCGGGTGTGCCGGTTTTTCGAGTTCTACAAGGCGCCGGAGCTGATCGCCCTGGGGCGGCAAATCGCCAGCGATACCCTGGACCGGTATGAGAGTGAGCAGCACTGACATCGGCAGCCAGCCCCTCTCATCGGTGACCGGGTTCTCGTCAGAATCTAAGCATTCAACAATCGATACCCCACACCCGCCTCGGTCACGATGAACCTGGGCTGAGTGGGGTCATCCGCCAGCTTCTGCCGCAAGTGGCCCACGACGATGCGCAGGTAGTGGCTGTCCTCGGTATGGGTAGGCCCCCAGATATCCTTGAGCAGTTGCTGCTGGGTAATCACCCGTCCCGGATGCCGCGCCAACTGTGCCAGTACCGCGTACTCCTTGCGGGTGAGCGCCACTTCGGCACCGTCCAGCAGGACGCGACGATAGGCCAGGTCCACCGTCAGAGGGCCGAAATTCAAGGCAGCTTCCTGGGCCTCGCCCGCCGGCGCCTGGCGCAGCAATGCACGCACGCGGGCGAGAAACTCCTGGATACCGAACGGCTTGGTCACGTAGTCATTGGCGCCACCGTCGAGGGCCTCGACCTTCTGGCCTTCGCTGGCCCGCACCGACAGCACCAGGACCGGCACCGTCGACCACTCGCGAAACTCTCGCAGCACTTGCTGGCCGTCCATGTCGGGCAGGCCAAGGTCAAGTACCAGCAAGTCCGGCTTGCTCAGTGCCGCTTGGGCCAGGCCCTCGTTGCCGGTGCCGGCTTCGATCACTTTATAGCCCTGGGAGGCCAGGCTGATGCGCAAGAACTTGCGGATCTGCGGTTCGTCATCAATGACTAGAATCGTCGCGGTCTGGCTCATGGTGTCCAATCAAAATCCGTGGAGAAAAGAGGGTAGCTCAAGCCTCGCGCTCCAAGCCAGGCTGCGTCGGTAGCGGCAGGAACAAGGTGATGCAGGTGCCCCGCCCGTCAATGCCATCGGCCACGCTGATATGCCCGCCGTGGGCACCAACCATGCCCTGGCAAATCGCCAGGCCCAGACCCGTGCCCTGCCCGCCCCGGTCACCGCGAGCGGCGGTGTAGAACATATCGAAAATCTTTGCACGCTCATCCTCGGGAATCCCCGGGCCCTCATCGGCCACCGCGAAGAACAACTGCTCACCCGTCACGCCGGCGGTCAACTGCAAGCGGCCGTGAGGCGGAGAAAAACGCGCGGCATTTTCCAGCACATTGACCAAGGCTTGTTCGATCAACGCCGCGTGTACATACAACAGCGGCAGTTCAGCCGGTACATCGGCACTCACCTGCAACGGCGCGAGCACGGCGCGCAAACGACCGAGGGCACTGCCGACGATGTCGCCGGGTGACACCCAGTCCCGCGCCAGTTTCAACGCACCATGGCCCAGGCGCGTCATGTCCAGCAGGTTCTGGATATAGCGGTCGAGGCGCTCGGCTTCATCGCGGGTGCCTTCGAGCAACTCGCGGCGGTCGTCCAGAGGAATCGCTTCGCCAAGGGCCAACAAACTGTCGATGCTACCGCGCATGGACGTCAGCGGCGTGCGCAAATCGTGGGATACCGAAGCCAGCAAGGCGCTGCGCAACTGCTCGGTTTCGCCATGCAGCCGAGCGGATTCGAGTTCCTGCCCCAACTGGGCCCGTGCCAGTGCCTGTGCCAGCGGCTGGCTCAACGCAGTGAGCAGGCGACGGCGTTGGCCACTCAACTCCAGACCCGGTTTGGGGCTGACACCGAGCAATCCCAGGGGCCCCTCCTCGCTCGATAACGGCCACCACCACCAGCGCCCGAACGGCAAGGTGCCAGTGCCCATGCCGGCCGGTTGATCGTGCTGCCAGGCCCAATCGGCGGCGGCGCGCTCGGCTTCGGTAAGGGTCAGCGGGCCACCGGTCTCGACCTTCCAACCGCCCTGGCCGTCACGGTTGACCAGGCACAGGTCCAGGTCACTCCAGCCTTCCAAATGATGGGCCGCGGCGCTGATCACCGCCTGGCGATCGGTGGCCGCCGTCAGTTTGCGCGACAGGTCAAGCAGTTCGCTGGTTTCTTCCTGGGTATCACGCAGGGCCTGCAGTTGCCGGCGTTGGCGCGCAGCAAGGTTGCCGGTCAAAGCCGCCATCAACAGGAAGAACAACAGGGTCAGCACGTCCTCTTCACGCTGGATGGCAAACGAGAAATTCGGTGGGATAAACAGGAAATCGTAGGTCAGGAACGACAGCACTGCACACACCAGGGACGGTCCCAGGCTGCTGCGCACCGCCACCAGCAATACTGCCGCGAGAAACACCAGGGAAATATTCGGCAGCGGCAACACACTGGCCACCGCCCACGCCAGCGCAGCCGCGACGATGGTCGCCAACACCGCCAGGCCGTAGTCGAACCAGACCAGCCCGCGCACGTCCGGCAGGCGTGGCGGTGCGGGCATGTCGTCGCTGTCGAGCACGTTGATTTCCAGGCCCCGCGCATTGCGCAGCAAGCGCGCCGCCAGGCCGCCCCCAAACAACCGGCGCCGCCACCGCATCCGCGACTGCCCCACCAGCAACAGGCTGGCGCGGCGTTCGGCGGCATGCTGAATCAGCGTTTTCGCCACTTCCCCCGCCCGCAACAACACAACCTCACCGCCGAGCCGCTCAGCCAGTTGTTGCGCGTTCTGCAGGCGCAGGCGCGATTGCTCATCCCGCGCGCGCCCGTTGTCGACATGCACCAGGCTCCAGGGTAAATGCCGACGCTGGGCCACGCGGCTGGCATGCCGCACCAAACGTTCGGCCTGGGCATCACCATCCACCCCCACCAACAAACGCCCGCGTACCGTCGGTGCCGCCTGGCCGAGCTGACGATAGCCTTGAGCCAAATCGTCATCGACGTGAGCGGCAGCGGTTTGCATCGCCAACTCGCGCAGAGCCATCAGGTTGGTCTGGGTGAAAAACGCATCGATCGCCGCGCGGGCCTGTTCGGGCACGTAGACCTTGCCGTCGCGCAAACGCTCCAGCAGCTCACGGGATGGCAGGTCTATCAACAGCAATTCGTCCGCCTCTTGCAGCACCCAGTCCGGCAGCGTCTCGCGCACTTGCACGCCGGTGATGCCACGTACCTGGTCGTTGAGGCTTTCCAGGTGCTGGACGTTGACCGTGGTGAACACGTTGATGCCGGCGGCGAGCAGTTCCTGGATGTCCTGCCAGCGCTTTTCGTGACGGCTGCCGGGGGCGTTGCTGTGGGCCAACTCGTCCACCAGCACCAGCTTGGGCTTGGCGGCAAGCAGGCCGTCGAGGTCCATTTCTTCGAGCACCACACCGAGGTATTCGCTGCGCACCAAGGGTTGCTGCGGCAGGCCACTGAGCAGGGCTTCGGTCTCGGCGCGGCCATGGGTTTCGACCACCCCGGCGATCAGCCGCACGCCTTGGCGCAACTGGGTGTGGGCGGCCTGGAGCATGGCGTAGGTCTTGCCCACGCCCGGCGCGGCACCGAGGAAAACTTTGAGCCGGCCACGGCCGTCCCGGGGCAGTTCGGCTAACAGGGCATCGGCGCGGCCGGAGTCGCTCATGCGGGCAGTGTCCTTCAGGTATTTACGTAATCAGGCTCAATGAAAACAACTCGGGGTGGGGCCTTGCTCCCGATAGCGGCGGGCCAGGCGCTGATACACCGCTGATCGGCCGCAAGCCCCCTTCCACAAGGGTTCAGAGCTTTTCCAGGGCCATGTTCAGCGCCAGCACATTCACCACCGGCGGACCCACCAACGGGCTTTCGATGTGCTCATCCAGCAACCGTTGCAAAGTCGACACCGGCACATTCCGCGCGGCTGCCACCCGCGCCAGTTGATAGGCAATCGCCTGCGGTGGCAAGTGTGGATCAAGACCGCTGCCGGAGGTAGTCAGCGATGCCAAAGGTACCGGTCCCTGGCTCGGCACCCACTGCTTGTGCGCATCATCAACGATGCGCGTCGCCAACGCCGGGTTGCTTGGGCCGAGGTTGCTGGCGCTGCTGGAAACCGTCGCAAAGGCACCGGCCGATGGGCGCGGATGGAACCAGCCGTCACCGGTAAAATCCTGGGCGATCAGGCTGGAGCCGCGGACCTTGCCGCTGTCATCGCGTACCAGGCTGCCATTGGCCTGCGCGGGAAACGCAACTTGGGCGAAACCGGTGACGACCAAGGGGTAAGCCACGCCGGTGATCAGGGTCATGAGGACCAGCAGGCTTAGGGCCGGGCGGATCATGTTAGTCATCTTCACATCCTCAATAAATCGAGAAATTAATGGGGCGAGTTACACCAGGTGCAGTGCGGTCAACAGCATGTCGATCGCCTTGATACCCACGAACGGCACCAGAATCCCGCCCAGCCCGTAGATCAGCAGGTTGCGCCGCAGCAACGCCGCCGCACTGGCCGCCTGCACGCGCACACCGCGCAGCGCCAGGGGAATCAGCACCACGATGATCAGCGCGTTGAACACGATTGCCGAGAGAATCGCGCTTTGCGGGCTCTGCAAGTGCATGACGTTGAGCACGCCCAATTGCGGGTAGATCGAAGCGAACAGCGCCGGCAGGATCGCAAAGTACTTGGCCACGTCGTTGGCGATGGAAAAGGTGGTCAGCGCGCCACGGGTGACCAGCAACTCTTTGCCGATTTGCACCACGTCCAGCAGCTTGGTCGGGTCGCTGTCGAGATCGACCATATTGGCGGCTTCGCGGGCGGCCTGGGTGCCGTCGTTCATCGCCATGCCGACGTCCGCCTGGGCCAGCGCCGGGGCGTCGTTGGCGCCGTCGCCGCACATCGCCACCAATCGGCCGTCGTTCTGCTCGTGGCGTATACGGGCGAGTTTCTTCTCCGGCGTGGCTTCGGCCAGCACGTCATCCACACCCGCTTCGGCGGCAATCGCTGCGGCAGTCAGCGGGTTGTCGCCGGTGACCATCACCGTGCGGATGCCCAGTTTGCGCAGCTCGGCGAAACGCTCGCGAATGCCGGGCTTGACCACGTCTTTGAGGTGGATCGCACCGAGCAATTTGCCGTCGGCGCACACCAACAACGGGGTGCCGCCGCTCTGGGCGATCTTGTCGATTTCCCGCGACATGGCCGGTTGCAGATCGCTCCGTTGCTGGCCGATAAACGCCAGCAGCGAATCCACCGCGCCTTTGCGGAATACGCGGCCTTGGTAGTCGACACCGGACAAGCGGGTTTCGGCACTGAACGGCACGCCGGTCAGTTCATCCGGGTGCGGTTCCGCCTGTGGGTGCAAGGCGCGCAGGTATTCGACGATGGATTTGCCTTCCGCGGTGTCATCCGCCAGGGAGGCCAGCAATGCACCTTCGGCCAATTCCCGACCGCTCACGCCAGGCGCCGCCAGCACCGCCGCGCAACGGCGGTTACCGAAGGTGATGGTGCCGGTCTTGTCCAACAGCAGTACATGCACGTCCCCCGCCGCTTCCACGGCACGGCCGGACTTGGCAATCACATTCAGACGCACCAGACGGTCCATGCCCGCGATACCGATGGCCGACAACAAACCACCAATGGTCGTAGGAATCAGTGTCACCAGCAATGCGACCAGGAACACCAGCGGCAAGCTGCCATTGGCGAAGTGGGCGAACGGCTGCAGGGTGACCACCACCAACAGGAAAATCAGGGTCAGGCCGATCAGCAGGATGTCCAGCGCGACTTCGTTGGGGGTTTTCTGGCGCTTGGCGCCTTCCACCAGCGCGATCATGCGGTCCAGCGTGGACTCGCCGGGGTTGGCGGTGATACGGATCAGCAGCCAGTCGGACACCAGGCGCGTGTTGCCGGTGACGGCCGAACGGTCACCGCCGGACTCGCGGATCACCGGTGCGGATTCGCCAGTGATCGCCGCCTCGTTGACCGCCGCGATCCCTTCGATGACCTCGCCGTCACCGGGGATCATTTCGCCGGCGGCAACGCGTACCACATCGCCTTTGCGCAGACTGGTGGCCGGCACCACCTTGAAGCTGCCATCGGCCTCTTTACGGCGTGCGCTCAGCCCTTCGCTGCCGGCCTTGAGGCTGTCGGCGCGGGCCTTGCCGCGACCTTCGGCCAAGGCTTCGGCGAAGTTGGCGAACAACACGGTGAACCACAGCCACACCGCGATTTGCACGGCGACAAAAGTCGGCACGGCGGTGTCGGGCACGAAGCACAGTACGGTCGTAAGAATGGCGGTCAGTTCAACCACCAGCATGACCGGCGAGCGTTGCAGTTGCCGAGGGTCCAGCTTGACGAAAGCCTGGCCCAGCGCCGGGCGCCAGAGGGCGGAGATGGCGGTCTTGGCGGGTTCATGAGTGGCCACGGGGGCCGCATTTTTTGCAGGCATATTCATTGTCATAACCCCTTATCAGAAGCCCATGCTCAAGTGTTCGGCGATGGGGCCCAACGCCAGCGTCGGCAGGAAAGTCAGGCCGCCCACCAGCAAGATGGTCACGGTCAGCAACGTCACGAACAGCGGGCCGTGGGTGGGGAAGCTGTTCTGGCCAATCGGCGCGGTTTTCTTCATCGCCAGGCTACCGGCCAGGGCCAGTACCGGGAGGATGTAGCCGAAACGACCGATCAACATACCCAGGCCCAACATCAGGTTATGGAACGGGGTATTGCCACTGAAGCCGCCGAACGCCGAGCCGTTGTTAGCGCTCGCCGAGGTATAGGCGTAGAGCAACTGGCTGAAACCGTGAGGCCCAGGGTTGCTGATGGCGCCGGCCGGCCCAGGCAGGCTGGCAGCCACAGCGCCGAGAACCAATACACCCACCGGCATGACCAGTAAGGTCACCACGAGTAATTGCACCTCCTTGGCCTGCAGCTTCTTGCCCAGGTATTCCGGGGTACGGCCGATCATCAGCCCGGCGAGGAACACCGCGATCAAGACGTTGAGCAACATGCCGTACAGGCCCGCACCAACGCCGCCGAAGATCACTTCGCCGACCATCATGTTGACCAACGCCACCATCCCGCTCAGGGGGTTGAGGCTGTCTTGCATGCCGTTGACCGAACCGTTGGACGCTGCCGTGGTGGTCACCGACCACAACACGGTGCCAGTGGTGCCGAAGCGCGCTTCTTTGCCTTCAAGCGGTGCGGTTTGCTCAACGGCGGGGTTGTTCAGGGCCGGGTTGGGCTGGTATTCGGCCCACAGCGAAGTGGCGCCGCCAATCAGGAACAGGGCCAGCATGCAGCCCAGGATCGCGCGGCTCTGACGCAGGTCTTTGACGTAGTGACCGAAGGTGAACACCAGCGCCACCGGGATCAGGATGATCGCGGCCAATTCAAACAGGTTGGCCCAGGCTGTCGGATCTTCGAAAGGGTGCGCCGAGTTGACGCCGAAGAAGCCACCACCGTTGGTGCCCAATTGTTTAATTGCAATCTGGCTGGCGGCCGGGCCGAGCGGAATCACTTGATCCACGCCCTGCATCGTCACCGCGTCAACGTAATGGGCGAAGGTTTGCGGAACGCCCTGCCAGACCAGGAACAACGCCAACACCAGGCACAACGGCAACAGGCCATAAAGGGTGGCGCGGGTCATGTCGACCCAGAAGTTGCCCAGGGTCTTGGTGGACTTGCGACCGATCCCACGGCAGAGCGCGACCAGGACGGCCAGACCGGTGGCGGCGCTGACGAAGTTCTGCACGGTCAGGCCGGCCATCTGGCTGAGGTAGCTCAGGGAGGCTTCACCGCTGTAGTTCTGCCAGTTGGTATTGGTCATGAAACTGACCGCGGTATTGAAGGCCAGCGTCCATTCCTGGCCCGGCAATTTCTGCGGGTTCAGTGGGAGGTAGTCCTGGAACATCAGGATCGCGAACAGCAACACAAAGCCGGCCAGGTTGAACGCGATCAGCGCCAGCGTGTACTTCTGCCAGCTCTGTTCCTGGTGCTCATCTACGCCCGACAGGCGATAGCAGGCTTTTTCCACAGGCGCTAAAACCGGGCTCAACCAAGTGCGCTGGCCTTCCATCACCTTGTAGTAGAACCGCCCGAGGAACGGTGCCGGCACCAGCACCACGGCAAAAAAGGCGATGATCAGCCAATAGTCATAACTGTGCATAGCCCGCTCCTAGTTCCGATCCGCGCGTAGCAGCGCAACCAGCAGATAAATGAACAGTGCCACGGCCAATAGCAGTGACACCCCGTCCAGAACGCTCATGGAAGTCTCTCCGTTTTGCGGCGATTGCCGCGTGTAGGGCAATTGTCCGCAGGAGGGGCGTAAAGGAACGAGAGCGAGGACACGGGCGGGGCGTAAAGACGGCGTAAAGAGTGGCTTTATGCGCGGTTTACGCAGGGATTTGTAGCGGCTGGGCGGGCCTCATCGCGCGTTCACGCCCACGCCCACATGTTGATCAGTGCTTGCCATGACAGCTCGGTCAAATGTGCGGGTTTGCTCTCGATGGCGCCAGCCAATGCACCCGCGCACTTCTCTGGTGCGTCTCGGCCGACATTCAAACGCCAAACCGTCCCCCGAACGACAACAGCGCGGCTTTACGACAATGATTCTCAGGCTGGCATGGCCGCTGCAACACCTTGAATCATTCCAACCGGTTCAGGGAGCACCACACAATGAACACACAACTCAAACCCACGCTGGGCACCTTGCACCTGTGGGGCATCGCGGTCGGGTTAGTGATTTCCGGCGAATACTTCGGCTGGAGCTACGGCTGGGGCGTGGCAGGCACGCTCGGCTTTCTGGTGACGTCGCTGATGGTCGCGGCGATGTACACCTGCTTTATCTTCAGTTTCACCGAGCTGACAACTGCGATTCCTCATGCCGGCGGGCCGTTTGCCTACAGCCGTCGTGCCTTTGGTGAAAAAGGCGGTTTGATCGCCGGGCTCGCGACCTTGATTGAGTTTGTGTTTGCGCCTCCCGCCATCGCTTTGGCCATTGGTGCTTACCTGAATGTGCAGTTCCCCGCACTGGACCCGAAACATGCGGCCGTCGGTGCCTACATCGTGTTCATGGGCCTGAACATTCTCGGTGTGAAACTTGCCGCCACGTTCGAACTGGTGGTGTGTGTGCTGGCGGTCGCCGAATTGCTGGTGTTCATGGGCGTGGTCGCGCCGGCATTCAGCTTCAGCAACTTTGCCCTCAATGGCTGGGCCGGTGCGGATACTTTCGGCGCTCCGGCGATTGCCGGGATGTTTGCGGCGATCCCCTTCGCCATCTGGTTCTTCCTGGCCATCGAAGGTGCCGCCATGGCGGCTGAAGAAGCGAAAGATCCTAAGCGCACCATCCCAAAAGCCTACATCAGCGGCATCCTGACGCTGGTGATCCTCGCCATGGGCGTGATGTTCTTTGCCGGTGGAGTGGGCGACTGGCGTGCACTCTCGAATATCAACGACCCGCTGCCTCAAGCCATGAAAGCGGTGGTGGGTAACGGCTCCGGCTGGCTGCACATGCTGGTGTGGATCGGTCTGTTCGGCCTGGTGGCAAGTTTTCACGGCATCATCCTCGGCTACTCGCGTCAGTTCTTTGCCCTGGCGCGTGCCGGCTACTTGCCGTCTTTCCTGGCCAAACTGTCACGTTTCCAGACACCGCACCGGGCAATCATCGCCGGTGGCGTGGTCGGCATCGCCGCGATCTACAGTGATGGCCTGATCAATCTGGGCGGCATGACACTGACAGCGGCGATGATCACCATGGCAGTGTTCGGAGCAATCGTGATGTACATCATGAGCATGCTCAGCCTGTTCAAACTGCGTAAGACCGAGCCGCTTCTGGAACGCACCTTCCGCGCGCCGGGCTACCCCATCGTGCCGGGCATCGCGCTGGTGCTGGCGGTGGTGTGCCTGGTGGCCATGGTCTGGTTCAATGCGCTGATCGGGCTGATCTTCCTGGGGTTCATGCTGGTGGGGTTCGTGTACTTCCAGATGACCGCACAGGACCGCGCCGATGCACCGGCAGATGCAATGCTGACGGGGCTCTGATCTACTGAGGCAGAACGGGCCTACACTGAACTAGTAAGAAAGCCCGTCACTCAAAGCAGTTATTCCCGTGGGAAAGTTCTCCCACGGCAATCTGCCTCAAGGAGAGCCTTATGCCGTGGTATGCGTGGTTGATTTTAGTGGTGGCGATCGGGTCGATCGTCGGTGGGCTGATGATGCTGCGTGACAGCGCCAACAAAGTGGAACTCACCGACGAACAACGCAAGCGCGTGGCCGAGCGCAACGCCCAGGCGGATGCCAAGGATGCGCAGGATCGCTAAGCCGGCTTACTCCCAGGCCGCCTTGGCCATGTGCAAACCGTGCTGCCCTCTGTAGGCAGCACGTTCAGGCTGAGTCCAGCCGTTCAGTAACTCATCCTCCAGGCGGTAGATTTCGACACCCAGCGGACGACAGACCTTCAACGGGTCCTGCGCTTCCGGCCCCCACATCGGCAGTGAGAGGTCCCCGCCAGGGCAGGTCGACAGTGCGCACAGCAGATCAATCTCGGCGAAAAATTCCAGATAGTCCCCCTTCTGCGCCGGACAGGCTTTCATGAAGTACATATCGTCATGATTGAGGCCGGTGCACTGGAAGATATTCAGCACGTCATGCACGTCGAATTCCGTCAGGCCGTGGGGCAATACCGCACGCGTGAGGTTCGAGTGGCAATGATGATGGAAGTCTTCACCGGTCAGCATGCGGTTCACATACGGGTCGCAGCGCGTGCCAAGCAAATCATGCAAACGACCACCGTGTTCATCGATGCCATAACTGGCCAGGCTGTCATCGGTGATCGTCACCAGTGGTCTTAAAAATGGCAGGTTGGACCACAAACGGTCGTGGGTGCTGACATGCGCGCCCTGTAATTGTCTCGTACGTGCGGCCCACAGACGTTCGCGCGGGTCATTGGCATTCCACACGTTGAAGTCACCCACCTGCGGCCCCACCGGCGTCGTGACACGGAACACATGCCCGGCCGGCACTTTCCACGCCCTCCCCGTACGAATCGGTACCTCGAACTGCTCAATCAACGTGCGCTGATCCTTGCGATCACGAATACGCTCATAGAACGCCGTATCAACCTGCAATGCTGAGCCTTTACTGACTTGGTAAGCGGCCGGATAGTCTTCGTACATGCTGCAGATCCTCAATCAGGGCTAGGTAAACAGCGCCAAGACGGGCACTCCGAATCATTCAAGTACAAGCTCATGGCCTCGTCTGCCGCCTGTTTATTAGAGCGTAATGGTTGAACCATTTTCACTCCAAACGTAATCAGTATTCGTGCCAACGTCACGGGGTTCAGAAAATAAAAAGACCGGTCAATGACCGGCCTTCTAGACGAATTTTTACATCCTTAATTAATAATAAGCCTGTCGCGATTTTTCTCCAGCAATGCCTTGCCGATGCCCTTTACTTCAAGCAACTCATCCACCGCCGTGAACGGGCCATTACTTTCGCGGTAGGCAATGATCGCCTTGGCCTTGGCGGCACCGATGCCGAACAGGTCACGGCGCAACACCTCGGCGTCGGCGGAGTTCAGGTTGACCTTGGTGAACTGTTCGACTTTGTTCATCTGAACGGTGATAGGCGTTGCGGTTTCCGGCTTGATAGACGGGGCTGCGTTGGCGACAACAGAGAGAGTGGTGAGCAAGGCGAAGACCAGGGACGACAAGTAAGTGTTTTGCATTGGTGACGCTCCATGACATCGTTATAAGAAAGCAGCTTTCCGAAGCTGCCTCTCAAATCTAGGCAATTGCATGGATTAGTCAAAAACAGCTAAGTTACAAAACATGAGTTCAATACTTTCACATTAAGTGATAAACACCCTCGCAAAGCCTTCTTATCCGTTATGAAGGGGGCATTCATTATAGCGACCAAAAAGCCGCCTGCTGATTAGTGTGGTGCTACATTGATGCCTTTGGCTTCAAGCTGGCGGGTCAAATAGATCACTGCCGCTTTAAGTTGATAAAGCTCTTCACGATCCGACACCGACAGGTAGCCATCAGGATTGACCACCACTGCATCCGGGTTAGTCCTTTGAACATCTTGGGCCAAGTTACCGGTCTCATTACTGGTAATCTTCTGCCGTTTCTCTGTTACGACGCCTTTTGCGTCGGTTTCTTTCCACACAATATAGCGGTCAGACACATAGATTTTGTTGGCTAGCACACGCTGCATGCTTTTGGCATAATCGACTTCACCATGCACCTCTTGCAACTTGCTATCGGTTGGGGTCATGACACGGCCCGCCTGCACATCGCCTACAAAGTAACCGGAATAGTTGCTCTTGCCGCCAATTGCGTTGGCGTAAACACCATAGTTGGTGTCGTTTCGACCATCTACAATCGCACGGTAGCCAGTAGCTTGTTTACCATCGGTTGCGAGCACTGTCGAGCTGGCACCGCGTACGTCATCGGAGCCGCTCACTGCATTACTCACTCGCGCATCGATAGCGGTCACGCGCGCGAAGCCTGTTGACGCAGCGTTCGGCTCAATGCGTGACTCGCTAGCCACGAGCGGCGCGTTGCGTGCCCCCCCTCCTGAGACCAAGTCAGACGTGACGACGCCCATTACGCCGTTAGCGCGCTCGAAAGCGTTTGATACCGGCGAGTTGTTTGTCGCGTCAGTGAGCGAGTCAACCGCTTTGGCTGCGTTGGCTGCCGAGAATGCCCTTAGTGCAGAGTCTCGCCCTCTGGAGTCGGCCAGGATCGAATAGCCCCAATCTCCCGACTTTTTCAGGCCGGCAACTGACGCATTATCAATGCCCACCGCGCCTTTCGCATAACCCAGCACGCCATAACCAGGCCCGGCGCCGTTCAAGCGCTCACCATAAACGCCGGAGCCGTCAGCTGATTCATTTTTGCCATAAACACCATGACCATCGCCCGTCAGGATTTTGTAACCGGTGACACCGCTGCCGGTACCTGTTCCGCGCATCAGCCCGTAAACGCCTGACCCGTCACCATTCTCCCAACGAGTACCGATTACCCCATTACCCGGGCCGGCAGCACGTCGGTTGCCGACAATCGCATCCGCCATAGTCGTCCTGGTGGTGGCACCGCCTATGGCACCACCGCCCGCCCCACCGTCACCCTCGTCCAACGCATGAAAACCGTAGCCGGATGCAAGCGGGCCAATTGCATTGTGGTAAGCAAACACCGCATCAGATACGCCGTGCGTATCCTTGACCACGCGCAAAGAACTTGGCTTGTCCACCGCGTCATCGGTGACGATATTTACATGGTGGTCGGTAACTTCCGGGATAGGGTCGGCAATTACAACGCACGGAACGGCGCTTAACAGCAACGCCACGGCCCAATTTTTCATCAAAAATTTCCTTTAAAGTCAATTGTTCAATCATACCTAAACGCGATTGGCAAAGCTTTTCAGGCCGACACTTTTCATGAGTTTTCGGCTAAATACCAGAGAAGTGCCGCTACATCACTCAGCGCTCATCATGTAAAAAAAAGGCCGATCTATGTCGGCCTTGTTTTCCACAACGTTTTAGTATGAGCGACTTAGCGCAATTGTGCTCAGGGTTCCAGGCGACGTTGCTGGTAAATCCAGTCAACGATTTCACCATCAGGTGCGTAGCCACTCACGGTGTCACGCAGCAGTTGACGAACAAGCGTGTAATCATCCTGATCCACCGCTGCGAGCAGCTCGGTCAACTTGGCTTTAAGCACATCCCACGGCAGATAGTCTTCGTTAGCGCTCATGATCATCGGGTGTTGAGTCGCCACCACGTTGTCACCGATCAACAGCTCCTCGTACAGCTTTTCACCAGGCCGCAAGCCGGAGAACTCGATAGAAATGTCGCCATGCGGGTTCTTTTCAGAGCGCACGCTGAAACCTGAAAGGTGAATCATTTTTTCGGCCAGCTCGACAATTTTGACCGGTTCGCCCATGTCCAGCACGAACACGTCACCACCGCGGCCCATGGAACCCGCCTGGATGACCAACTGAGCCGCCTCCGGAATGGTCATGAAGTATCGCGTGATCTTCGGATGGGTCACCGTCAGCGGCCCACCCGACTTGATCTGTTTGTGAAAAAGCGGAATAACAGAACCTGAGGAACCCAGCACATTGCCAAAACGCACCATTGTAAAACGGGTCTTGTTAACGTGCGAAACGTTTGATTTTTCGCCAAATAAAACAGGTGCAATTTCGCGACTGAGCGACTGAAGCGTCAACTCGGCCAAACGCTTTGTGCTGCCCATCACGTTAGTCGGGCGAACGGCTTTATCGGTTGAAATCAACACAAAGTTTGCGACACCTACCTGAAGCGCAGCCTGAGCTGTATTCAGCGTACCGATCACATTGTTCAATATGCCTTCGGCAATGTTGTGCTCTACCATCGGTACGTGCTTATAAGCCGCCGCATGATAAACAGTATCAACATGCCAGGTTTTCATTACATCCAACAGCTTGGCCTTGTTGCGTACAGACCCCAGGATTGGCAACACTTTCACAGGCAGCGACTCGCGGACGACGCACTGTTCAAGTTCAGACAAAATACTGTAGAGATTAAACTCACTGTGCTCGAAAAGTAACAGGGTCGTCGGGCGCAGCGACAGGATCTGCCGACACAGCTCGGAACCAATAGAACCGCCTGCGCCGGTCACAAGTACGCTCTGACCCTTGATGCAATGTTCAAGCAATTCGTGCTGAGCTGGTACGGCGTCGCGGCCCAAGAGGTCGGCGATGTCGACCTCTTGAATATCGTCAACCTTCACACGCCCGCTGGCCAGATCCATGAAGCCTGGAACGCTTCTGACGTGCAGCGGAAAAACCTCCAGAAAACTGAGAATTTCGCGACGACGCGCCCGGTTTGAAGAAGGCAGTGCCAAAAGAATCTCTTGAGCACCGGTTATATCGATCATGCGCTGGATGTGCTTCGGTTTATATACCTGCAAACCGGAGATCACGCGGTCGGAAATACTCGCGTCATCGTCGATGAAGGCTACCGGGCGCATCACGCGGCCCATGCGCAGCGCGGCAACCAGTTGGTTACCCGCAGCCCCGGCACCATAGATGGCCACACGCGGCAGACCATCTTCACGACTGGTGAAAGGAACATGCTGAACCGTCGAAAACCAGTCACGAAGGAAATACTGACGCATCGCCAAGCGCAGGCCGCCAACCATGATCAGGCTGAGCCACCAGTAGTTGAAAATAATCGAGCGCGGAACGACCGTTTGGTGATTGCTATACCAATACACCAATACGCCCAGGATCAGGGACGAAAGGCTGACGGCCTTGATAATCGCAATTAACGCATCGTTACCGAAATAGCGCATGACCGCTCTGTACATTCCAAAACGAATGAACAAAGGGATCGCAACTATCGGCGCGGCAAGGAACAGCCACAAATGGTCTCGCAGAGGATTGACCATATCATCAATGCCAAGCCTTACGACAAATGCCAGCCATAACGCCGCCCACACGACGATTACATCAGTGGATACCTGAATAAGGCGTTTCTGACGCCGTGGTAGGCCCACAAGCATCGTCCGTAATTTCTCCATAACCCCTTCGTCCACCCAGACTGCTCCTACTGATTAAGCGCCAGCCCTGATTGTACGGTTCCCGGCGATTTTTGACTGAAAATATCACCGTGCTGCTAAGAAGCGTTTTCAAGCTTACCCGCATGAAACTTCACCGCCAACGCGACCAGCGGCAGGTAGGCCAGCAACAGACACACAAGGCCGTCGACCTGATATACCGCAGCGGCGATTGCCCAAGGCATAAGCCATGCCACGTTGATCGCAGCCACAGCCAACGTCACCGGGCGATGACGCCCGAAACGCCGCGAAGCGTATTGATAGGCATGGCTGCGATGAGCCTCGTAAATTTTATCACCGCGCATTAAGCGACGAGCCAGGGTGTAGGTCGCATCAACTACGAATACCCCGAGCAGGATCAACCAGGACCAAAAGAGATGTGACGACGTCCAGGCCGCCTGAATAGAGATAATCCCCAGCACAATGCCCAAAAAACCGCTGCCAGCGTCGCCCATAAAAATTCGCGCGGGGGGGAAGTTCCAAAAAAGGAACCCTATAACAGCCATAGCTAGTAAAAAAGGCAACCAAATCAGCTGGGGCAACCCGACAAACCAGTACAGTAAACAAGCGCCAAGACAGGCACATATAGCTTCGACGCTGGCGATACCGTCAATGCCATCCATAAAGTTATATAAATTCAGCATCCAGACTAAATAGAACGCTGCCAAGAAGTGGCCTACCCAGCCAAAATCAACACTGACGCCCATTAACTGAAGCGGCGGAAGCCCACCGAGCCAAAAAAGCGCCCACGCTGCAGCGCAAAAATGACCGAGCAGACGCCAGCGCGCCGCGATATGACCATGATCATCCATAAACCCGATAATCGCGATTAACGCGGCCGCACATCCCAAGCCAATCAGCACCTCTAGGGCAACCAGGTTTAAGTACCCGAGTACCGGCAAGCACAAAAGAAACGCCAGCACGATGGCCACGCCTCCACCGCGCGGGGTAGCGACCGAATGCGAGCTCCTTGCATTGGGGATGTCCATAATGCTTCTCGACAAAGCGTAACGCCTTAACGCGCCGGTCAGCACGAGCGACAGCAGAACAACGACGATAGCTAGAGACCGGAAAATCATTGTTTTTTAAGTTCCAAATAATGTAAAGCCGTTGCTCTAAGCGCTGCATCAACCGTCACCGGAGGCTGCCATTGCAGAACCGTTTTGGTCTTAGCAATATCGACCTGCAACGAACCCAATAGTCGCTGCGACAGATCCTTTTTTCCGACAGCCGCGGCAGTAACTTTCAACATACAACCAGGCACGGGAAGAAGATAAGCACGTTTATTCAACGCTTTGGCCATTTTTTTCAGCAGGCCCGTGGTTGATAAATCCTGCCCGTCACTGACCAGAAAGGTCTGATTAGCCGCTGCCGGGTGTGCAATACACGTCACGATCAGATCAACCAGGTTATTGATCGCGACCAGACTGCGGCAGTTACCTATAGCGCCAAACGGTAAAGGAACGCCCCTGTCCAACCAACGCATCATGCTTAGGAAATTGGCCTTAACGCCTGGGCCGTATACCAGTACCGGGCGAATAATGACGACCTGCATGCCGGTCTTTTCAGCCAGGGCACGAAGCCCGTCTTCGGCTTCCCTCTTCGACACGCCATACGGGTCGGTGGGGCAAGGCGCATCGTCAGCCTTATAAGGGCTGCCTGGCAGAGTGCCGTCGCCGTTTACTTTGATCGAGCTGATAAACACAAACCGCTTAACGCCTGCCGCCGCAGCTTGTGCCGCGAGGTGCAGAGTGCCGCCAACGTTGACCTTACGAAATTCGGCAAGCGGGTCCATCACAGTATCGTTCATCACATGCACGCGCGCCGCGCAATGAACGACAACCTCTTGGCCAACCAACGCCGTCGACCAGTCAACCGATTCGTCCAACGAGTCAAAATTTACCGTTTTCACAGACGCAGGAATTGAATCAACGTGTCGTCGTACCGCCGCCACACAGGGAATATTATCGGCGACTAACCGTTCGACTAATGCCCGACCAACAAAACCCGACGCCCCCGTCACAAATACGCTATTCATCAGCGTAGCCCTCGCACTAATAAATTCCTAAAATGATCACGATCGCTAAAAGAAAACGATCACGAAGTCGACGCCGTGTGCAATTGAAGTTCTTCACCAGGAAACTTAACGGAACTTTACCGGAAGCTTTTAACTCGGCAGGCAGTTGCGGCAGATCTGCTGACAACAGCTGGCTAATTTTGGCTATCTCAGCTCTGTACCAACCGGAACGCATCAACGACAGGCGAGCCATAAGCGCTTTTAAGCCCTGATTTGCGCCTACCTGATTATTAGAGTGCTGACGGTACAATATCTTTGGGCAAGGATCGATAAACCACACCAAGCCCTTGGCACGAAACCAAGCGTACATCAACCAATCATGCAGAGATACATTATTCGCCGCGGACCAGTTATCCACAAGAAACTGTTTGAAGGCACTCGCCTCTGCCACCTTCAATACATAACTACAGCCTGGGCCCGCAGCCTCAAAAATGAAGTCATACGTTTGTTGTGCTTGTGCCTTATTCAAGACCACTTGGCGGCCGTCGGGCCAAAACGCCGTGACGTTACCCGAGTAAGCCGACACACTGGGATTGGAAAGCTTTTGATGCGCTGATACGAGTTTGTCGGCGACCCAGATATCGTCTTGATCAGCGAAGGAAATATAGTCATAACCACTGAAATCTACATCACGAATCAAACGAAAGAAGTTTTTCGCCGCCCCGCCAAACTTAAGACCATAGGGCAATGGAATAACGCGTGCGTCAGCCTCGCTGAGTAAAGTCACCCATTGCTCAGTGTTATCTGACGATACATCGACACTTACAAACAATGTAACGTCGACACCTTGCTGACCAAGAATTGAGTCAACCTGCTCTTGCAGCCATTGGGTGCCGTTATAGGCCGCCATTAATACTGCCACGCGCGCCTTGGTGGGCGCGGTACTCAATGCGCTCATACCTCCACCCACGATGAGCTGGCGATGTCATAGGTTTTTATCACCTTAGCCGGCGACCCTACCGCAATACACATTGGCGGAATGGTGCGCGTCACTACCGACATGGCACCGATAATACTGCCTCGTCCGATAGTCACACCCGGCAGCACACACACGAACTCACCAAGCCACACATCGTCCTCAATAACGATAGGAGCAGACACGAGCTTGCGCTCGATAGGGCTCTCAAAAGGAGAGGAATGGGCTTCGCTGCCTTTATACACACCGTGGTTGTGGTCACTGATAAAGACCTTGCTCGCGATCAATACCCTGTCGCCGATTGTGATCGACTCAACACTGCCCAAGTGCACGTAATCATTGATTTGTACATCCTTACCAATATGGATACACGTGCCAGCCTTTTCGGGGAAAGCGTCAATTCTACAGCTTACCCCGGTAGTAAACCCCTTACCGATCGATACATGCCGCGCACCACGCATATAAAACGGACGTCGCACAATACGCGCGCTTGGGTAAAATAGCCTGCTATACACTACGTCACAGAGCAGCTTCAAAAGCCCTCTAAAACCATATACTTTCAGCACAATAGTTAACCTATAAATTAGTAAGGAGAATAGTTAATGAGTTTCAAACTTTTAGCAATTAAACGCAGCAGCCGCGGACACGTGGCCAGTCTCAACACCGCCTTGTGTTTAATTCCAAGTAATGCCTGAACGTCTGGGCTATTGGCCAGATTCATCTCAGGAAGCCCAATTAGCTTAACTGCTACGCTGTTGTACTCCGCATACGCCGGCATACGAAAAGCGGCGAGCACCAACGCATGGGAAATTTGCTTGGACACATGAGCAAGGAATAAATGATAGTATTGTTGCGCCACGCCATTTTTTTCAAGAAAGATGGATTCCAATCGAATGACCTCTATCAGCGAGTTAAAAAACACCCAACTAATAGAGCGGCTGGTACTATTATTTCTAACCAAGGCGTGGTAATAAACTTTAGAAACAAATGCTGTATGCGATGAGAAAAAAGAGACCGCCCTGGAAAAATACATGTCCTCACAGGCGCGGACCGCTGGAAACTCAATTGAGTGCTCTCGTAAAAATGAACGGCGGTACATCTTGTTGACGGGACTTGATAAAACCGCATCATCTAACATTGCCGCTTTGAAGATGGCATCCCCCGACAGTGTTTCAAAGCGGAAACGGCTGATTTCGTGCACAATCTTCTCGTCTTGCGTGACAAAGTCAAGACCAAAACTAATGAAATCCAACCGTTCCTCTGTCATGCGCGAGACTAAGTCTAAGCACAGGTCTTTATCAATCCAGTCATCTGCGTCAACAAAAACAATGTACTCCCCCGAGGCGACGCGCATACCCAGATTGCGCGCCACGCCTTGTCCACTATTGAGTTGTTCTAAAAATTTTACGTTTTGGTCATGCGCAAAAAATTCTTTGCAGACCTCCAGAGATCCGTCGGTGGAGCCGTCATCAACAATTATAATTTCAATATTTTTATAAGTCTGAGCCTTTAAACTTACCAAGCACCTCTGCAAAAACTCATGCACATTGAACACGGGAACAATAATTGAGCACATCGCTTCCGACATCAGGTTCACTCCCAGAAAAACAAATATGGTACAAAGGGCGATGGACCTTCGTTAAAGCTGTCCGAAAAATTCTTCATTTTTAGAATGAACGCAATAACCGCCACGCCCAACAGTGCTGCTTTAGACACGTTGGAAAGCGTGACACGATTGCTTGACATCGAAATGATGAAGTAGAGAAACGTCGCGAAACTGACTAATTGCAAAAATCTTAAGCCTGCGTATGAAAATTGCGCAACACCGAACATCAAGCATGCAATACCTAACAAAATACAGCAGGCCGAGAACGTATTTTTGCGTGTGCCAGGATCAAGCATCCATATGAAGAGCGCCGCAACAGTGACGATTAAAGTAGACAGCCCCGAAAAGATAGACGCGGTATAAATCTCAGAGTAATTTTGAAGTTTCGCGATGAAATACGGGTAGGCGCCGACGAAACCCACGGCGAATAGAACCGTGCAACCAATCAAGACCCTCCAGCGCCGGCTGTGAAGAACATACAACATCAGGCCAAGCAACCCACCCGAGCTTTGAATCAAGCTGGCCACCACTACCCAGGCGATGAACCTTTTCTCTTTGCCATCTCTTAAGTAAATTAACGCCCAAAAAACGATAGCAAACGAGAGTCCATAGCGGACCCCATTCATCACCATATCAAAATAATAAACGGGAATGATAAAGGCGCAAAAAAACAGCAATGATTGGTTTTTTTGAATCGCGCCCATTACCAAAAAAGCCGTCGTTATTGCGCCTAATGTGGCCAATACAGCTCTTGGCGAGTCCAAAAAACTCGAAAAAAACAGGATTAGTTCTTCAAACAAAGGCTCAAACGTGCGGGTATACTCGCCGGCCTCCGCGATGCGTTGTATTTCTTGCAAATAGACGGCCGTATCGATACCGACGTTACCTCTCAGCAATGCGATCAAAATCATCGGGAGCAGGCCTATGAAAAAGAATGTACGCGGCCACCTTGTGTAGCTACCAAACAAACTCGCCATCACAAAAAACAAGGTACTCGAAACATAAAATTCCATTAAAAACCTATTCACCTAAAAGCGTTACTGTTGAGATCCATCTATAAAAATTTAACGGTAAACCATATACCTCTTGCTATTTTGATTCACGGTAAACGGCGCAAGTCTTACTAAAAATCAAAACTAATGCCTTACCCTCTGCACGCGCGCTCACACCGGAAGCTTAAGCTTTGCAGGGCAATCAGCTAAAAAAAGTTGCAAGCCGTGACTCGCGCTGTACGTCGTCTCAAGCCCCTTCAACACTGAGCTATCAGTTGACACTTTTGACTTAAACAGCTTTGTAGAAATGCGTGACAGTACCCACGCAAACTCCGCCCACACCGAGCGAACCACTTGATAGATTACTTTCGCGTAACCATAGTGCGCTGCGGTTCGTCGAAAAGAACTAAACGTTTCTTTGTAAGAACGAGGAAAATAAACGAGGCACTTTACCAGCACCCGGCCAAAATTTGGATGTAGATTAAGGCCCTCAGACGCTTCTACTTTTTCAACGGCTTTCAACAGCGAATAGGACCACACCGTCGGCACCGAATAAAATTCCGGGATACGCTCATCCCATACCAAATTTTTAAACGGAGCAATATGAGCGTTGTCCCTTAGCTTGCCGTAATGCCCGCCTGAACTGCTTTGCCCAGAAGTACTCATACCTGAAGCACCCGGTATAATAACCGGATAATCTACCAGTACGCAGGCATTCGATTCATTGGCGATAAGAAAGGAGCTGTATATATCAGGGCTTACACCGCCAAATACCTGACCGTACTTCAACTTGATTCTGCGCGCCAAATCCGCAGAAATCATACCGGCATAGGCGCGGGGCATATCAAAAACCCCCCCCCCAAAATTATCAAGCGCATGGCGCATGGATGCTTTTAAGTCATGAGGTGTCACTGAGCCGTCAAAGGGCGTGATGTGCAGGGTTGCGGAATAAGCATTGCCTTGAGTGGAGTGCTTAAAGTCATCCCAGTAATACAACGCCGGAAAATTAAATTTCACAGAATCAATTTTCTTGCCTCGTGCCCACTCAGCGACCTGCACGATCTCTTTGCCAACAAAGTCGTCATCCCCGATGAACACCAAGTACTCACCGTCCGCAGAATCAAGCCCGAGATTAAAGTTATCGACCACACTGATGCCATGGCCCGACCTGATTAACTTTAAACGCGAGGCTGAGTAACTGTCCACGAAATGGTCAGAGATATCGTCAACAGGGCTGGAGTCGCACACCACCACTTGAATATCGGGCGACAGCTCTAAAATCGAACTAATCGATTGCACTGCGTAATGGGCACGGTTATGTGTAGGTATAATGACGCTTAACAAGGTCATGCTGATTAACCAATGTTCTGTTGAATATAGGTCAGCGTCAGCAGCAACTGCTTGATCTGCTCTACGCTCAATAGCTCTGTATTGTGCGAGGTGTAATCGTCAATCGCATTTGCTTCAGGCTGCCCTTCGATAATGAACTTATCGTAGTTCAGATCGCGGTTATCCGCAGGAATACGGTAGTACCTGCCCATGTCCTTGGCCTTGGCCATTTCTTCGCGAGACACTAACGACTCGTACAGTTTTTCGCCATGGCGTGTACCAATGATATTGACCACAGCTTCACTGGCAAACAGCTCTTTCAATGCAACGGTCAGGTCACCGATGGTGCTGGCCGGCGCTTTCTGTACGAAGATATCGCCTTGTTCGCCATGTTCAAAAGCATGCAGTACCAAATCGACAGAATCTTCCAGGCTCATCAAAAAGCGTGTCATGTTCGGATCAGTAACAGTCAGTGGAACGCCGGCCTTGATTTTATCGACGAACAGAGGAATTACCGAGCCACGCGAAGCCATCACGTTGCCGTAACGGGTTGCGCAAAAGACAGGGCCGCCTTCGCGAACGGTGCGCGACTTGGCGATCAGAATCTTCTCACCCATGGCCTTCGAAATACCCATGGCGTTGATCGGGTACACGGCTTTATCGGTGCTCAGGAGTACAACACGTTTTACATTGTTATCAATCGCGGCATTCAGGACGTTTTCGGTACCTGTGACGTTTGTCAGAACCGCTTCCATTGGGTAAAACTCGCAGGACGGTACTTGCTTCAAGGCAGCTGCGTGAAAAACATAATCAACGCCGGCCATAGCGCGATTGATGCTTTCATAATTTCTGACATCACCAATATGAAACTTGACTTTAGGATTGTTCAACGCAATCCGCATGTCTTCCTGTTTTTTTTCATCACGGCTGAAGACGATGATTTCTTTAACATCGGTGTTCAAAAACCGGTTCAGCACGGTGTTACCAAACGAGCCGGTACCGCCCGTGATCATCAAAACTTTATTGTCAAACATGGTTGAATCACCTATTAAATAAATATATATAGCGCAACGCCAAACACCGAGACAGATGTGAAAATCAACACCGACATCAGTAGCGCCGCGTTTTTTGCGTAGGCACCGACCTCAGGGAGTCTTGACGCCCTGATCCACGAAACCACAGTCGAAGCGATATGGTAGGCCGAGTAGGCGTAACAGACGGCTTCGATATTTTTCTCAGCGGCAGCAACGGTAGCCAACACCAGAGTCACTGCTGTCAGGCATGCAGACATTGAGGCTTGAAAACGATAATCCTTGGAAAAAATCAACAAACTATAAGGGATAAACCCAAACGCGCCAATGGCAAGACCGGGCAGCAATATCGCGATATAGCTTGCAATCAAGCGGTTACTTTCACTTGGCCCAACCCATAGCTGGATAATGGGAGCGCGGAACCACCACAGAATGAAGGTGGGCAAAGCCGTGACGAAAAAAACGGACAGGACAAATCGCTTCACTGTCTTGTGTGCTTGACCCAGCCTCCCCTGCGCCGCCTCACGCAACAGTATCGGCTGAAAATACTGACTGACTGGGCCTGCCAAAATAGAAATCGGCGTCATGCACAACAAGCTGGCCAAATAGTAAGGCGTTACACTGCTGGCCGAGGCGAATATGGAGATTATAGGCTTGTCCAGCTGAGTTACCGCGGCGCCCGCGGCGGAAAATAAAACCAGCGCGCCACCGGTCCTGGTCAGTGCTATAGCGTCCTTAAGTGTCGGCCGTTTTTCTTCAACACCCGGCGTAACGTGAGCGGAGACTCTCCTCATTACAGCAAGCCGTGAACACCACCAGTGCACGGCTGTGACCAGCAACTGAGTGATAATAAACACTTCAAGCGTAGCGGCTATATACATCAGCGCGGCGGCTGTTACACCCGCGCGAACGGCGACGCCTAAGATCTGTATACCACTGCCCAGTGTGTATTTTCGCCACGCTATCAAACTGCAGTAATAGAGGTTTTGCATAACGAGCAGCCAAAACAACACCACCGCACCGATCACCACCAGCCAGGAGGCCGAATCGCCAAAAAAGGCGAGCTTAAGTGCCACGGCGATGCCTAATAGAATGGCGTAAAAAACCGAAAGACTTAGTTCGGCTGTCTGTAGCAAAGTGCGCAGAGAGCGGCTGTCGTCGGAGGCAACGGAAACCTCCCTCCCAGTCAGGGTCGACATGCCCAAATCCATCATGACCAGAAGTGCTTGAAGCGACAGAATGACTGCCACGACGCCGAACTGCGCGCTGCCCAATAACCGGCTGTACCAGGGTAAAAAAAGGAAGGCCACCAGCAAGCTGGAAGACCTTCCCGCGTAAAGCATTAACATTCGCCCAATCGCAGGCACGCGCAACTTCATGCGCCGCTGTCGACTTTACTGGTTACTTTAACGCAGACGGCTTCTTTCAACGCGCTTGCGACATGCATGACATCAACATCGTTAAGCCACCAACCGCATGGCACGCCGATCACACTGCCCTGCAAATAATCTGTATTAGGCAATGCACAGGCATCCGCTTTGAAGCCACTGTAGGTGTCATTGCGCTGGTGCACGATAGAAGCCATTACCCCCTTGCTTTTTAACTCACTGAGTACGTGCTCTCGGTTATCGACAAATACCAAGAACACCCAGTACGCAGGTTTACTAAACTGCGGCACCGGAACAGGTGTTAGACCTTCTACTTCCTCCAGCAGCGCACGCAAGGTTTGCACATTCCTGGTCGTGCGCTCATGCCTGGCATGCAGCGTCGGAATTTGCGCGCAGCCCAGCGCTGAGCACAAGTTATTCATAGTCATACCCCAACCAATCTCGGGTATATCCGATGCGGGGCTAATTTCACCGCTTTTGCTTCTGAAGGTCGTGAAGTCAATACCAAATCGCCTTAACTGACGCGCTTTGATAGCCATTGACTCACTACGGCAGGCCAAAGCACCACCCTCCGTGGTGTTGATTTGCCGATTCGGGTAAAACGAGTAAATCGCAAAATCCCCATATGAACCAACTGGCACAGCTTCTTGCTCGGCGAGCAGGGCGTTGTCACAGTCTTCAATCAACGCGATATTGTGCTTCTTGCACAATTCGCTGATCTCTTTCGCTGGCCCAGGATAACCGGCAACGTGATACAAGATCACCGCTTTAGTTTTTTTACTGATTTTTGATTCAAGGTCTGCAAGGTCCATCGACACTGTGCCAGGGCTCACATCAACCCAAACGGGCAGCGCCTTGTGTTGTGCAATGGCCGAGTTGGTTGAAAGGCATGCAAAGGGAGTGGTCAACACCTCATCGCCTTCCTGCACGCCCGCCAGATGCAAAGCAAGGAATAACGCACTGGTCATATCGACCGTCGATACAACATGCGGCAGCCCGATGATTTGTTTCAGGCCTTCCTCAAACTTTGTTACCCACTCTCCTCCAGCGATCCTGCCGGAGCGCAATATGTCCAGCGCTACAGCCTCCATCTCAGGCAGACTGACGACGCCATATAGCGGGATGACTTCAGACATCAACTAGGCTCCGCTCAACCACGTTTGAGTACATGGACGATCCGCTCGCGGTCGTCATCGGACACCCACCACCCACATGGAATATGCACCAGGCGCTTGTAAAACTCGTCCAAGCCTGGCATTGCGCCGGCAAACGGTTTGAATACGGAGTGAAAGTGGTTGGGCCGATGAAGTTTTGAAGCCATCACGCCATTCGCGGCTAATAATTTCTCAACGTCGTCCGAGTCATCTGCCAATAGCGTGTACAGCCAGTAGGCCGGTTTGGCCTGTGCATCTACGGTCGCCGGCGCAATACCGGTTATCCCGATTAACGCTTGATCAAAATAACGCCCGTTATCGTGGTGTTTTTTCAACAACGGCGATATGCCCTCCAACTGCTTTAATCCAATCACAGCAGCGACGTTGTGCATATTGTATTTGTAACCTGCGGTCGTAATATCGACTTCGGTACGAGGCACGCCTTTCGCCAAACCAAACCAGCGCAGCTTCCGCGCCTCCGCCATCTGGTCCGGGTCCTTCATTACCAGCATCCCACCATCGACGGTGGTCATGTGTTTAATGGCTTGGAATGAATAAATCGCGTAGTCGGCCATCGAGCCGACAGGCTCGCCGCCATACTCAGCACCCAATGCATGGGCGCAATCTTCAATCAGAGAGATATTGTGCCGGTCCGCAATATCTCTGAGTTCTTTGAGGCGTGCAGGGTAACCGGCGTAATGTACGACGCAGATGGCCTTGGTCTTTTCGGTTACTGCAGCCTCTACAGCGTCAGGGCAAAGATTACCTGTTTTGCGCTCAACATCAGCAAATACCGGCGCCGCGCCCATTTGCAAAATAGTCGTATTGGTCGGCTCGGCCGTCATGGAAGTCGTGATGACTTCATCACCGGCGCCCACTCCTGCCAACAGCATCGACAGGTGAAGGGCTGCAGTGCCGCTGCTGGTTGCCAACACATTTTGCAGTTTGAAGGTTTCAGCAAATACTTGTTCAAAACGATAGACATGCTCCCCTTCAGAAATCATGCCACTGTAGAGTACCGACTCCAACGCAGGGAGCAGAATATCGCGTGGAGGCATTGCGACTTTCACGAGAGGTAGCGGTGGAGTTGTGTTTGACATTTTTTAGACCCGATCAAGAAATTTGATGTTCGGAAGCTCAACCGCCGTGCGGCCGCTTAAATATTTAACCATTCTAACGGCAGCAGACTGCAAATTAAGCGCCACTCCGCTTTTTTCCAATTCAGCTATCAAAGGGTCATCTTGAGCACTATTAAGAGACCACCTTGGGGGCATGGAAGCCATCATCAGGTCGACTACATCTCTACTGTTCCCTTCCCACTCTGCGACGGTGAGTCCGCTGTTTGAAGCCAATACAATAATTCGGGCGTTTTCATTTGAAATCACTTGACCACGAATCGCGAAAGGCGGCAGCCCGCGCGTCAAAAGACTGGTTGAATCAGGCCAATCGTTTGTCGCGTAATCCAGCTTGACACTATGTTCGATAACGCATTCAACAGAACCAAAGCGATCTTCCTGATCGATGACGAATCCTTGGCTGACGTAAACCTCGGGTTTTTGCGTCCAGAGCACCAATGCGCCCAAATTTTCGCGCTCGGCAAACTCGATAGCGCGGGCCATTAAACGTGAAGCCAGACCTTTTCCGCGCCACTGTTCAGCGACACACACAAGCCCTACCAGACCGATGGAGTTGCCTGAACCTATATCCAGAGACCTTACGACCAGAGCGGCGAGCGTTTCGTTCTGTTCTTCAGGGTTTATGAATTCAATGCAAGACACATTTTCTTCACGCGCCAGCCACGGAAAATGGGTAACCAAATCGATACCTCGCCCTCTGGAAGCAAAAAAAACCTCCCAAAATAGCGTACGCGCAGATTCAGGGGCCCCTGAAGAGATAATTGGCTTCAACGTAAAACCCATCCGACACAACTCCATTTCTCAACTCATCACGACGCAAACTGGAAGAATTTTTTCTGCAGTCCTCGGGTTACCGTATCAAAACCCTCAGCTCTGGCAAACCGTCATAGAAACCTCAACGATCCATAAAGCAAACTTGAGCACGACGTCCGACAATTGGCATTTATTACCCGTTCAGAGTCAGGGCGCCTGAAACAGCATCAGTACCGAAATATGAAGATCTCGCATGGAAGAGATTACCTGATTAGTCATCTGAAAATTCGTTCGCGCTACGACGCGCAATCGAGGATGAAATGCTCAAGGCTACCTAAAGCTTGCTTACCAGCGCCGGAGTAGATTTATCCTCCGTGAGAACCTGTTCAGAGCTAAAAAAACTTGGACGGCGACGCAGCAAACTGCGCGCGACGGCAACTGCCCCTCCTAGCGCGAGACCCGCAAGCAAGCCGATCAGGATGATCAGCATTTTTTTCGGTTTGACCGGTCGCAGCGGCTGTAGAGCCTGCTGATCTATGACGGCGAGCTTCAGCTCATCCATATTTGTATTGAAAAGCTTCAACCTTACGACTTCAGCACGCAACGGCTCTACACCCGCAAGAAAAATATCTTCATTTTTACGCTGCCCCAGCACCTCAACCTCACGGTTGGCCTTGAGCAACTGCAGCTCTTTGGCTATTTGAGCGATACGCCCTTCGGTAAAGTCATCTGACTTACGTGCCTGCAACGCCGTGCGTTCAGCTTGAAGCGCTTCAACCCCCATAAAATAGAGCGGGATTTGTTGATTGTTTATTTCTGTTCGCATGATGCTACCGCTTTCACGGCGCGACTCGCCCAACGATGTCGGCGAGGAGGGTTTTTCTATACCCAATGACTTGGCAATGCCTATCGCCTCATTTAATTGAGCGATCCGGTCAGCCCGTTGAATTTTCAGTTGCTCACGGAGTGCTTTCAGTTCGTCCGTCAATTGAGCGCGTCGAAGGCTGTCTACTTCTTGCAAAGAAGCGATCCTAGCTTCCTTGCTATTTAAATAATTCGCCCGTGCGGCGTCTAGCTTAACAGATAGCTCATTGAGCCTATTTTGTATGATGACGTTCAAGTCAGCCGCGATTTGCTTTCGCTCAGACGCGATAGCATAGCCGACAAAATTGTTAAGTATTGTAACGCCATCAACGCCTTGGGGATAATTCATCTCCAGCCTGATGAAAGTGCTTATGGAGTCAGACGTCTTGGCATCGGGCAAAATGAGCTTGATCGAGTTTTGATTGAACGCCTCGAAACTCTGCTCAAGGCTGCGCCCTGGACGAACAAAGCTCTTGAAGAGCTGTTGATTCTCACGAAAAAACCCCAACCTCGTCTCGTACGACTCCAGCGCAGCGCCCACTTTCAAAAGCGCCTCACGGGAAGACAGCCTATAAAGCTCAGACCGATTCAGTGCATCCAACTCGTTAATAGCGGCGGGGCGCAAGACACTACTGACCTGATACTCAGGGGTAGCCGAAAAGGCGTAAATGGCCGCCACCAGCACAGCGCCTGCGGCGAATAGCGCGATGAGTTTTTTCTGCTGCATAACGGATTGAAAAAGCGCGACGAGGTCGATCTCGTCGGACGAGGGCACCGAGGGCGCACGGAAATTACTACTCACAACAAAAACCTGCCTTCAAGGAGAAACTGCGGGCTCGTTATGCAGACGATTTGCTGTGTTTATTTATAATTATGTTAATACCGCTCAAAACCCGGCGTCGCTGCTAGGTCAGGAACACACAAAAATGCCTGTTATCGAGAATGCCCCGCATTTTGCCATCTATCGCTTACATTACAAGCCTTGACAAGTATGTAGGGCATTTCCTTGCGTGCGTAGGGAGCTTTCCGATGCGTGCAAATATGAGATGCCGCGAGGTTTTTGAAAGAGGCTATCGATCAAATTGATCACCGGTGCGCTAGGTTGTCCGACGAACGGATGAGCCGGTTGGGAGCGCTGAAGGCCGAGCAATCAGCAACACCACAGCTAAGCGCAATTGCCGTGAGCAACCCTGCGCAATGAAAAGTTCCAACGATCAAGACCAAACCAAAATGGCCAGATACTAAACTTTATGCCTTATCCGCCGACTGTTTTTTAGCCCGCTGAGCAAAAAAAGCGCAGGCCCCACTAACAGACCGATGATCAAAGCCACTACTATAAACAACGAAACAGGCAGGGATGGCGTAGCCCACCCAACGAACGACAACGCCGTTTTTTGTTGGTTTTCCAGTGCGAACGCCAAAACCCCAAACGCAATAATCAGCACAATCAACACTGCAAAAACGCGCTTAACCCCACGCATAACTTTCTCCTGCCCCAAAAAAACTCAGACGCCTTCTTCCTCTTCTTCGTTCACCCGATCGCGCAATTCCTTGCCCGGCTTGAAATGGGGAACGAACTTGCCATCGAGGCTGACGGACTGACCCGTCTTTGGGTTGCGGCCTACGCGCGGTGCGCGATAGTGCAATGAGAAACTGCCAAAGCCTCGGATCTCGATACGATCTCCGGTAGCCAGGCACTGGGACATTTGCTCAAGCATGGTCTTGATGGCCAACTCCACATCCTTGGATGAGAGCAGCCCTTGATGGGTGACAATACGTTCGATCAACTCCGACTTCGTCATATTTTTCCCTTCTTTTTCAAGCAGCTAGGAAAAGCGCTCCGAAGGTTTTAGCATGACTTGATGAATTTGAACAGCCCAAGTGGCGACTTATCTACAGGATCGATCGACACCCGCAAACTCACCTCAGGACCTCAATTGCAGATCACCAACATAGTGCGCGTTACGGCGCCAGCGGGGTTCCATCCAAACATGTAGTCGCCCTCCTCATCCTCGGCGTCGCTGGACCGAGTGATAACCTTATAGCCTTGCGCCTTGCACTCGCGCGCAGCGCGCTTCTCGCACTTGTCCCAGCCTGAGCCAAGCCCGGAGCAGTCAATCTCTATGCCACTCACGCCACGTCTGGCGTGGGTCTTGGCACTCGTGGCAGCACACCCCACGAGCATTACGACTGCAAACACCACGATCAGCCTCTTCATTGAGATCCTTATTGAAACAACACCAGGAAAATCGCTTTCCTGAAAACTATAGCCAGTTCCTACCCTGAGCTGTAGACCTCACCTCTCGGTTGTTGATTCAACGAATTTCAGGCACAAAAAAGGGCGACCGAAGTCGCCCTTTTTCTATCGCTTTACAGAACTTAGTTCTGCTTAGCCATTGCTTCGCGCAGCAGGGAGGCCATAGTGGTCTCGCCTGGTGCAGCAGCATCCGGAGCAGTTTTCAGGCTCTGGATTGCTTCTTTCTCTTCAGCATCGTCTTTCGACTTGATGGAGAGCTGGATCACGCGACTCTTGCGGTCAACGCTGATGATCTTGGCTTCTACTTCCTGGCCTTCTTTCAGAACGTTGCGCGCATCTTCAACGCGGTCACGGCTGATTTCGGAGGCTTTCAGAGTTGCTTCGATATCGTCGGCCAGAACGATGATGGCGCCTTTGGCGTCAACTTCTTTCACAGTGCCTTTAACGATGGCGCCTTTGTCGTTGTCCTGAACGTATTCAGAGAACGGATCGCTTTCCAGTTGCTTGATACCCAGGGAGATACGCTCGCGCTCTGGGTCAACCGACAGGATAACGGTGTCCAGCTCGTCGCCCTTCTTGAAACGACGAACAGCTTCTTCGCCAACTTCGTTCCAGGAGATGTCGGACAGGTGAACCAGGCCGTCGATGCCGCCGTCCAGACCAATGAAGATACCGAAATCGGTGATCGACTTGATGGTGCCGGAGATTTTATCGCCCTTGTTGAACTGGCCAGAGAAATCTTCCCATGGGTTAGATTTGCACTGCTTGATGCCCAGGGAGATACGACGACGCTCTTCGTCGATGTCCAGAACCATGACTTCCACTTCGTCGCCGACTTGTACGACTTTCGAAGGGTGGATGTTCTTGTTGGTCCAGTCCATTTCGGAAACGTGTACCAGGCCTTCAACGCCTTCTTCCAGCTCAGCGAAGCAGCCGTAGTCGGTCAGGTTGGTTACACGCGCGGTTACGCGAGTGCTTTCTGGGTAACGGGCTTTGATAGCGACCCATGGATCTTCACCCAGTTGCTTCAGGCCCAGGGAAACACGGTTGCGCTCGCGATCGTATTTCAGAACCTTGACATCGATCTCGTCGCCAACGTTGACGATTTCGGAAGGATGCTTGATACGCTTCCAAGCCATGTCGGTAATGTGCAGCAGGCCATCCACGCCACCCAGGTCGACGAATGCGCCGTAGTCGGTGAGGTTTTTGACGATACCTTTGACTTGTTGGCCTTCCTGCAGGGATTCCAGCAGAGCTTCACGCTCGGCGGAGTTCTCTGCTTCCAGGACGCTGCGACGGGAAACGACAACGTTGTTGCGCTTCTGGTCGAGCTTGATGACCTTGAATTCGAGCTCTTTGCCTTCCAGGTGCGTGGTGTCGCGCACTGGACGAACGTCGACCAAAGAACCTGGCAGGAACGCACGGATGCCGTTAACGTCGACAGTGAAGCCGCCTTTAACCTTACCGTTGATAACGCCCTTGACCACTTCTTCAGCTGCGAAGGCTGCTTCGAGAACAATCCAGCATTCAGCGCGCTTGGCTTTTTCACGGGACAGCTTGGTTTCACCGAAACCGTCTTCAACCGAGTCCAGAGCAACGTGAACTTCGTCACCGACCTTGATAGTCAGGTCACCAGCATCGTTGTAGAACTGTTCCAGCGGGATCAGAGCTTCAGACTTCAGACCAGCGTGAACGGTTACCCAGCGAGCTTGGTAATCGATATCAACGATAACACCGGTGATGATGGAGCCTGCCTGAAGGTTCAGGGTTTTTAGGCTTTCTTCAAAGAGTTCCGCAAAGCTTTCGCTCATTTTAATTCCTGTTGATAAGGGCGAAGAATACGCCCATCTCCACACCCCAGACGGTGTGGGTCAGTTTCAATTAAAAGAAGCACCACAGGACTATGACTGGTCCCCTGCGGCCTTCTTGGTCACCCGGCGATGTCGCGAATGGCGATCTCGCTCAAGATGCGTTCCAGCACCTGCTCGATGGACAACTCCGTGGAATCCAGCTGTATGGCATCAGCCGCCGGCTTGAGCGGGGCTACTGCGCGCTGGGTATCACGCTCATCGCGTGCACGGATCTCATCTAGCAGACTCGACAGACTAACACCATCGACTTTTCCCTTCAACTGCAAGTAGCGGCGGCGAGCCCGCTCCTCAGCACTGGCGGTCAGGAAAATCTTCAACGGCGCCTCGGGAAACACCACGGTCCCCATGTCACGGCCGTCGGCCACCAGGCCCGGCGGCTCCTGGAAAGCCCGCTGACGCTGCAGCAGCGCATCACGCACGGCCGGCAGCGCGGCAACCTGGGAAGCCCAGGAGCCTACCTGTTCATTACGCAGGTCATCCGTTACATCATCCCCTTCCAGAATGATGCGTTGGGGATGACCTTCCGTCGCGCCCACGAACTGCACATCAAGGTGCGCCGCCAGCAGCTTCAGGGATTCTTCGTTGGTCAGGTCGACGCCATGGTTGCGTGCAGCAAACGCCAGCAAGCGGTACAACGCGCCGGAGTCCAGCAGGCACCAGCCCAGCCGCTTGGCCAGGATGCCAGCGATCGTGCCTTTGCCCGAGCCACTTGGCCCGTCGATGGTAATCACCGGTGCTTTGATATTCACAATTGAGCCTCTTGGGCAACACGAATGCCGACTTGGGCACACAATGTAAGAAAATTCGGAAAAGATGTCGCAACGTTGGCGCAATCACGGATACGAATCGGCGCCGCCGCCCTCAGGGAAGCCACGCTGAACGCCATGGCAACCCGGTGATCGCCATGCGCATGCACGTCACCACCGCCCATCGGACCACCGTCAATGATAATCCCATCGGGGGTCGGTTCACACTTCACCCCAAGTGCAAGCAGACCATCGGCCATGACCTGGATACGGTCAGACTCCTTCACACGCAACTCTGCAGCCCCACGCAACACGGTTCGCCCTTCGGCACAGGCCGCCGCGACAAACAGCACCGGAAACTCGTCGATTGCCAACGGCACCAGCGCTTCGGGAATCTCGATGCCCTTCAACGCAGCCGCGCGCACACGCAGGTCCGCTACCGGCTCACCGCCGACTTCACGCTGGTTTTCCAGAGTGATATCCGCCCCCATCAGCCGCAGGATATCGATGACCCCGGTGCGCGTCGGATTGATGCCGACATGCTCCAGCAACAGCTCGGAGCCTTCGGCAATCGAAGCAGCCACCAGGAAGAACGCCGAAGAGGAAATATCCCCTGGCACTTCTATATGAGTAGCGGTCAATGCATGGCCCGACTCCAGCGAAGCAGTCGCCCCTTCCACCGCCACCGGGTAACCGAAGCCGCGCAACATCCGCTCGGTATGGTCACGGGTTGGTGCAGGCTCCACCACCGCGGTTGTACCCTCGGCGTACAACCCTGCCAGCAACAAACAGGATTTGACCTGGGCACTGGCCATCGGCATGGCGTAACTCAGGCCTTTCAGCGACTGGCCACCCCGAATGGTCAGCGGCGAGCGCCCTTCCGGTCCGGTTTCGATCACCGCCCCCATTTCCCTCAGCGGCTTGACCACGCGATTCATCGGTCGCTTGGACAGGGATACGTCGCCAGTCAGTACGCTGTCAAAACGTTGCGCAGCGAGTAAACCGGCGAGCAGGCGCATGGAGGTGCCAGAGTTACCGAGATAAATCGGCCCGGGCGCCGGCTTCAAGCCATGCAACCCCACGCCATGGATGGTCACGCGCCCATGGTGCGGGCCTTCGATCACTACTCCCATGTCGCGAAACGCCTGCAAGGTCGCCAGGGCATCTTCACCTTCAAGGAAACCTTCGACCTCAGTCACGCCCTCGGCCAATGAACCGAGCATGATCGAGCGATGAGAGATCGACTTGTCACCCGGCACCCGGATGCTTCCGCTCAAGCGGCCACCTGGGTTGGCGAGGAAGGTCAGGTCATCGGCGTTCACAGCGGTTTCCATGTAGGCCCGGCGCGCCAGGATCTTGCTGAAATGCTCACGTGCTACCCGCGCACGGGTGAACACGCCCAATAATTGATGACCATCCCCGGCATCAACCGCGTCGCGCAAGGCATCGAGGTCACTGCGAAAGGTGTCCAGGGTGCGCAACACCGCTTCGCGATTGGCGAGGAAGATGTCGTGCCACATCACCGGGTCACTGCCGGCAATCCGCGTGAAGTCGCGGAAACCACCCGCGGCGTAGCGAAAAATATCCAGGTTTTCGTTGCGCTTGGCCAAGGAATCCACCAGGCCAAATGCCAGCAAATGCGGCAGATGACTGGTCGCGGCCAGCACTTCATCGTGGCGCTCGACCTGCATATGCTCGACATCCGCGCCCAACTCACGCCACAAACGATCCACCACCGCCAACGCAGCCGGGTCGGTTTGCTCCAGCGGCGTCAAGATGACCTTATGGCGGCGAAACAGCTGCGCATTGGATGCCTCTACCCCACTCTGCTCGGAACCGGCAATCGGATGGCCCGGCACGAAGCGCGCCGGCATACCACCAAACGCCTGTTGCGCCGCACGCACCACATTCCCCTTGGCACTGCCGACGTCCGTCAGGATTGCCTGGTCAAGGTCCATGCCGGCCAATACAGCCAGCAATTTCTCCATGGCCAGGATCGGCACGGCGAGCTGAATCACGTCAGCGCCGCGGCACGCGAGCGCCAGGTCCGCCTCACAACGATCCACCACCCCCAGCTCAACCGCCAGCTTGCGCGATTGCGGGTCCAGGTCCACACCGACCACTTCGCCGCACAGCCCGCTTTCACGCAGGCCCTTGGCAAAGGAGCCACCGATCAATCCCAGGCCGACCACCACCAGGCGGCCGATCATAGGCACAGCAGGTTGCAATGCGGTGACATCAACCACGGGCCAGAACCTTGGCCAACGCCTCCAGGAAGCGGCTGTTTTCCGCCGGCAAACCGATTGTGATACGCAGATGGTTCGGCATGCCGTAGTTGGCCACCGGGCGCACGATCACGCCTTCGCGCAGCAAGCCCTGGAATACCGGCGCAGCCACCTGAGCGAGATCGACGCAAATGAAATTGCCCTTGGATGGAATCCAGCCCAGGCCCAGCTCACGCAAACCGTTCTGCAATTGCAGCATGCCGCTTTCGTTGATACGTCGCCCCTCTTCCAGGTACTCGGCATCCTTCAACGCTGCACAGGCCGCCGACAGGGCGAGACTATTGACGTTGAACGGCTGACGCACACGGTTCAGCACATCCGCCACTACGGCCGTCGAGAGCGCATAGCCAACCCGCAGCGATGCCAGGCCATACGCCTTGGAGAACGTGCGCGAGACCAGCAGGTTCGGATAGGCCGCCAGGAAATCCAGACCGTCCGGCAGGTCGCCGCCCTCGGCGTACTCGATATAGGCCTCGTCCAGCACCACCAGCACATGCTCAGGCACATCTTGCAGGAAGTCGTCCAACGCCTGAGCATCGAACCAGGTACCGGTCGGGTTGTTCGGGTTGGCGATAAACACCACGCGGGTTTGCGCGTCTATTGCCGCCAGCATGGCCGGCAGATCATGCCCCCAGTCTTTGGCCGGAATCACTTTCGCATCAGCGCCCACTGCCTGGGTCACGATCGGATAGACCGCAAACGCGTGCTCACTGAACACCGCATTCAGGCCCGGCGCCAGGTAAGCACGGCCGACCAGCTCAAGAATATCGTTGGAGCCGTTGCCCAGGGTCACCTGGTTCAGCTCAACACCGCACTTTTGCGCCAGCAGGGACTTGAGGGCAAAACCGTTGCCGTCGGGATAACGCGTCAGCTCAACCAGCTCTTCACGAATCGCCGCCAGCACTTTAGGGCTTGGGCCCAGCGGGTTCTCGTTGCTCGCCAGCTTGACGATATTGGCAGGATCCAGATTCAACTCACGCGCCAGCTCGTCCACAGGCTTGCCCGGAACGTAAGGCGACAGTTGTTGCACGCCCGGCTGTGCCAGGGCGAGAAAGTTGCCACTCATGTTAAAGCCTCACAAAACCGCTTTCGGGTAAGAGCCCAGCACCTTGAGTGCCACGGCTTCCTGACTGATTTTCTCCAGCACACCTTTGACCAGCGGGTCGCGATGGTGGCCGACGAAGTCGATAAAGAACACATAAGTCCATTTACCGCTGCGCGAAGGACGAGTCTCGATGCGCGTCAGGTCAATCCCGTTATCGTGGAACGGCACCAGCAACTCATGCAGCGCGCCGGGTTTGTTGCTCATAGAGACGATGATCGAAGTCTTGTCGTCGCCGGTCGGCGGCACTTCCTGGTTACCGATCATGAGGAAGCGCGTGGCGTTGTCCGGGCGGTCCTCAATCTTCTCGGCCAGACGCGTAAGGCCATACAGGCCAGCCGCCATATCACCGGCGATGGCCGCCGAGTTCCACTCGCCCTTGACCCGCTTGGCCGCTTCGGCGTTGCTCGATACCGCCACGCGCTCGACATTCGGGTAATGGGCGTCCAGCCACTTGCGGCACTGAGCCAGGGACTGGGCATGGGAGTAGATACGACTGATGCTGTCAGTCTTGGTATTCTCGCCCACCAGCAGGTGGTGATGGATGCGCAGCTCGACTTCGCCGCAGATCACCATGTCATGCTCAAGGAAGCTGTCCAGCGTGTGATTGACGGCGCCTTCGGTGGAGTTTTCCACCGGCACCACACCAAAGTTCACCGCACCGGCTGCCACTTCACGGAACACTTCATCGATGGCCGCCATTGGCTTGCTGATTACCGCGTGGCCGAAGTGCTTCATGGCCGCGGCCTGGGTAAAGGTGCCTTCAGGGCCGAGGTATGCCACCTTCAGCGGCTGCTCCAGGGCCAGGCACGAAGACATGATTTCGCGGAACAACCGCGCCATTTCTTCGTTGCCCAGCGGGCCTTTGTTGCGCTCCATCACGCGCTTGAGCACCTGGGCTTCACGCTCGGGACGGTAGAACACCGGCACTTCGCCTTCCGCCAGGGACGCCATCTTCACCCGCGCCACTTCCTGGGCGCACCGCGCACGCTCACTGATCAGTTCCAGGACTTTCTCGTCCAGGCTATCAATACGTACGCGCAGTGCCTTCAGCTCTTGCTCAGACATTAGCCGTGTTCCTTTTCGAACTCTGCCATGTAGGCAACCAGCGCGTTGATCGCATGGATGTCGACGGCGTTATAGATGGAAGCACGCATGCCACCCACCGAACGGTGCCCCTTGAGGTTCAACAGGCCGCGTTCGTCGGCACCGGCCAGGAACGGCTTGTCCAGACGGTCGTCAGCCAGGCGGAAGGGCACGTTCATCCAGGAGCGGTCAGACAGATTGATCGGGTTGCTGTACAGGCCGCTGGCATCGATGAAGTCGTACAGGACGCGCTTCTTCTCTTCGTTCAGCTTGCCCATGGCAGCTACGCCGCCCTGCTCCTTGAGCCACTCGAATACCAGGCCCGACAAGTACCAGGCAAAGGCCGGCGGGGTGTTGTACATCGAGCCGTTATCCGCTGCGACCTTGTAGTTGAGCATGGTCGGGCACAGCGAACGGGCGCGACCCAGCAGGTCTTCACGGACGATGTTGACCAGAATGCCGCTCGGGCCAATGTTCTTCTGCGCACCGGCGTAGATCATGCCGTATCTGGACACATCGATCGGGCGCGAAAGGATGTCCGAGGACATGTCGCACACCAGCGGGACATCGCCCACTTCAGGCACCCAGTCGAACTCCAGGCCACCAATGGTTTCGTTCGCTACGTAGTGCACGTAGGCGGCGTCCTTCGACAGCTTCCACTCGTTCTGACCCGGAATAGCGAAATAGTCGTAAGGCTTGGCGGTGCCCGCCACATTGACGTGACCGTAACGGGAGGCCTCTTCAATAGCCTTCTGCCCCCAGATACCGGTGTCGATATAGTCGGCAGTGCCGCTTTCAGGTAACAGGTTCAGCGGGATCTGAGCGAACTGCTGGCTCGCACCACCCTGCAGGAACAGCACCTTGTAGTTGGATGGGATGTCCAGCAAGTCGCGCAGATCCTGCTCGGCCTTGGTGGCGATGGACACAAACTCATCGCTGCGATGGCTCATTTCCATCACGGAGAGGCCTTTTCCATGCCAGTCGAGGAGTTCACCCTGCGCGCGCTGCAGGACTGCTTCAGGAAGCGCCGCGGGACCGGCACAGAAGTTATAGGCTCTCTTGCTCACATCCAATCTCACTCTAGATCTGGTGGGGTGGTGCAATAAACACGTATTTCAATACTTTCAGAAGGGACAAACAACAAGGGGGCGAATCTTCATCCGCCCCCTGTGTGTCCGCTTATTCCTGCGGTTCTTCTTCGTCTGCGGCAGCGTCGAGTGTCGGCTCGTCGACGTTGTCATCGCCTGCCGCGATCACCTCGCCATCAAACTCTTCACCTTCAAGTTCCTCGCCTTCGACTTCCGAAGGCTCCTGAACACGCTCCAGGCCGACCAGCTTCTCGTCCTTGATCAGCTTTATCAAGGTCACGCCCTGGGTGTTACGGCCCAGGCTCGAGACTTCAGCCACGCGGGTACGCACCAGGGTGCCCTGGTCGGAAATCAACATGATCTCCTCACCGTCGAGCACCTGGACCGCACCGACCAGACGGCCGTTACGGTCGTTGCTGACCATGGCGATCACGCCCTGGCCGCCACGCTTGTATTCCGGGAACTCGCTGATGGCAGTGCGCTTGCCATAACCACGCTCGGAAGCCGTGAGAATCTGACTGCCTTCTTCCGGGATCAGCATCGAAATCAGCTTCTGCCCTTCCGGCAGGCGCATGCCGCGTACACCGCGGGCGGTACGGCCCATGGCACGAACGTCGGACTCCTTGAAGCGCGTCACCTTGCCGCCGTCGGAGAACAGCATGACTTCACGCTCGCCATCGGTGATGGCGGCGGAGATGAGCACGTCGCCTTCATCCAGCTCCAGGGCGATCAGGCCCACGCTGCGCTGACGGCTGAAGGATTCCAGCGGGGTCTTCTTCACGGTGCCTTTGGCGGTAGCCATGAAGATGAAGTGACCTTCGGTGTATTCCTCGACCGGCAGCATGGTGGTGATGTACTCATCACTGTCCAGCGGCAGCAGGTTGACCAGTGGGCGACCACGGGCGGCACGGGAAGCTTCCGGGATTTCGTAGGTTTTCAGCCAGTACACCTTGCCCTTGCTGGAGAACAGCAGCAGCGTGGTGTGGCTGTTGGCGACCAGCAGGTGAGCAATGTAGTCCTCATCCTTCACGCCGGTCGCCGATTTACCTTTGCCGCCACGACGCTGGGCCTGGTACGCAGCCAGAGGCTGGGTCTTGGCATAGCCGCCGTGGGAGATGGTCACCACGCGCTCTTCTTCCGGGATCATGTCACCCAGGGTCAGGTCGAGGCGTGCATCAAGGATTTCCGTACGGCGCACGTCGCCGTATTCGGCACGGATCACTTCCAGTTCTTCGCGGATCACTTCCATCAGGCGCACGGCGCTGCTGAGGATACGGATCAACTCGCCTATCTGGTTGAGGATCTCCTGGTACTCGGCCAGCAGCTTTTCGTGCTCCAGGCCGGTCAGGCGGTGCAGGCGCAACTCCAGGATGGCCTGGGCCTGTTCCGGCGACAGGAAGTACTTGCCATCACGCATGCCATATTGCGGATCGAGGTTCTCCGGACGGCACGAATCGGCACCGGCGCGCTCGACCATGGTCATCACCGCGCTGGACTCCCAAGGCGTGCTGATCAGCGCTTCCTTGGCTTCCGACGGCGTTGGCGAGGCCTTGATCAGTGCGATAACCGGGTCGATGTTCGACAGCGCAACCGCCTGGCCTTCCAGGATATGGCCGCGCTCACGGGCCTTGCGCAATTCGAATACGGTACGACGAGTCACTACTTCGCGGCGGTGACGGACGAAGGCTTCGAGCAGTTCCTTGAGATTCAGGATGCGCGGACGGCCATCGATCAGGGCCACGACGTTGATACCAAACACGCTCTGCAGCTGGGTCTGGGCGTAAAGGTTGTTGAGGATCACCTCAGGCACTTCGCCACGACGCAGCTCGATCACCACGCGCATACCATCCTTGTCGGACTCGTCACGCAGTTCGGTGATGCCTTCGAGCTTCTTCTCCTTGACCAGCTCGGCGATCTTCTCGATCAGACGCGCCTTGTTCAACTGGTAAGGGAGTTCGGTGATGACGATCTGCTGGCGGCCACCGACCTTGTCGATGTCTTCGATGATCGAGCGGGCACGCATGTAAATGCGACCGCGACCGGTGCGGTAGGCTTCGATGATACCGGCGCGACCGTTGATGATCGCGGCGGTCGGGAAGTCCGGACCGGGGATATATTGCATCAGCTCATCGACGGTCAGCTCGGGGTTGTCGATGAGGGCCAGGCAACCGTCGATGACTTCACCGAGGTTGTGCGGCGGGATGTTGGTCGCCATGCCCACGGCGATACCGCTGGAACCGTTGACCAGCAGGTTGGGGATCTTGGTCGGCATGACGGCCGGGATCATTTCGGTGCCGTCGTAGTTCGGCACCCAGTCCACGGTTTCTTTATGCAGGTCGGCCAGCAGCTCGTGCGCCAGCTTGGTCATGCGCACTTCGGTGTAACGCATGGCCGCGGCGTTGTCGCCGTCGACGGAACCGAAGTTGCCCTGGCCGTCTACCAGCAGGTAGCGCAGGGAAAACGGCTGGGCCATCCGAACGATGGTGTCGTACACCGCAGTGTCGCCGTGAGGGTGATACTTACCGATCACGTCACCGACAACACGGGCAGATTTCTTGTACGGCTTGTTCCAGTCGTTACCCAGCTCGCTCATCGCGAACAGCACACGCCGGTGCACGGGCTTCAAGCCATCGCGCGCATCAGGCAGTGCCCGACCGACAATTACGCTCATCGCGTAGTCGAGGTAGGACTGTTTCAGCTCGTCTTCGATATTGACCGGGAGGATTTCTTTGGCCAGTTCGCCCATGAGAAGCCTGATTCCTTTTTCGGGTGAAACCTCGTCACATCCATATGGGACGAACGAAGCTCGCCGCTGCCGGCAGGTGCCTGGCAACGACTTACGACAAATCAACGAGTTATGACACGGATCTGCGCGTTATAGGCAACCCCTCGGGGCGGCCCTGGAAACCGCCGGATGTTATCACAATCGCCGCCACGCACCTATCCCCCTGATGCGCATGGAGCATAGTAAGTTGACGGATGACAGGCTTGAGGGCGACGAGAGGGGCTCAGAGAAGCGTCGGCACTGTTTTTTGAGGGCAGATCCCAGTGTTTTATTGACATCGAGGGCCAATCGGGGGGCAAGCACCCCTCCCAGATTTGAATGTGCGCACAATTCAACAGTGAAAGGGCGCTTGCCCCGAGCGCTATCTGACAGCCGACAACGCTGTTAATGCAGCCGCTTACGGCACATCAACTTGGCCAGCTTGGCCGTGTCGGGCCGCTCGACGATACCTTTTTCAGTCACGATCACATCAATCAGATCTGCCGGGGTCACATCAAACACCGGATTAACAGCACTCACGTCCAACCGTTGGCCGTCAACGTCCAACAGTTCGCGCGTGTCACGCTCTTCGAGGGTGACATCATCCCCCGTGGCCATCATCAGATCGAGTGTGGAACTCGGCGCCACTACCATAAAGCGCACACCGTGGTGCATGGCGCACACCGCCAACTGGTACGTGCCGATCTTGCCGACAACATCGCCATTGGCGGCAATGCAGTCGGCACCGACGATCACCCAGGTCACGCCCTTGGTCTTGAGAATATGGGCGCCGGCAGAGTCGGCGTTTACCGTGACCGGAACGCCCTCGCCCGCCAGTTCCCAGGCAGTCAGCCGCGACCCTTGCAGCCAGGGGCGGGTTTCGTTGGCGTAGACCTGCTCGACCAAGCCCTCGAGGAAAGCCGCGCGAATAACCCCAAGCGCCGTGCCGACACCGCCTGTCGCCAAGGCGCCTGCATTGCCATGAGTGAGGATTGCCTGGGCGTTGCCTTGATGCCTGCGAATCCGTTCAACCCCCAACTGGGCCATGACGAGGTTGGCTTCCCGGTCGCTTTCATGGATCGCAATGGCTTCGGCCTCCAGCACCGCTAAAGGATCGGCATGTTTCTTGACGCGATCCAGACGGTCACGCATACGCTGCAAGGCCCAGAACAAATTCGCCGCGGTTGGGCGCGAATCGGCTAAAAGTGCGTAGTCCTCTTCCCATGCAGCCTGCCAGTCCCCGCCTTCTGCGATTCGAGAGCGGGCTGCCAGTACCAGCCCGTAGGCTGCGCTGATGCCGATGGCTGACGCGCCACGTACCACCATCGAGCGAATGGCCTGGGCCACCTCATCCACCGTGGTACAGGCTACCCAGCTTTCCCGGGACGGCAGCGCACGCTGATCGAGCAGGTGCAGCGCGCCATCACGCCAATCGATGGCCTTTACTTTCTCGGCAGCCAACAGTCGGTCGCGCATCCCTTACCCCGCACTCATGAACAAAAGCCGCCGATTATAGCGATCCGCCAGCCAGGACGCTCGGGTATACTTCGCCCTTCTTTTATAGCTGCCTGGGAAGACGCCTGCGATGACCGCCACTGCCGCCCCCCTCGACTTATTGTTACTGCCAACCTGGCTGGTACCCGTCGAACCCGCGGGCGTAGTGCTCAAAGCGCATGGCCTGGGCATTCGCGACGGGCGAATCGCATTTATCGGGCCTCGCGAAACCGCCTTGAAGCTCGCCACCAAAGAGACGCGTGAACTGCCGGGCATGTTGCTCAGCCCCGGCCTGGTCAACGCCCACGGCCATGCGGCAATGAGCCTGTTTCGCGGCCTGGCCGACGACCTGCCGTTGATGACGTGGCTGGAAAAGCACATCTGGCCCGCCGAGGCCAAATGGGTCGATGAAGCCTTTGTCCGCGACGGCACCGACCTGGCCATTGCCGAGCAGCTCAAGGGTGGCATCACGTGTTTCTCCGACATGTACTTCTTTCCCAAAGTCGCCAGCGACTGCGTACACAACAGCGGCATGCGCGCGCAGATCGCCATTCCGATCCTCGACTTCCCGATTCCCGGCGCCGCCAGCGCCGATGAGGCGATTCGCCAGGGCATCGAGGTGTTCGGCGACCTCAAGCATCACCCGCGCATCAGGATCACCTTCGGCCCCCACGCGCCCTACACCGTGTGCGATGAAAACCTGGAAAAAATCCGGATGATCGCCGAAGAACTGGACGCTTCGATCCATATGCACGTGCACGAAACCGCGTTCGAAGTGCAACAGGCCGTGGAACAAACCGGTGAGCGCCCATTGGCCCGCCTGGGTCGCCTCGGTTTGCTGGGCCCGCGCTTCCAGGCCGTTCATATGACCCAAATCAGCGAGGATGACCTGGCTTTGCTGGTAGAAAGCAACACCAGCGTCATCCATTGCCCGGAATCGAACCTGAAACTGGCCAGCGGCTTCTGCCCGGTGGAACGTCTGTGGCAAGCGGGTATCAATGTTGCGATCGGCACCGACGGCGCCGCCAGCAATAATGACCTGGACCTGCTGGGTGAAACCCGCACCGCCGCGATGCTGGCCAAGGCGGTAGCCGGATCGGCCACCGCGCTGGATGCCCATCGTGCGCTGCGCATGGCCACCCTGAACGGCGCCCGGGCCATGGGCCTGGAGAGCGAGATTGGTTCGCTGGAGGTCGGCAAGGCCGCCGACATCGTGGCCTTCGATCTGTCCGGCCTGGCGCAACAACCGATCTACGATCCGGTCTCACAACTTATATACGCCACCGGACGCGATTGTGTGAAACACCTTTGGGTCGCCGGCAAGCAGTTGCTCGACGACCGGCGATTGACCCGCATGAACGAGCAGGAACTGGTCGCCTCGGCGATTGAGTGGGGCCGGCGCATCAGCGGGCGAAACGAATAATGTCGGTTTTGGACCAGCGCGTTCAAAGCCTGTAAACCGATTATCAGCTTTAGAGGATTCACCATGAGCAACGTCGACCACGCCGAAATCGCCAAATTCGAAGCCCTGGCTCACCGCTGGTGGGACCGCGAAAGCGAGTTCAAGCCGCTGCACGACATCAACCCGCTGCGGGTCAACTGGATTGACGAACGCGTCAACCTGGCCGGCAAGAAGGTATTGGACGTCGGTTGCGGCGGCGGCATCCTCAGTGAAGCGATGGCCCAGCGCGGTGCCACCGTGATGGGCATCGACATGGGCGAGGCGCCGCTGGCCGTCGCCCAACTGCACCAACTGGAATCCGGCGTAAGCGTGGAATACCGCCAGATCACCGCCGAAGCCCTGGCCGAAGAGATGCCGGAGCAGTTCGACGTGGTGACCTGCCTGGAAATGCTGGAACACGTACCCGACCCCTCTTCAGTAATCCGCGCCTGCTTTCGCATGGTCAAGCCGGGCGGCCAGGTGTTCTTCTCCACCATCAACCGCAACCCCAAGGCTTACCTGTTCGCCATCATCGGCGCCGAATACATCATGAAGCTGCTGCCGCGCGGCACCCATGACTTCAAGAAATTCATCCGCCCGTCCGAACTGGGCGCGTGGAGCCGCCAGGCAGGACTGACCGTCAAGGACATCATCGGCCTGACCTACAACCCGCTGACCAAGCACTACAAGCTGGCCAACGACGTTGACGTCAACTACATGATCCAGACCCTGCGCGAGGAGTAAGCCGGTGAAGTTGCGAGCAGTTCTCTTCGATATGGACGGTACCCTGCTGGACACCGCGCCGGACTTTATCGCCATCTGCCAGGCCATGCGCGCCGACCGTGGCCTGGCGCCGATCAACGATCAGCACATTCGCGATGAAATCTCCGGCGGTGCACGGGCGATGGTCGCAGTGACGTTCTCGATGGACCCCGAATCCCCTGGTTTCGAGGCACTGCGCCTGGAGTTCCTGGAACGCTACCTCAAGGGCTGCGCGATCCACAGCAAGCTTTTCGAGGGCATGGGCGAGCTGCTGGACGACATTGAAAAGTCCAAGCTGATATGGGGCGTGGTGACCAACAAGCCGCTGCGCTTCGCCGAGCCGATCATGCAGCAGTTGGGCCTGGCCGAACGTTCGGCACTGCTGATCTGCCCGGATCACGTGAAGAACAGCAAGCCGGACCCTGAACCACTGATCCTGGCGTGCAAGATGCTCGACCTGGACCCGGCGAGCGTGCTGTTCGTGGGCGATGACCTGCGCGATATCGAGTCCGGCCGCGACGCCGGCACCCGCACCGCAGCGGTCACCTACGGCTATATCCACCCGGACGACAACCCGCGCCATTGGGGCGCGGATGTAGTAGTGGATCACCCGCTGGAGCTGCGCAAGGTACTGGATAGCGCTCTCTGCAGTTGCTGAAGCATGGCTGCCCCCTGTAGGAGCGAAGCTTGCTCGCGAAAAACCTGAGAGCATTGCGTTTATCCAGATGCCCCGCGCTATCGTTGACGCTTTTCGCGAGCAAGCTCGCTCCTACAGAAAGCACGCGGATTTCCTGTGAATTTTGTCGAGGTTGTTTATGTTTGATTACTCCGCACGCCCAGACCTGCTCAAAGACCGAATCATCCTGGTGACCGGTGCCGGTCGCGGGATTGGCGCGGCAGCGGCGAAAACCTATGCCGCCCATGGCGCCACGGTGTTGTTGCTGGGCAAGACCGAAGCCAACCTGGCCCAGGTGTATGACGAGATCGAAGCCGCAGGCCAGCCGCAACCGGTGGTGATCCCGTTCAACCTGGAAACCGCCCTGCCCCATCAATACGATGAACTGGCAGCCATGATCGAAAAGGAATTCGGCCACCTCGACGGCCTGCTGCATAACGCTTCGATCATCGGCCCACGCACACCGATCGAACAGTTGTCCGGTGAGAACTTCATGCGTGTGATGCAGGTGAACGTCAACGCAATGTTCATGCTGACCAGCACCCTGCTGCCGCTGCTCAAGCTGTCCAAGGACGCATCGGTGGTGTTCACCTCCAGCAGCGTCGGGCGCAAGGGTCGGGCGTATTGGGGTGCTTATGGCGTGTCGAAATTCGCCACCGAAGGTTTGATGCAAACCCTGGCCGACGAGCTGGAAGACGTCGCGTCGGTACGGTCCAACAGCATCAACCCGGGCGGTACGCGCACCAGCATGCGGGCCCAGGCGTACCCAGGGGAAAACCCGATGGAAAGGCCGGCGCCGGAAGAAATTATGCCGGTGTACCTGTACCTGATGGGGCCGGACAGCGCCGGCATCAACGGCCAGGCATTCGACGCGCAATAGGCCAAAAGAAGAGCCAACTGACACAACCAAAACCAAATGGGGGAGCGGGCTTGCCCGCTCCCACAGGGGTATTGCGACGCTCTCTAGTTTTTCACCACTTCCTCAAGCGTGAAGCGCCCCAGCGGGTTTTGCAGGAAGTTGCTCACATTCTTGCGTGAGATGTTGATGTACGGGCTGTAGTACAGGTCGATCCAGTTCACATCCTGTTTCGCCAGCTTCTGCAGTTCGACATACATCTGCTCACGCTTGGCCGGGTCGGCCTCGATGCGCGCCGCGGCCACCAGTTCCTTGACCTTGTCATTCTTGTAGCGGGTCATGTAGTTCTGGTTGGTGTCGTGCCCCAGTACGAAGGTGGTTTTCTGGTCCGGGTCGAGAATGTCGTTGGTCCAGTACATCACCGAAATATCGTACTCACCATCCACCAACATCTGCCAGCTCTGGGTTGGGTCGACCTTTTGCAGGTTGGCGGTCACGCCGACTTTGGCCAGTTGGTCCTTGATGATCACCGCGATCTGCTCATCGGCCTCGTTGCCGGCATTGACTACGTAGTTGAGCTTCAAGTCCTTGGCACCGGCCTGCTCCAACAGTTTCTTAGCGGCCGTCGGGTCATACGGGCGCTGCAGGTTGTTGGCATAGTGGTACAACGAGCCTTTCGGGATGTAGGAATAAGCCACTGTGCCTTGACCGTAAGTGGCGGTCTTGACCAGCGATTGTTTATCAATGGCCATGTCCAGCGCCTCGCGCACTTCCTGCTTGGCCAGCAGACCGTGAGCGTGGTTGATCAGCAAGTGATCCTCACGGGTGGACGGGTCGGAGTGGATCACCACATTCTTGTCTTTTTTCAGCTCTTCCACCCGGGAGAACGGCACGAAGATCGCTGTGTCCAGCTCGTTGTTCTGCACCATGCGCATACGGGTGTTGTCGTCGGTCACCGACACCCATTCCACGCCGTCCAGGCTAACGTTCTTGGCTTGCCAGAAGTTCGGGTTTTTCTTCAGGATCACCCGATCGCCCTTGCGCCACTCATCCACGGTAAACGCGCCCGAGGTCACCGGCTTTTCCGAGTACGCGTCTTCGCCCATCTGGGTCATGGCCTTTTCCGACAGGATCGATACGGTGGGCGACGCCAGTTGCGAGAGGAAAGCCACGGCGGGAGTTTTCAGGGTGACCACCAGGGTTTTCGCGTCCGTGGCCTTGGCGGTGTTGATCAGGCTGAACGGATCGCTCCACAGCGAGGCTTTGTTGTCGCGGATCCGCAACAGGCTGAACGCAGCATCGTCGGCGGTGATTGGCGAACCGTCGGAGAACTTCGCATCGCGCAGCTTGAAGGTGTAGGTCAGGCCGTCCTTGGAAATGTCCCAGCTTTCGGCCAGCCCCGGCTCCATCTCGGTGCCCAGGTTGTCCACGCGCACCAGGGTGTCGTAGACGTTGGCGAATACCCAGGTGTCGCGATTTTGCGCGCTTTTGATCGGGTCGAACGTGGTGCTGTCTTCACGGCAGCCGATGGTCAGGACGCCAGCGGCGTGTGCCAGCCCGGCCGTCAGCGACCAAGCGGTCAATGTGGCGGCGGCGAGCAACTTCAAGTGACGGGATTGCATGTCTGAACTCCTTGTTGATAGACGGCAGAAAGGGTCAACGGCTCTTCAAGCACGCAACTGTACCGATGCTCGTGCAGGAAATGGGTAGGCGGCAACACCACGGAACACAGAGGCCGGGCGTGCCGGCAACGCGGGTGAAAGGCGCAACCTGTAGGTAAATTCAACGGGCTTGGTGGCTCGCCCGGTAAGGGTTCAGCCGGTAACGGCCGACGGGGATCGATCTCGGGAATCGCCTCAATCAACGCCGCCGTATAGGGATGGCGCGGTGCGGTGAACACCGCCTCTACGGGCCCTTCTTCGACGATCTTGCCCAGGTACATCACCGCCACGCGGTCGCACAGGCGTCGCACAATGGCCAGGTCATGAGCGATAAACAGGATCGCCAGGTTCATGCGCTGCTGCAGCTCCAGCAACAGGTTGATGATCTGGCCCTGGATCGACACATCCAGCGCCGCCACGCACTCATCGGCAATGATCAAGCGCGGCTCCACCGCCAATGCGCGTGCGATACCGACCCGCTGGCACTGGCCGCCACTGAGGGAGCCGGGTTTGCGGCTGGCCAGCTCCGGGCGCAGCCCGACCAGATCGAGCAGCTCATCGACCCGACGTGGAATGTCCTGCGGTGTGACCTTGCGCTGTACCCGCAACACTTCGGCAAGGGTTTCGCCGACCGTGTGGCGTGGGTTCAGCGCGGCGTACGGATCCTGGAAGATCATCGCGGTTTCATGGCGCAGGCGGGCAATGTCGATAGCGCTGCCGTGGGCCATGTCGATACCATCGAACAGTACCTGGCCGGCGCTGATCGGGTTGAGGTGCAAAATCGCCCGGCCCAACGTACTTTTACCGCTGCCGGATTCGCCCACCAACCCGAGGGTTTCCCCGGCGCCCAGGTTCAGTGAGACACCATTGACGGCCCTCACCCACTGCTTGTTCAGACCGAACACACCACTGCCGGACGCGGCGAAGCGCACCTCAAGGTCCTTGATCTGCAACAGGCTCATGGGCGCTCTCCCAATGGATAGTGGCACGCTACCTGCGCGCCTTCGGGCAGCCATTCAGTACACAACGCGCCGACCTGCGGGCAACGTGGGCTGAAGCGGCAACCACGCGGTAACGCATCCAGCAACGGCGGTTGGCCGGGAATGGTGCGCAGCAAGGCATGGCCGCTGCTGTGGGCCGGCTGGCAATCGATCAGGCCGGCGGTATAAGGATGTTGCGGACGCGCCAGCACGTCGTATTTGCTGCCGTGTTCGCACAGGCGCCCGGCGTACATCACCGCAATGGAATCACAGGTCTGCGCCACCACGCCGAGATCATGGGTGATCATGATGATCGACAGGCCCCGCTGGTCGCGCAGGTCCAGCAACAGGCGCAGGATTTGCGCCTGCACCGTCACATCCAGCGCCGTGGTGGGCTCATCGGCAATCAGTACTTTCGGGTTGCAGCCCAACGCCACGGCGATCATGGCGCGCTGGCGCATGCCGCCGGAAAATTCGTGAGGGTAGTTGTCGACCCGCGCCTGGGGGTCGGGGATGCCTACCTGACGCAGCACCTCGATGGCCTGCCATCGCGCCTCTTTTTTCGACGCCCCCTGATGCAGGCGAATGCCCTCGGCAATCTGCTCACCGATACGCATCAACGGGTCGAGGTGGCTGCTGGGGTTCTGGAAGATCATGCCCAGTTGGCCGCCGCGCACGGCACGCATGCCGGCGTCATCCAGTGACAACAGGTCTTGGCCGGCCAGTCGCACCGCGCCGCCTTGCACGCGTAAGCCGGGCGATGGCAGCAGACGCATCAAGCCGCGACAGGCCATGGTCTTACCCGAGCCGCTTTCCCCCACCAGGCCGAGGATTTCACCTTCAGCCAAGTCGAAGGACACGCGGTCCACCAGGGTCACATCGCGCCCGGTGTTGTTGGCGATCACGCTGAGGTCGCGCACTTGCAGCAAGCTCATGAGCGGTCCCCCAACACGTGCGCCACACCGTCGGCCAGCAGGCTGAAGCCCATGGCCAGGGTCACGATGGCCAAGCCCGGAAAGGTGCAGATCCACCACGCCGTGGTGATAAACGCTTGCCCTTCGGCCACCATCGTCCCCCACTCGGCAGTCGGCGGTTGCACGCCCAGGCCGAGGTAACTCACGGCGGCACCGTTGAGCAGCACCAGCACGGCGTCAGACATGGAAAACACGATCGAACCGAACATCGCATTGGGCAGCAAATGCCGGAACAGAATGCGCCCATGGCCGAAGCCCAGGCTCTTGGCGGCCAGGGCAAAGTCGCTTTCCTTGAGCACCAGGATCTGGGAGCGGATCAGCCGCGCATAGGATACCCAGCCTACCAACGCCATGGCGATATAGAAGCTCTTCAGGCCCGGGCCGAGGATAGCCATGATCGCCAGCATCAGCACCAGGAACGGAAACGCCAGGATCACGTCGATCACGCGCATGCAAAAGCTATCGAAACGCCCGCCTATGTAGCCGGAAACCGCGCCGACGAAGGTGCCGATCATGAACGGAAAAATCACCCCGACGATGGCCAGTTGCAGGTCGATGCGCGCACCCCAGATCACCCGTGAAAGGATGTCTCGGCCATAGTTGTCCGTGCCGAAGGGATGGGCCGCGCTCGGCGCCAGCAGGCTGAGGTCAGTGTTCTGCGCAATCGGGTCATAGGGCGCGATCCACGGCGCGAACAGCGCCAGGGCCAACCAGCCGAACAGGATCAACAGCCCCCAGGCCGCGGTCAGCCGACCGTTGCGAAAACCAAACCGCAGGCGCAAGCGCCACGGGGCGATCAGCGGGCGGCTGCTCATTGCATCTTCACTCGCGGGTCGAGGGCCACCGTCACCACATCGGCGAGGAAGTTGACCACCACCGTCGCACAGGCCAGCACCATCGCCACGCCCTGCACCACCATGTAGTCGCGGGTAAAGATACCGCGCACCAGCAATTGGCCAATGCCCGGAATCGCGAACAGACTCTCGATTACCACGGTGCCGCTGATCAGCCAGCCGATATTCACTGCCAGCAGGTTGACCGCCGGCACCAGTGAGTTGGGCAGCACATGCCGGCGGAACACCGCGGCCTCCGACAGCCCGCGCGCCCGTGCAGCGGTGACGTGGTCGGCCTGCAACTCCATCAACATGCTCGCCCGCAGGTTGCGTACCAGCACCGCCGACAGCGCCAGCGCGATGGTCAGGCAGGGCAACAGCATATGGTGGGCCTTATCCAGCCAGGTCCGCCCATAGCCGGACACCGGGAACAAGCCCCATTGCACACTCAGCAACAGGATCAACATCAAGCCCAGCCAGAATGCCGGCATGCCCAGGCCGACCGTGGTGAACACGCGGACCAGGTTGTCCACCCACCCACCTTTATTGCGTGCCGCCAGCGTCGCCAACGGCAGCGCAATCAGCAGCGCCAGCACCACACTGCCCAGTACCAGCACCAGGGTCGGCTCGATGCGGGTGACGATCAGCTTCAGCGCATCAACCTTGTACAGCAGCGACTGGCCGAGATCGCCATTGAGCAGGTTCTTGAGGAAGTAGAAATATTGCAGCCACAGAGGCTGATCAAGACCGTACTGGGCGCGGATTTTCAGCAGCGCATCCGGTGTGCTGCGCGAGCCTAGCAAGGCCCGCGCCGGGTCGCCGGGGATCGAGCGCACCAGCACAAAGGTGATCAGGCTGATGCCGAACAACACCGGCAGCAACTGCAGCGGCCGGGAGAGCACAAAGCGATAGCGCGCCAGGTTCATCCGTCAGCCTCGGTGACGAGCGAGAAAGTCCAGCAATACCGGAAAATATGCCTGGGGCTCTTCATAAAACGGCATATGGCTGCTGTTGGGGAACACGTGCAACTCGGCGTGCCTGGCGGCCTGCTTCATGCGCATGGCGCAGGCCGGGGTCAGCTCGTCATGTTGGCCGGTGGTGATCAATATCGGCATCTTGAACCCGGCCATCTCGGGGATGCGGTTCCAGTCCTTGAGGTTGCCGATGTACAGAAATTCGTTGGGGCCTTGCATGGTTTCGTACGGTCCCATGTTCCAGTCGCCGAGGGAGCGCTTGACCGGCTCGGGCCATTCGTCCAGGCGGCACACGTGGCGGTAGTTGAGCAAGGTAATGGCCGCCTGGTACTGCGGGTGGTCCAGGGTGCCCATGGCTTCGTGGCGTTGCATCATGGCCACGGTTTCGCTGCCCAGGGCACTGCGCAGGCGTTCAAGTTCTTGAGACAGGTGCGGGATGTCGCCGACGGTGTTTTCCAGGATCAGGCTTTTCAGCGCGTCGGGGTAATGGATGGCGTATTCGATACCCAGCCAGCCGCCCCAGGAATGCCCCAGCAAGTGCACGCGCCCCAGGCCCAGGGCTTGGCGCACGGTTTCGACTTCTTCCACATAACGGCGGATTTCCCACAGGGCAACATCGGTCGGTCTGGCTGATGCGCCCGTGCCAAGCTGGTCGAATGCAACCACTCGCAGGTTATGGTCCTTGAGCCAGCCATGGGCGTCGCGCAAGTAATCACACGGCAGGCCCGGACCGCCGTTGAGACACAACAGCACCTCATCGCCGTCGCCAAAGCTGTAGACCACGAGGTTATGACCGTCGACTTGCACGTTGTACTGCTGGTCGGGGGCAATTTCACGCCACATGTATACATTCCTTGTGTTGTATCGGCCTGGCAGCTAGCGGCCGTTTATCAGGCCAACACTACCGAGGATGCCGCGCGTCCATAACCTAGTATTTCTTATAGGTTTGGCCTGGCAGTCCTTCGCCGGGGCGTGGCATTCTACTTGCAGCAAGTCGAGATTCAAACGAATTCGGGAGCAGAACGGATGCTGGCCAAGCTAACTGCCTTCAATAACCGCCTTATGCCGGGCAGGAGCCTGGATGAACAGATGGACAACACGTTCATCCTCGCCCAGCAGTTGGGCTTCGATGCGTTGGTGTATGACTACACCCCGGTGCCCATCGACCTTGATGGCACGCTGATCACCCCCTCGGTGCTGGAGTTGCGTAACACACCGACCGACTGGCAGGCCTTGTGGTGCAGCGAAGGGTTTTACCAGATTGACCCGGTGCAGCATCTGGCGCTGAGCACAGTGTCGCCGTTTGTCTGGTCTTACGAGGCAAAAACCGAGACCGCCCTGCAGAAAATCATCGACCCCTGCCACGCGCCGGTATCGTCCTACCTCCATGAACGGCAACTGACCTGCGGTGTCAGCGTGCCCATTCACTTGCCCCGGGGCGGTTTTGCCTCCCTTACCGGCCTGCGCATCGGCAAGGCGCACACGGTTTTGAAGGACGCCCAGCAGACCCTGGCGGATTTCAGCCTCATTACTCACGCCTTGCAGGAAGCGGCCTACCCGCTGTTCAGCAAAGAGCTTCGCACCTACCCGCACATTCATTTGACCAAGCGTGAACGCGAGTGCCTGAAATGGGCCGCCGACGGCTTGACCGCCGCCGAAATCGCCACGCAACTGAGCCGTTCATTGGCGGTGGTCACCCTGCACCTGGCTTCGGCCATGCACAAACTGGGCGCCAAGAACCGCGTTCAGGCGGTGGTGCGTGCCACCCATTACCGCCTGCTCGAAGATTGAGCCATCGGCAAAACCTATCTGTTTTGCTAGTTACCTAAACGTCCCGTGCAGATTATCGTGGCCCTGATCCTTTTTTCAGAGCAGGGTACGAAATGGAATTCATCGAAAAAGTCCGCGAAGGCTATGCGACCTTTGGCGCTTACCAGACCTGGTACCGCGTCACCGGCGACCTGACCACCGGCCGCACCCCCTTGGTGATCATCCATGGCGGCCCTGGTTGCACCCATGACTATGTCGACGCCTTCAAGGACGTCGCCGCCAGTGGTCATGCGGTCATTCACTATGACCAACTGGGCAATGGCCGCTCCACTCACCTGCCCGACAAAGACCCATCGTTCTGGACCATCGGCCTGTTCCTCGAAGAGCTGAACAACCTGCTGGACCACCTGCAGATCAGCGATAACTACGCGATCCTCGGCCAGTCCTGGGGCGGTATGCTCGGCAGCGAACATGCGATCCTGCAGCCCAAGGGCCTGCGCGCGTTTATCCCGGCCAACTCGCCAACGTGCATGCGCACCTGGGTCAGCGAGGCCAACCGCCTGCGCAAATTGTTGCCGGAAGGCGTGCATGAAACCCTGCTCAAGCACGAACAGGCCGGCACCTACCAGGACCCGGAATACCTGGCCGCTTCGCGGGTTTTCTATGACCAGCACGTATGCCGGGTCAACCCATGGCCGGAAGAGGTGGCACGTACCTTCGCCCAGGTTGATTCAGACCCGACCGTGTACCACGCCATGAGCGGCCCGACCGAGTTTCACGTCATCGGCAGCTTGAAAGACTGGAACGTGATTGGCCGCCTGTCGGCGATCAACGTACCGACGCTGGTGATCTCCGGTCGACACGACGAGGCCACTCCGCTGGTGGTCAAGCCGTTTCTGGATGAGATCGCGGACGTGCGCTGGGCACTGTTTGAAGACTCCAGCCACATGCCCCACGTGGAAGAACGCCAGGCGTGCATGGGAACAGTGGTGAAGTTTCTGGATGAGGCGTGTTCGGCGAAGCACTCCGAACGCAAGGCTGGATGATTGCCAAATGTGGGAGCGTGCCTGCCTGCGAAGACGGTGTGCCAGCCGCGGTTATTTCAACCGAGCCACCGCCTTCGCGAGCAAGCCCGCCCCCACCGTTCAGACCTCGCTGGTCTCAGGCTTTGCCGACTTCTTCGGCACATCGGCCAGTAACGGGATCTCCGTCCCCTGTGCATCAAACAACTTGCCGCCACTGAAGTAATCCCCGTCACGCAGTGCCGCCACATCGTGGAAGCACAAACTGCGCTCCGTCCCCGCCACGAACACCGATTGCTGGTCCGAATTACCGACGGTGAAGTGGTTGAACGCCAGGTTCAGCAAAATGGCCATGATCGCCGACGAACTGATCCCCGAATGGAAAATCGTCGCAAACCAAGTAGGAAAGTGATCATAGAAACTCGGCGCCGCGATGGGGATCATGCCGAAACCGATTGAAGTGGCGACGATGATCAGGTTCATATTGTTGCGATAGTCCACCTTGGACAAGGTGCGAATGCCACTGGCCGCCACGGTGCCGAACAGCACAATACCGGCTCCCCCGAGTACCGAGGTCGGCACCGCTGCGATCACTCGCCCCATGAAGGGCAGCAAGCCGAGCACCACCAAGAACACGCCGCCCGTGGCCACCACAAAACGACTTTTCACTCCGGTCACCGCCACCAGCCCGACATTCTGTGCGAACGCACTCTGAGTGAAAGAACCGAAAATCGGCGCGAACATACTCGACAGCATGTCAGCACGCAGGCCGTTACCGAGGCGCTTGGAATCGACTTTGGTATCGATGATCTCGCCCACGGCCAGGATATCCGCCGAGGTTTCCACCAGCGTTACCATGACCACAATGCACATGGAGATGATCGCGGCCACATGGAAGGTAGGCACGCCGAAATGGAAGGGTGCAGGGAAACCGAACATCGGCCCCTGGGTCACGCCGGAAAAGTCGGCCATGCCGAGCAATACCGCGATCACCGTGCCTATCACCATCGCCAGCAGGATCGACAAGCGTGAAATGGTCGCGCTGCCGATCTTGCTCAGCAGCAACACCAGTACCAGGGTCAATGCGGCCAGGCCTATATTCGCCATGCTGCCGAAATCGGGCGCACGGCTATTACCGCCCATGGCCCACCGTGCCGCAACGGGCATCAGGGTCAGGCCGATGGTGGTGATGACGATGCCAGTCACCAGCGGCGGGAAGAACTTGGTGATCCTTGAGAATACCGGCGTGATCAACAACCCGATAAACGACGCGGCCATCACCGCCCCGAGAATCGCCGGCACGCCACCGGCGCCATCACTGCCGACAATCGCCACCATCGTCGCCACACCGGCGAACGAAACGCCTTGCACCAGCGGCAGCTGACAACCGAAGAACGGCAGGCCAAGGGTTTGCAACAAGGTCGCCAAACCACCGGCAAACAACGAGGCCGCGATCAGCAGGCCAATATCCGCGGGTGATAAGCCGGCCGCCTGGCCGACGATCAACGGTACCGCGACGATGCCGCCGTACATGGTGAGCACGTGCTGCAGGCCGTAAGCCATATTGGCGGCGACGCCGAGATTTTCATCTTCTGGCCGCTGCGATGACGCCTTCGGAATAGTCATGGTGAGGGGTTCTCTGTTTTTGTTGTGCAAGCACTGTATGCAATGTCATGGCTCGATGTCCATAGAGTTGTATACAAACAATTGAACAAGATACCCTCCAACGGCGTTACAAAAACAATCCGGCCGTCATGAGCCAGAACGCCAAAGGACCTGAAACAATGAAAAAGGCATTACAAGGTGCAACCGTTGCCCTCACTCTCCTCGGCGGTGGGGAGGCCGTTGCAGTGGAATGGATGAACAACAGCTTGGGATTTCGCTACGGACAGCACTTCACCAACCCGAATAACCCCGACGACTTCAGCAAGCGCATCTACAGTTTTACCCACGCCAGCGGCTACCAGTACGGCAGCAACTACCTCAATCTCGATGTGTTCCTCTCCGACAGCCGCGACCCACGCAAGGGCACCGACCATGGCGGCAGTGAGGTGTATGCCGTCTATCGGCACCAGTTGTACGCGTCGCGGGTATTCGATGTGCCGCTCGGTACCGGGCTGATCAAGGACTACGCGCTGACACTGGGCTTTGACGCCAACCGCAACAACAACTTCGCCTCGGCCAAAAAGCGCGCACTGGTAGCCGGCCCGACGTTGAAATTCAACACCGTCGGCGTGCTGGACCTGAGCCTTTTGTACTACAAGGAACGAAACCATACCGGCATCCCAGGTGCGAAGGAGTCCAATCACACCTTCGACGACACCTACATGCTCAACCTGACGTGGATGCGCCCGTTTGAAATCGCCAACCATGCGGCCAAATTCCAGGGTTTCATCAATTATGTCGGGGAAAAAGGCGAGGACTACCACGGCCGCGATACTGCGCCGGAAGCGCTGATGCGCACGGCGTTGATGGTGGCGGTGCGGCCGGGGAAAAGCGTCAAGCCGAACCTGTATCTCGGGCTGGGCTACGAGTACTGGCACAACAAGTTCGGCGTTGACGGCGGCCGGGGCAGCCGCACATCTACGCCGACGCTGAATATGGAAGTCACGTTCTAACCGAAGACCCCAATCAAAATGTGGGAGGACGGTGCCTTCCCACATTTTTTGAACAGGTTGTCAGTTCACGCGTTGGCCAATTCCGAATGATCCGTCTTCGACCGCGCCAACCAATACCCCAGCACCGCCATCGGCGCGGTCGCCAGCATCACGATCACGGTAATCAGCAACGGCTGGTCGAGCATCGACGACACCAGCAGGCTGCTGAGAAAGCAAAGGCCCAGCTGCAGGGTGTTTTGCAGGGCCGCCGCCTTGCCGGAGTTTTCCGCAAACGGCATCAGCGCATTCGCCACCACGATGGGGTAACTGGCGCCGTTGACCAATGCCATCAGGCAGAACGGGATCAGCAACGTGGTGAGGGTCGGCACCGTCAATGTGGCGACCAGATACAACGCCACCATGCTGATGCAGTAGGCCAGCAGCAACCACGGCAGCAGGGTTTTACCCTGGTAACGCTGCAGTGCGCTGCGGCAACTGTAGCCACCGATGAGAAACGCCAAGGTCGGCAGCACATAGCTCAGGCCAATGTCATTCGGGCTATAGCCCATGCCACCAAGGATAAACGGCGAAGCGGTCAGCCAAGCGAAGAAACTGGCGGAACACGCAGCGAAGATCATTACATTGCCGATGAACACGCGAGACGTCAGCAACTGGCCGTACCCCAGGCGTGAAGGTTTGCCCTCCTCTGCCTGACGTTTCGGCATTTTGCGCAGGAACAGCGTCGGCAGCAGCAACAACAGCGCCACACCCAGCAAGACCCCGAAGATCGCCTGCCAGCCAAAGTGATTCAACACCAGCGCCCCCAACAACGGCGCCAGGGCCGGCGACAGCGACATCAGCGGCATGATGCCGGCAAACACACGGTGAGCTTTGTCGGCCGGGTAGCGGTCGATCACCAGGGCCTGCCAACTCACCGCGGCGGAACACACGCCAATCGCCTGTATGAAGCGCAATGCCAGCAACTGCGGCGCGGTCTCGACCCAGAACATGCCGAGGCAGCCCAGCACAAACAGGCTAAGGCCCGTGAGCAGGATCGGCTTGCGCCCCAGACGGTCAGACAACGGCCCCCACAACAACTGCCCCACCGCAAAACCGGCGAGGAAAATACTCAAGCTGGCGCCCACGGCACCCGCACCAATCTGCAACTGCTCGCCCATGGCACCGAATGCCGGCAAGTACATGTCCATGGCGAGATAACCGAGCATGCTCAGCCCCGCCAGATACCCCGTAAAACCAAACGAATTTTTCATCGAAACCTTTGAGAACTTGCCATCAAACAATTTGTTGACCGACGCCCATTATGAAGCTGACAGTTTTGCTGTGAAGCGATAATAATTGGACACTCTTATCAATATTTTTGAAGGCAAGTCCCATGTGGTCCGAATACTCCCTGGATGTAGTCGATGCCGTGGCACGCCATGGCAGCTTCAGCGCCGCGGCCCAGGAGTTGCACCGCGTACCCTCGGCCATCAGCTACACGGTGCGTCAGATTGAAGAATGGCTGGCGGTGCCTCTGTTTGTGCGGCGGCATCGCGATGTCGAACTGACCCCGGCCGGCCGCCTGTTTATCGACGAAGCCCGTGGTGTGATGAAAAAAATGCTCGGCACGCGGCGTTTATGCCAGCAAGTGGCGAACGGCTGGAGCGGTCAATTGAAAGTCGCCGTTGACTCCATCGTCAAACCGCAGCGCTGCCGCCAGTTGGTGTTGGACTTCTACCGGCAGTTTCCCGAGGTGGAATTGCTGTTGGAGTACGAAGTGTACAACGGCGTGTGGGACGCCCTGGCCGATGAGCGCACCGACATCGTCATCGGCGCCACCAGTGCGGTTCCGGTGGCCAGCCACTTCACCTTTCGCGACATGGGCTTGCTGAACTGGTTGTGCGTGGCCAGCGCCAAGCACCCATTGGCGGCGGTTGAAGGTTTGCTCAGTGATGATCAATTGCGCCCGTTCGCGTCACTGTGCATGACCGATACCTCGCGCAACCTGCCCAAGCGCGATACCTGGACCCTGGATAACCAACGGCGCCTGGTGGTGCCCAACTGGGCCTCGGCGCTGGATTGCCTGCGCGACGGCCTGTGCGTCGGCATGGCGCCGGCGCATCAGGTGTTGCCATGGATCGAACGCGGTGAACTGGTCGCGCTGCAGTTGCGCAGACCGTTCCCGGCCAGCCCGTCGTGCGTGGCCTGGGCCCAGAACAAACTGTCTCCGGCCATGGCGTGGCTGCTGGAATACCTGGGCGATACCGAGACGTTGAACCAGGAATGGCTTAATGGTCCAGTAAACGGGTGATTGCCCTCACGATCATATCGACCTCTTTGCCCGCCAGGGTCAACGGCGGCAACAGGCGGATGATCTTGCCCCGCGTCACGTTGATCAACAGCCCATGTTCCTGGGCGGCTCGCTGGGTCAGGTCGCGATAAGGGCTGGCCAGCTCGATACCGATCATCAAGCCCAGCCCGCGAATCGCCAGCACCTGCGGGTGCTCGCTCAGTTCCACCCGCAACCGCGCCAACAAGCGTTCGCCCTGTTGCGCGGCGTTCTGCAGCAAACCTTGCTCTTCAATAATATCCAGCACGGTGCAACCCACGCGGCACGCCAACGGGTTACCGCCGAAGGTACTGCCATGGCTGCCCGGGGTGAACAACTGAGCCACTGCAGCGCGCGCCAGGCAAGCACCGATCGGCACGCCGTTGCCGAGGCCTTTGGCCAGGGTCATTACGTCCGGGGTAATGCTCTCGTGCTGGAAGGCAAACCAGGTGCCGGTACGGCCGATACCGGTCTGGATTTCGTCGAGCATCATCAGCCAACCGTGGCGCGTGCAGTGATCACGCAGGGCTTTCAGGTAACCGGGCGGTGCGGGCAACACGCCACTTTCGCCCTGGACAGGTTCCAGCAAGACGGCCGAGATGCGCGAGCCGAACTGTAGCGTGAGCGCTTCCAGAGCCGCCATATCGCCGAAGCGCACCTTGAGAAAATCCCCCGGCAAGCGCTGGAAACCCAAGCGCACCGACGGCCCGTCGCTGGCCGCCATAGTGCCCAGGGTACGGCCATGAAAGGCATTCTCCATGACCACCACCAACGGCTGCTCTATGCCTTTTTTCCAGCCATGCAGGCGCGCCAACTTCAGTGCCGTCTCGTTGGCTTCGGCACCGGAGTTGTTGAAGAACGCACGGTCCAGGCCGGACAACTGGGTCAGGCGCCGAGCCAGCTGTTGTTGCCAGTCAATGCTGTAGAGGTTGGAAGTGTGCAGCAACAAACCGGCCTGCTCACTGATGGCCGTCACCAGCTTCGGATGGGAATGCCCCACATTGGTCACTGCGACACCGGCCACTGCATCGAGGTATTCACGGCCCTGCTGGTCCCACAGGCGTGTGCCCAGGCCACGGGTAAAACTCAAGGCCAAGGGTTGATAAGTGTCCATCAGGCAGGCGGCGGTCATGGCGGCGGGCTCCAGTGCATCATTGTGATGGGTCCAGTATCGTTAGCCACCCAAGCTGGATAAACTGCACATTCCTGCAATGACTTTAAACCAGGACTTGATAATGGATCTGTTCCAGGCAATGTCGGTGTACGTGAAAGTGGTGGAAGCTGGCAGCATGACCGCCGCGGCGCACGCCTGCGGCATGTCGACCACCATGGTCGGCAACCACTTGCGCGCCCTGGAACAAAGACTGGGCGTCAGCCTGCTCAAGCGCACCACCCGCAAACAAAGCCTTACGGAGTTCGGCGGGCAGTATTACCAACGTTGCCTGGAAGTGCTCGGGCTGGTGGCTGACTCGGAGCAATGGGCGGAGCAAGCCCATAGCGACGCTCCCAAAGGCACCTTGCGCATCACGGCCCCTCCAGTGTTCGGCACAGAGCGACTGGCGCCGGCCTTGAGCGAATTTGCCCAGCGCTACCCCCTGATCAATCTGTACGTGGTGCTGAGCAATCAGCGCATGGACCTGGTCGACAGCGGCTTCGACGTGGCGATTCGCCTGGGCGAGCTGGAACCCTCAAGCCTGATCGCCAGGCCCATGCAGGACTACACCCTGACCCTCTGCGCCTCACCGATTTACCTGGCGCGACGCGGTACGCCGCAGGTGCCCAAGGACCTGCGACAGCACGATTGCCTGGCGTTCGCGTACCCCTCGACCGACGACTGGCGCAATGCCGACAAACTGTGGCGCATGACCGGCCAGGAAGGCGAAGTGGAAGTTGCCGTGTCCGGCTCGCTGACGATCAACAGCTCCCAAGGCCTGCATCAGGCGGCGGTACAGGGCATGGGCATCGTGATGCTACCTGACGCCCTCGTCCGACCCGACCTGCAGGCCGGAAAACTGGTGGCGCTGTTGACCGACTATCAACTGCCCTGCCGCCCTATGCACCTGCTGTACCGCCAGGACCGCTATCGCCTGCCCAAATTGCGTGCCTTCGTCGACTTCGTCATGGAAAAGTGGGCGCGCTAGAACGCCACGCCCAACTCACGCAGACGCGCAGCCGTACGCTCGGCCGAGACATGGTGAATGCCCTGCCAACCGAGTGCGACCGCCGCCTCGGCATTGCCGGCGACGTCATCGATAAACACCACTTCGCCTGGCTGGATATCCGGCAGATGGGCGCGCACCTGTTCCAGGCTCGCGTGATAGATCGCCGCGTCCGGCTTGATCTGCTTCAACTCGCCCGACACCACGATGTCGCGAAAGCGCTGCAGGAATGGGTAGTTGGCACGCGCATAAGGGAACGTCTCGGCCGACCAGTTGGTGAGCCCGAACAGAGGCATGCCGGCTGCGTGCAGCGCTTCGAGAATCGCCACGCCTTCGGGCAACGGGCCGCGCAGCATCTCGTGCCAGCGGTCGTAGTAAGCCTGGATCAAGGGTTCGTGTTGAGGGTATTGCTCGATCAGGCGGCGCGTGCCGTCCGCCAGGCTGCGGCCAGCGTCCTGCTCGGTGTTCCAGGCTTGGGTGCAGATGTTATCGAGAAACCATTGCCGCTCTTGGTCGCCGGCAATCAGCTTGCGATACAGATGTTGCGGGTTCCAGTCGAACAGGACACCGCCAAAATCAAAAACTACTGCACGAATCGTCATCAGATCCTCCGTTAGCGTGGCTTGATAGCCGAAGGAGTCTGGCAGATTGTGAGGGAAGGTGGGAGCGCGAGGGGGGGGTGTAAGAACCTTTCAGGTTTACACGAGAAAAGTGGGAGGGAGGCAAAGCTCCCTCCCACTTTCAGACTGCGTCTCAGGCTTGAATCAGGCCATTGATCTTCACAGTCGGGTTCACGTCAGCGTCGTAATCCACGCCGTCGATTTCAAAGCCGAACAAGCGCAGGAATTCTGCCTTGTAGCCGGCAAAATCGCTGATCTCGTTGACGTTTTCGTCGGTGACCTGGTTCCACAGGGCCGCCACGGCGTCCTGGACTTTCGGTTCCAGCTCGGCCAGGTCGGCACGCAGGCGACCGTCGGCGTCCAGCTTGGGCTCTTTGCCGTACAGGCTGTCCTTGAACAGGCCGTAGACCTGCTCGATGCAACCTTCGTGGGTGCCCTGCTCTTTCATCACTTTGAATAGCAGCGACAGGTACAGCGGCATGATCGGGATGGCCGAGCTGGCCTGGGTGACCACGGCCTTGAGTACCGACACACGGGCGTCGCCCTTCAGCGCGGCGAGGTTGTCGCGCAAGGTCAGGACCTTCTTGTCCAGGTCTTTCTTGGCTTCGCCGATGGAGCCGTTCCAGTAGATGTCCTGGGTCAGCTTCTCACCAAGATAGGTAAAGGCGGTGGTCTTGGCGCCTTCGGCGAGCACGTCGGCGTCACGCAGGGCGTCGATCCACAGTTGCCAATCTTCGCCACCCATCACTTTGACGGTGCCGTCGATTTCTTCCTGGGTGGCCGGCTCAAGGGTGGTGTCGACCACAACACCCTTGTCGGTGTTGATACCGCGCAGGGTCACAGCCTTGCCGATAGGCTTGAGGGTGGAGTTGTGCACCACGCCTTGCGGGTCGGTACGGCGCGGCGCGGCCAGGCTGTAGACCACCAGGTCGATCTTGCCCAGGTCTTTCTTGATGGTTTCGATGGTCAGGCGCTTGATCTCGTCGGAGAACGCGTCGCCGTTGATGCTCTTGGCGTACAGGCCTTTTTCGACGGCAAACTTCTCGAACGCGGCGCTGTTGTACCAGCCGGCGGAGCTCAGCTTGCCTTCTTCGCCTTCCTTCTCAAAAAACACGCCCAGGGTGTCGGCGCCGCAACCAAACGCAGCACTGATGCGCGCGGCCAGGCCGTAACCGGTGGAGGCGCCGAGGACCAGCACCTTTTTCGGGCCGCCTTCGATGGCGCCGTGTTGGGTGACGTAGTCGATCTGCTCTTTGACGTTCGCTTCACAGCCAACAGGGTGAGCGGTCACACAGATAAAGCCACGAACCCGCGGTTTGATGATCATAAAAATTCTGCCTCTTCCAAGGTGCCGAAGGCCAATAGTGGCCATTCAACTTCAATCGTACCGGTCTATGACGTCCGAAAAACCGAAGCGTCACGATAGACGCAAATCTTCTGTTCTCAAAATTCAATCCACAAAACATCAGGACGGCCATAACACCTGTTAAAAATTGTGCCGGGGCTTCACAAATTCGCAATATTTAAACCGCCAGGCAACGTCATAAAGTCCTATCATGGGCGGATTGTTTCGCTTTGTTTCCGGTCCGGAGCCATGTTTCATGAGTAAAAGTGCTGTTCGCAAAAAGCTGGTATCAGTTGCCTGGGTGCTTGGCGTTCTGCTGTTTATCTACTGCTTCCCACGCACCAGCCTGGTATTTCTGCTGCTGGTGGTGTTCTGCGGCCTGTACGATTTCCTGCGCAACGGCCTGTATGACCGTGACACCATCAAGAAGTACTTCATCGGGAACGGCCGCAATACGTGGATATTGGCACCGTTCAATACATTGTTCGACCTGTTGAGCAGCCGCAACCGCCATGTTTACACCATGCGCGACCTGCCGCCCGCCTGGCGCGAGGACCTGCAACAGGTGATCGATGACGCCATGGCCAACAAAGATGAAATCATCAGTTACCTGGATGAGCGCATGGCCGAGAAGAAGCGCGGCATGCTGTTCTTCCAATGGTACGGCCGACCGATCGAAACCACCCTGGACATCCCGCAACTGCGCAAGAAACTGCCGTTTGTGAAGACCATCGGCGTCTCGGTATTCAACGAGAACCGCTCGACCTCCTTCCATTTCGGCCCCCTGCGCATGATGTTCCGCGTGCTCTACAACATGGCACCGGCACCGCACCATGAAGGCGTCTACATTCAGGTGGGCAAGCACAAGCACTACTGGCACGACGACCCATTGTTTATTTTCGATGACACCTTGATGCATGCGTCCTTCAACAAGAACAATGCGAAACGCTACTGCCTGTTCATCGATATCGTGCGCCCGACCCCGCTGCCGGGCGTGCTCAACGCCGTGATCTCAGGCTTTGCCGGCCTGGTCTTCACCCTGCGTCGGGTTTTCTACAAAAACTGGAAGCTGATTCAGTAAGTTCTGCGGCATGATGGTGCCGGACGGTGTTTGCGCCCAGCCTGTGAGGCGGCCAGAATAACGGTCCAGTGCGCCCGAGTTCGGGCGCCCACCATTCCCAGGCCATCGCCGCTCCCGTGGGAGGCGATGGCTGTGCTTTCAAGGAATCAGAATGCCCCAACGTCAAGTCATCAATGCCTCCGTCAGCCCCAAGGGCAGCCTCGAAACCCTCTCCCAGCGTGAAGTGCAACAACTGAGTGAAGCCGGCACCGGCAGCATCTACACCCTGTTCCGTCAATGTGCCCTGGCCATTCTCAACACCGGCGCGCATATCGACAACGCCAAGACCATCCTCGACGCCTACAAAGACTTTGAAGTGCGTATCCACCAGCAGGATCGCGGCGTACGCCTGGAACTGCTGAATGCCCCGGCCGATGCGTTCGTCGATGGTGAAATGATCGCCAGCACCCGTGAGATGCTGTTCAGCGCCCTGCGTGACATCATCTACACCGAGAACGAGCTGGACAGCCAGCGCATCGACCTGAGCAATTCCCAAGGCATCACCGACTACGTGTTCCACCTGCTGCGCAACGCCCGCACGCTGCGCGCCGGGGTCGAACCGAAGATCGTGGTGTGCTGGGGCGGCCACTCCATCAACACCGAAGAATACAAATACACCAAGAAAGTCGGGCACGAACTGGGCCTGCGCAGCCTTGACGTATGTACCGGCTGCGGCCCCGGCGTGATGAAAGGCCCGATGAAAGGCGCGACCATTTCCCACGCCAAACAACGCATCACCAACGGCCGTTACCTGGGCCTGACCGAGCCGGGCATCATCGCCGCCGAAGCGCCGAACCCGATCGTCAACGAGCTGGTGATCCTGCCGGATATCGAAAAACGCCTGGAAGCCTTCGTGCGCGTCGGCCACGGCATCATCATCTTCCCGGGCGGCGCCGGTACAGCCGAAGAGTTCCTGTACCTGCTGGGCATCCTGATGCACCCGGACAACCGCGACCTGCCATTCACGGTCATCCTCACCGGGCCGAAACACGCCGCGCCGTACCTTGAACAATTGCATGCATTCGTCGGTGCCACCCTGGGCGAGGCGGCGCAAAAGCACTACCAGATCATCATCGACAATCCGGCCGAAGTGGCACGGCAGATGACGAGCGGCCTCAAGGCCGTGAAACAGTTCCGTCGCGAGCGCAACGACGCGTTCCACTTCAACTGGCTGCTGAAGATCGACGAAGGCTTCCAGCGCCCATTCGACCCGACGCACGAGAACATGGCCAGCCTGCAACTGAGCCACGCGCTGCCGCCGCATGAACTGGCGGCCAACCTGCGCCGGGCGTTTTCGGGCATCGTGGCCGGCAACGTCAAGGACAAAGGCATTCGCCTGATCGAACAGAACGGCCCCTACGAGATCCATGGCGACCCGGCCATCATGAAACCGCTGGATGAGCTACTGAAGGCATTCGTGGCCCAACACCGCATGAAGCTTCCGGGTGGCGCCGCGTATGTTCCGTGCTATCGCGTTGTTCAATAAAGGTGCTCAGTAAAGGTGGCTGAGTAATCCGCGCAGCACCTTCACATTATTGATTTCCACCCACGGGCCAGGGTGCGCCAGTTTGCGCACCCCGGCCGTGGCTCCAGGCGCAATGCCCACGTGGAAACAGGCGGTCGGTCATATGCTGTATCTCTTTGCAGGCGTTTTCGGGCGTGTCGACGGGGTAAACCGGACTATCGTTTTTTAACTGTGCCGATCAACTCGCACCAGAAGAGCACCTATGGACCAACGGATCTTGTCCTCCATAATTCCTTACCCTAAGGTAAGGAGCATAACGATGGAGATATTCAATATGGCAACCGCCACACTGACCTCAAAAGGGCAAATCACTATTCCGGTCCAAGTCAGAACAGCCTTGGGCCTGGAAACCGGAGACCGCGTAGAGTTTGTCGAAATGGAAGACGGCAGGTTTTCCATCATTGCCGCCAGCAAAACCGTACACGACCTCAAGGGCCTGGTCCGTAAACCTGCCAGGGCTGTCTCGATCGAAGACATGAACCGCGCCATCGCCACGCAAGGAGCAAAAGCCGGATGATCGGCCTGGATACCAACGTGTTGGTGCGCTACGTCACCCAGGATGATCCCGTGCAATCCCCCAAGGCGTGCGAGCTGATCGAATCGCTCACCACGCTTTCGCCAGGCTTTGTCAGCCTGGTGTCGGTGGTGGAATTGGTGTGGGTCTTACAAAGCTGCTACCAATGCGCCAAAAGCGAATTGGTGACGGTTTTGGAGACGCTGTTGCGCACCCGCGAATTGATCATCGAACAGGCGGAAATCGTTTGGCAGGCACTGCGGCGGTTCACGGCGAGCAAGGCCGATTTTGCCGACTGCCTGATCGAGCGCTGCGCCCATTCGGCAGGGTGTGAATACACCGCGACATTTGATCTGGATGCAGCCAAGGCAGCCGGGATGAAACGCCTGAGCTGAGCCATCGCGTTGCGGTGGCGACCAGGCTTTGGTAAAACCGCGTTCAGACCTGATCAAGAGAAACACTCACGTGCGCAAGCTGCTTTTTGCAATCTTGAGCGTGGCCCCTGCACTGGCCATCGCCGACACCATCACCTGGCCCGATCTGCCGCAAACCTGCTTCGTCAGCGGCCGCTCTGCCACCAGCGTAGATGTCGATACGGGCTGTGCGGCCTTCCTGATCAACGTGAAAGGCAAGGCGGCGGGTACGCCGATCAAGCTGGATATCCCGCAGTACGCCTTGCACGTCGACGAGGCCACCGGCAAGGAAACGCCGGTGATCATCATCCAGGCGGAAGAAAACGGCGAGATCAAGGCCGTGGGCTATAGGGAATTGGGCACCGACCAGCTCGGCGCCGCATTGCTGCGGGAGGTTCGGCTTCTAGGCACCCAGAAGCCGAGCTAGCCAAGGCTTAGCGAACCCAGCCGCCACCCTGCCAGTGGTAACCGTCACTACGTTGCACCCAATGCGGATGCACATAACGGTAACCTTCGCGCACCGGCTCCCAGTGGCCATGCACCGCCACGTATCGCCCGCCCTGCCAACGCCAGTAACCGCGCGACCAGACATAGCCGTAACGTGCTGCCGGCTCGACCTCGATCACTTGGACCGGTGGCGGTTGCGGCGCGACGACCTCGACATACTCACGCTGTACCGGTCCGCGTTCATGCACCACGCGCTCTTGCACACACCCGGACGCCGCGACGACCACTGCCGCCAAAGCTGCATAACGTAGCAACATACAAAACCCTCGGGCGTTATCGCCCAACAAACACGCTGAAAATTCCCCCTTCCTGCAGCCTCGCTCCTGCTTGGCTCTGAGTTCTTTTTAACAGGTAGTGTCTGTCGGCGGGCTGAACGGCGGGCGCCTTAAGCAGGGCCAAAACGCTGTAACACAGCGTCGACAAAGCGCCGCAGCTTGGCCGTTCGTTGCCGGTTTGCGGTGTAGACGAGGTGCATCGGGCGACTCGGTGCGTCAAAGGCCGGCAGTACGCGCACCAACTCCCCCCTGGCCAGCGCCGCACGCAAGAAATCCTCAGCCCCCAGGACAATGCCAAATCCATCCAGCGCGGCCGACATCAAGGCCCTGCTCTCATTGATCTGCAAACGGCTGGAAACCGCCACTCGGTAAGTGGCCGCACCTTGGTGGAACACCCATTCCCGATCAGCAGGGCGGGCCCAGAAGGCGTAGCCCAGGCATTCATGTTGCTCAAGGTCTGACGGTATCAGCGGTGTGCCGCGTGCCGAGAGGTAAGCCGGTGCCGCACAGGCCACCAGCCGATAAGGTGCCAAGGGCCTCGCCGTGAGGCTGTTCGTGGCCAGTGGGCCGATACGAAAGGCCACCTCATAACCTTCCTCCACCAGGTCGACGAAGCGGTCTGTCAGGTGCAGGTCGATTTCCACGTCTGGATGATCGCGCAGGAACGCTGTGATCAGAGGCATCAGGCTATAGGAGCCAAAAGTGACCGGGGCGGTGATCCTCAGCTTGCCGCGCGGCGTGTCGTTCATGATCTGCGCGAGCGAGTCGGCGGCGTCGGCTTCCGTGAGGATGTGCTTGCAACGCTCGTAGTAGGCACTGCCCAGCTCCGTCAAGCTTTGCCGGCGAGTGGTGCGATTAAGCAGGCGCGCCCCCAGACGCAGCTCAAGCGCGGCGACATGCTTGGCCACCATCTGCGGCGACATGTTCAAACGCTCGGCTGCACGTGCGTAGGAGCCCGACTCAGCGGCCACGACAAACGCATGCATGCTTGAAAGACGGTCCATCATTCCCTACTCCCAGTAACAACATCGACACCAAAACGCTTATTTATCGAGATTTGGTTGCTAATCATCATAACCGCTCCCCCGTTCACAGGAGCAAGGACATGAAGATTGGCGTAATAGGCGCAGGCTTTATCGGGCGGGCCGTGGCCGAATTGGCACTGGCGGCCGGGCATGAGGTGATGTTGAGCAACTCCCGTGGGCCCCAGACCATGAGCAGCGTGCTCAGCGGCATCTTGGGTGTGCAGGTGGGCAGCGCCGATGATGCCGCCAGATTTGGCGATGTGGTGCTGGTGGCCATCCCCCTTCAGCACTACCGCAGCGTCCCGGCGCAATGGCTGGAGGGCAAGGTGGTGATGGACGCCAATAACTACTACCCGAACCGTGACGGGCATATTCCGGCGCTGGACCGCTTTGAAACCACCACCAGCCGGCTGCTCGCCGAGCACCTGCCGCACGCGCATGTGGTGAAGGTGTTTAACGCGATATTTGCCCCCGACCTGACCCAGGACGCTCGCCCCCACGGTGCAGCGGACCGCCGCGCCCTGCCGGTGGCAGCGGACGATGCGGCAGCCAAGGCACAGGTGATCAGCTTGCTCGACGAACTCGGGTTCGATGCCGTGGATGCTGGCGGGCTGGATGACAGCTGGCGCTTTGAACGGGGCAAACCCGCGTACTGCATTCCGCTGGATCAGGCAGGCCTGGAGGCCGCGCTGGCCAAGGCCGAACGTACGGTTGAACTGCCTGCTGTCGAACGAACCCGCCGATAAACGCCCGTGCACAAAAAAGCCCGCTGACCGTCACCGGTTCAGCGGGCTGTTTACATCAGGACTTGGCTTACAGCGCCAGGTCAGACGCAGGCTTGCTTGGCTCTGCCGCAGGCTTGGCAGCCTCGGTAGCCTTTGGCGCCGTCAGTTGCGGGATGGCTGGCGGTGGAGTCAGTTGCAGGACGCCGGCCGTGTAGGCCCATTCCTTGGCAACAGCTTCAGGACTGTCGTTCAGCTTGGTACCGTAGCTCGGTACGATCTGGTGCAGTTTGGCCTGCCACTCAGGGCTCGCCACTTTGTCCTTGAACACTTTCTGCAGCACAGTCAGCATGATCGGAGCCGCGGTGGACGCGCCCGGCGATGCACCCAGCAGGCCGGCGATGGTGTTGTCGGCGGAGCTGACCACTTCGGTACCGAGTTTCAGGACACCGCCCTGCTCTTCGTCACGCTTGATGATCTGCACGCGCTGACCGGCCTGCCACAGGCGCCAGTCTTCTTTCTTGGCGTTCGGGAAGTACTCTTGCAGTGCCTTGAAGCGGTCGTCGTCCGACAGCATCAGTTGACCGGCAAGGTACTCGACCAGTGGGTATTCATGAATACCGACTTTGGTCATTGGCCAGATGTTGTGGGTGGTGGTGCTGGTCAGCAAGTCCAGGTACGAGCCTTCCTTGAGGAACTTGGTCGAGAAGGTCGCAAATGGGCCAAACAGGATCACGCGCTTGCCGTCCAGCACGCGGGTGTCCAGGTGCGGAACCGACATCGGCGGCGAACCCACCGAAGCTTTACCGTAAGCCTTGGCCAGGTGCTGCTCGGCCACGGTTGGGTTATCGGTCACCAGGAACGAGCCACCCACTGGGAAGCCTGCGTATTCCTTGGCTTCAGGAATGCCGGACTTTTGCAGCAAGTGCAGTGCGCCGCCGCCCGCGCCGATGAACACGAACTTGGCGTCGGTTTCGGTCTTGGTGCCGTCTTTCAGGTTTTTGTAGCTCACACGCCACGAACCGTCGGCGTTCTTGGTGATGTCCTGCACTTCGCTCGACAGTTTCAGGTCGAACTTCGGTGTGGTTTGCAGGTGAGCGACGAACTGACGGGTGATCTCGCCGAAGTTGACGTCGGTGCCGATTGGCGTCCAGGTGGCCGCGATTTTCTGGTTCGGGTCACGCCCTTCCATCATCAGCGGAACCCACTTGGCGATCTGCGCCGGGTCTTCGGAGTACTGCATGCCGGCGAACAACGGGCTCGCCTGCAGGGCTTCGTAGCGCTTCTTGAGGAACTTGATGTTGTCATCGCCCCACACAAAGCTCATGTGCGGCGTGGAGTTGATGAACGAACGTGGGTTCTTCAGCACGCCCTGCTGGACCTGCCAGGACCAGAACTGACGAGAAATCTGGAAGGCTTCGTTGATCTCGACCGCTTTCGGGATCTCAACAACGCCATCCTTGTTTTCCGGGGTGTAGTTCAACTCAGCCAAGGCCGAGTGACCGGTACCGGCGTTGTTCCAGCCGTTGGAGCTTTCTTCGGCAACGCCATCAAGACGTTCGACCATCTCCATCGACCAGTCCGGCTGCAGCTCGTTGAGCCACACACCCAGGGTCGCACTCATGATGCCGCCGCCGATCAGCAGCACATCGACTTTCTTTGCCTCTTCCGCGTGAACGGACGTGATCCCCATCGACAAAGCCAGCCCCAGCAGGGCAGTGTTTACTTTCTTAAACATCAGTAGCACCTATGATAAAACGCCATCCGCCCCGCCGCCCCGGATCATGGCAACCCTCGATCACGCTACGTCAGGCAACGTACCGTGGGGTTTACGCAATCACATGAGGACCGCAGGGTGGGCACACAAGGCCGATGAATCGGCCTCACTGTTATGTCCCTTCTGCGCTGACTTCTTATCATTATTGGCTTCAGCTACCTGGGCGACAGACCACCGCCGGGACGTATACGGGTGTACGCACCAGGGAAAGACTAGACCAAGACGGCGCGCAGAATATCACGCTGAGCGGCATTTATGCGTCGTTTGGCCAATTGACAGCTCTAAATCGCCGGTTTTGGCGCGACCGTGTCAAGGCTGGCAGACGCGACGTGGCGTCACAGGGTTGGAACGTTTACGCAAAACGCTGTTCTAGACAGTTTCGCCGCTGCTTGCGTAGCATCGGCGGCTTTCCTTCGTGCGATCCACCTAGACTAGAGTTGCCCATGACTATCCAGCAGACACCCGGGCATGTACTGCCCGCGCGTAGCGCCGCCAAAATGGAAGCGGCCATGGCCGTGGGTGCCTTCGCAATCGGTACCGGCGAATTTGCCATCATGGGCTTGATGCCCGACATCGCCCACAACCTGGGTTTAAGCGAACCCCAGGTCGGCCACGCCATCAGCGCGTATGCCTTGGGGGTGATGGTCGGCGCCCCATTACTGGCGATCCTCGGCGCCAAGTTGCTGCGCAAACACATGTTGCTGTTGCTGATGGGCCTCTACGCCCTGGGCAACCTCGCCACCGCCTTCACCCCGACCTTCGGCTCACTGGTGGCCTTCCGCTTTATCAGCGGCCTGCCCCACGGCGCCTACTTCGGGATTGCCGCCGTAGTCGCCTCGAGCATGGTGCCCAACGACAAACGCGCCGGCGCCGTGGCCCGCGTGATGATGGGCCTGACCCTGGCCATGCTGCTCGGCAACCCCATCGCCACCTTCCTCGGCCAGCACCTGGGCTGGCGTTCGGCGTTCGGGTTGGTCAGCGTGATTGCCCTGTGCACCATCGCTCTGGTCTGGCAATTCGTGCCCCACCGCCACGACGAACAACGCAGCGACCCGCGCAAGGAAATGCGCGCCTTCACCAAACCCCAGGTGTGGATGGCGCTGTCGATTGGCGCCATTGGGTTTGCCGGGATGTTCTGCGTGTTCAGCTACCTGGCACCGACCATGCTAGAAGTGACCAAAGTGTCGCCGCAGTGGATTCCGTTTGGGCTGGCGGCGTTTGGTGTCGGCGGGATTATCGGCAACATTGCCGGCGGCAAGCTGTTTGACCGCATGCAGTTCCGAGCGGTGGGCTTGATATTGGTGTGGTCGATGGCCGTGTTGCTGTTCTTCCCCTTCGCGGCGTCGTCGCTGTGGGGCGTGCTGCTGAGCATGGGATTGGTCGGCACCATGGTGGCCTTGGCTGCGCCGCTGCAGATCCGACTGATGGACATCGCTCATGAAGCCCCGAGCCTGGCGGCGGCGTCCAACCACGCGGCGTTCAACCTGGCGAACGCACTGGGGCCGTGGTTCGGAGGCATGGCAATCACGGCGGGATATGGCTGGACAAGCACCGGCTACATCGGCGCGGCTACCGCGCTGGTGGGCCTGGGCCTCTACCTCATCGCCCGCCGCATGCAGGGCGGCCACTGAAAGCCCAATTGTAGGAGGGGGCTTGCTCCCGATGGCAGCGGGTCAGTCAACACACTGATGACTGACCTCCCCGTCAATCATCATGCAACAGCCCTGACCCATACTCCCCATAACTGCTGCCCAACCCACTGCCGCCAAAATTCATCTTGGCGGCTTTGCTCGGGCTGTGGTCACCAAACGCCTGGCATCCCCCCGAGAAACAGGGGTCGCTGCTCACGCCCGAAGAACCCGACGAACAAGCACTCAACAGCAACGTGCCAGCAACCATCACGACTTTGACGAGGTTCGAAATCATGTTTTCAGTTCCCTGTGGCTGGAGGCGCGAGGGTCCTCTCTTGAAGAGGATCGTAGACTTCAAAGGCCCAGGGAATGATGAAACTTTACTGCGCGACAGCAGGGGTTCAGGTTGCCGCCTTGGGGTAAGACGGCGATGCGCGGCGTTGCCGGCTTACTCCTGGGCTGGAGGATTGCAGCCTTCGTTGTCTAAACGCCAACCGTTGAATGGGCAGCGTTGCTCAGTTGCTGAAGTTCAAGCTGCTTGGCAGCGCTGGCCTCGAGGTTCGCGCGCTCTGCATCCAGATACTGATAAATGCCATGGAGGTTGGTGATTTTCTGCTTGATCTCCGCCATCTTCTTTTCAATCAGCTTAGCGCCGTCAGCACAATCGATCAGCTTGTTGCGCTGCGCATCCAGAATCTCGCCTATTTCCCCGAGGGAAAACCCCATGCTTTGCGCCCGCTGGATGAAGTCCAGGTCCTGCAGGGTTTGCGCGGTGTAAACACGATAATTGTTGGTTCGCCGCTGCGGTGAGATCAAGCCGATCTGCTCGTAGTAACGCAGCGTATGGCGGCTTGCACCGCTGCGCGCCTCAAGTTCGCCTATTTTCATGAAAACAACACTTGACTGTAGAGTTGGGTCGACAGTTTACGCTTGATTTCTCACCTGACCCAAGGAACATGGAAATGAGCGTGGAGTGCTTTGTCACGGGCGGTACCGGCTTTATCGGTCAACATCTGGTGGCGCACCTGAGTGCAAAAGGTCACACCGTACAGGTGTTGATGCGTCGCCCAGAGCGCCTCGCCGCACTGCGGGAACACGTCGACCAGTTGGGAGGGAACGCGTCCCGGGTATTTGCCGTGGCTGGCGACCTGGAGCAGGACAACCTCGGGCTGAGCCTTGCCGACCACGAAAGGCTGAGGCAAGCCAGCGTGGTATTTCACCTGGGAGCCCACTTTGCCTGGGGGCTCTCATTGGAGCATTCACGTGCCGTGAATGTGGAAGGCGCCAAACGCGTGGCGCTATTGGCGGCCGAGCAAACAAGCCGGTTAGTGATGATCGGCGGCTTCATGCTGAAAAACCATGAACACCTGCAACGCATAGGCATTGATCCTCATCATCCCGAGCTGACCAATTGGCCCGCCCTCTACCGGCGCGTCGGCGCTTACGAGGGGAGCAAGCTGGAGGCACACTTTGCCACCCTGGAGCTGATGTCAGCCAAGGGCGCAGACGTGACCGTCGTCCATCCCGCCACGGTGTGTGGCCACAGCCACACCGGCCATATCCTCGAAGGTCAGCCACTGATGGAGCTGATACGAAGCCTTATGCACGGAAAGCTGACTGCCGTGCCCGGCACCGCCGAACACTGGCTGCCGCTGGTCACCGTGGATTATCTGGTCGAGTTGGTGACGGCCAGTGCTTTTGACCCGGCCATGAAGGGCCAGGAACTGCTGGCACTGGACGCCCAAACGCCCAACTTGCGCGAACTTCTGGCACAGGTGGCACAAACCATCAGCGTAAAGCCTCCCAAGCATCACATTCCGCTCCGAGTGCTGAAATGGCTACTGAGGATTCCTCCCGTCGCGCGTTTTTTGAATACCAGTGTCGAGGCTTTGGACTTCATCCAGACCACGCGTTTTGATACAGCGGCGGTCGAGCAATTTGCCAGCAGGCATGGGATAGCTAAACCGGATATACGTGAGTCTTTGCGGCGTACTGCTGTGTTCGTCAAGTCACAGGACATAGCCACGGACAAGTCTCGCTGACTTATTGCGGGCATTCAGAGATCGTGTTTTCAGTTCGCTAGAGCTGGAGGCGCGAGGGTCCTCTCTTGAAGAGGATCGTAGGCTTCAAAGACACAGGGGATGATGAAGGGACAACACGGGTTCAGGTTGCCGCCTTGGGTAAGGCGGCGGGACGGATCGTCAGGCGTTGGCCTTGCTGGCGGCAGGAGCGGCTTGCTCCTGGGCTCGGTCAACGAGTAACGCACTCAGGTCGATCAGTTGTTGGATGCCCAGGACGATGGCGCGGTGGGGGTCTTGGAGGTCGAACGCCAGGGTGGCGGCCATTTGGTTGGCGGATTCGAGGTTTTCGGAGGCGTTGGCCAGGAGGGTTTCGGTGTCGGTCTTGGGGTTGACGAGGAATAGGTTGGTGGTTGGCTGGTCGGCGGGAGCGGCTTCGTTGGAAGGAGGCAAGTAATGATGAATAGCGCGCTGAGCCGCTGCATGAAGCTTGGCATCATTGGGTGCGGCGTTTGAAGCATACGGCGGATTAGGCGTGACCTTGTACATGGCGAAGCTCCTTAACTATTCAGGAACTGCCAAACTCACTTCCACATGAGGGTGGCAGCTGTACGCAGGTGTGGAAGACCAGGGCTAAGGACCCGGCGCACCGAAGTGCCCCGCGCACAGCCGCCGAAACACATGATACAGACGTAAAAAAACGCCGATAGGTGTTTGTGACGATTGCGTCTTAGCTTGGTACGGACTTCCACATCCGGCCGCTGGTTTTCCAGCGGTTTGGGGAGGTTAGCGAGGGGTGGTCTGAGGGGCAAGCTTAGAAAATTGTGGGAAATTTCCCAGACTATTTTGGACTGGCCACCAGATCACTCAGCCGCTCCGATGATGGATTGGAACACCTAGGCCTGTTGACCGCATTATCAAAGGCCTACAGCGCACCCCTTAGTCGTCCGTACCACTTTTGTACCGCTCTCATCCCCGAAGCACCTTTTTTTCAGATAACGAGATCAGACGTTGGCTCAAGAAAGGCGAAGTCCTCAGCAGCCATGGCGACAGTCGCTGCTATGCTTCATCTCTTTCGAACGAGGGAGCGAACATGGAAAGCGAATACGCCTAGCTGATGCTCTCGAAAGAATTTATGAAAATCAGCTTGCCTTAGAGGCTGCCTTGATGGACCTATGCATTTGGACTGAGCAGCAAAACGCTCTGACAGTGGGAGGGAATGTTCGAGGGGCACTCGCCACGATTGGAGAAAATGCTAGCCACATCAAACAAAGCCTGGCGAGGTTAAGAAGCAAAGACTCTAAGTGACTGGTAAAAGTAGACATTAGGCGACGTTTTGACCGCCTCTTCGGCCATAAAAATTATCGAAGGATGACTAAGAAAGTGGAATCACTCCATTCACGACCGATAGATAACGAAAAAAAACAATTTTAATGTCTATTCTGGGTCTTCTACGTTTCTTTATTCTTCAAAAATAACAGGCCACGTAAATCTAGAGGAGACCTGCGAAATCCTCGCGGAATCCGATGCTTTTATCTTCGCACTGACCAATCGTGGAAAATTATGCTACACGGACGATGGAAGACTTAAATCCAAGCAGCTAAATATCGAAGCGCAAATAGCAGACCAAGGAATTACAGTTAACGGCCACGCTGATTTTTTAAAAGCAAATCCAGGAAACTGTAATATTTATGCTTTCCTGAGGGTTTTGGAGCATCTACTTTCTGAAAAACGCTTGTTTAATGCTGCTTACGGCTTCCCCACCGAAAGCGCCCGGATATTCATGCGGCCCATCGCAATACAATATGAGTCTGACGACACTTACGAGTATATTGCCCCCTACATACGAATTTATGAGAGTGGAATCATCAGCATCGCCTTACCTAGTGTATTAGGATTCGAAGACACCCCTATTGAAGGCGTCATTTACGACGAAGTTAACAAATCTCGCCAAAACATCACTTCAATGTTGTGCGAGAGAGAACTATATCTAGCTTGTGCAGAATCACAGCTTTCCCAGATGACAAGAAAGGAGCGCTTGAAGCAAAGAAAGGCATTTGAAAGTATTATGCGCAACGTACTCAGCGCCCCCCATACAGTGGACTTTATAGACGAACCATTAACCGTATATGAGCTTATTCACACCGATCAATTTACTCTGACCGACGTTGCACGAAACCTGCTGTCGGTTGTGGCCCGAACGATAGCCCTAGGGCGCGTACAAACGAGGGTTCGGTGGTACGCTAACCAGTATAAGGACGACTCCATTGGGCAACACTGGAGAGGCAAACCTATTATTTATATCAAATCGCACACTGATCAGAAGCCAGGAGCTTTGGAGAACTGGAACGCACATCGACAGCTAGTTAACAGCATACTCATACGAAATGTAATAGGAAAGGACTTCACCAGCAACGATCTACAACTGCAAGATATGAGAAACTCTGACGATTACAATAGTTTCTATACCGAACAGGTTTCGCTAATGCTTGCATCCTCAAATCTAAACTATTTTCTTGAGAAACGAACAGATTACACCTTTGATAACTTGATTGCTGACATACAAGCGCTCAATGAAGCTTCTCACTATATCTTAACATACTATTCCTATGCATCTCTTGAACTCGAAAAGTGTGGAACATCTAATGATGTAGCCAGGATCGAGCTCGATATATTAAATTTTGAAGAAACATTACTATCCGCACATAAATATGGCGAAATAGCCCACTACATAGAGAATGTCCTAAAGGGCGACCATCTAACAACAATATACAACTTAATGCATAAAAAAATGGCAAATACTCGCAAGAGGCTTGAGCTAGATGAAAAAATCACGTCTGAGTCCTACACGCGTCGAATAACAATCATCTTTGGATTAATTGCGTCAGCTACATTATCGCCTGAACTGATGCAGCCGCTAGCAAAATACTTGGGAATCGCGTCCGAACAGGACCATATAAACAAGCTTTATGGAATAGCAGCATCAATTGCCGTTGTTGCTGGATCACTGACGATCATTCATTATTTTTTCAAAATCTCGTCGTTAATTAAAAGATATCTTAATGGACACTACAACCCTTAACGTTTCCTAACACCCCATAGCTATCGAAGTGTCATCTTGTAAGCGCGGAATTTGACACGTTGCTGGTTCTCGGACCAGGACATCCCGCCCGAAGAGATCAAAGGCACCATACACGCCACCCGCCCATGGAAGCGTTAGTTTCTTAAGCTGTGTAAATGAGAGAGCGGGCGCGTAAGCCTAAGGTCGTGAGTGGGAAATCGGGGTCAGACCACTATAAAACCCGACTCCCCACACCCAACCTCATAAGTGAGCCGTATCTCCGCTCCGCTTCCCTCAATGCCCCTTATGATGCCCCACCCCCTCACCCGCTACTGACACGCTCGCCTGCGCCACTTTCCCCGACGCGGGAAGCACTCGAATGATGCTCATCATCCCCAGGTCTTCGTGCCCCAACAGGTGGCAGTGAAAGACAAAATCCCCCACCACTTCACCGCGAAAATCCATCAGCAGTGACACGCTCGGGTACGGGTCCTGCGCATTACCGGACCAGGCCGGCACCTCGATGGTGTCCAGGTATTGCCCCACAATTCCCGGGGCCTGCGGCTCTTTACCGAAGTTGTTCTGCCCCTGCACATAAAAATGAATCTGATGGATGTGAAACACATGGTTTTCGGTGCTGCGGTTCTCGACAGACCACTGCTCCACCGTGCCTTGGGTGGTGGTAATACTCGGTGGCTGGTCGGGATTGAACACGTGCGGCACTTGGCCGTCGACCGTCATGTAGAACTCGGTTTGATTGGCGTTCTCGGAGAAGTACAAGTTGCGCTGGGCAACGACGGGGGCTTGCTTCAATCCGGCAAAGCGCTTTCCAGCCGTTTCGGAAATCGGTCGTGCAGGCAGGCTGGCAAGTTTTGCCTCGGTGTCAGCCCCTACGTCGAGCGTGATCAGCGGGCGAGTCGGATTGCAGTCGCCGTCCACACCGGTGTTGATATTGGCCGTCATCAGCGTGGCTTTTTGCACGCCGACGCCGGGCATATTCGCCACGAACTCTACGCGCGACGCCGGCGGCAACCGGAAATGATTGACCGCAATGCTCTGGCCCGTGCCACCTGTGCCGTCTTGGGAGTTGATTGGAACACCGTCGATGGCTATCAAGTTAAGGGTCTGCGGCACGTTGTCGTAGACGAGGCTCAGGTCGAGTATGGAATCTGCGGAAATATTGGCGACCCGCCAAAACTGGGCCTGGCCCGATGGGACTTGCATCTTGGCGGCGACAAAAAATACGTTGTTCTTATCGGTGTAGGAGTTGACCGGCACATTGTTCACGGTAACGTCGTGGAACGGCACGTCGACCCCGCAGTTACCGGGCCCTTCCTTCAGGTTATTGAGCTGGCGCTGATCACGCAGAACCAGAACCTGTTGCGGTAGCCCCTGCACCGCTGGAAAAAACCGTTCGATCCCGTCCACAATCAATGCGCCGGTCGCGCCGCCATGACGACCGGTTCGGAAATGCCGTGCACATGCGGGTGGTACCAGTACATCCCTGGTGGCTCGTCAGTGGGGAAGTCCAGGGTGTAGGTGAAGGTTTCGCCGGAATTGATGATGGTTTTGATCACCTCGTCCCCGCCACATACCGGCGCGGTATTGGTGCCGTGATAATGCAGGTTGACCGAGGTGCTGTTCATGAACTTGGCACCGCAATTGGGCGGGTCGAGCGCCATCGGGTTGATTCCCTGGGGCGTGTTGTTGGTGACCACCACCGTCAGTTTGTCGCCGGGCAGCACATGCAACGTGGGATTCTGCATGCCGTCGGGCGTCATGAAGCAATAAAGCGTACGGCCCTTGTCATCGACCGTTTGCTGATAAGAAAAGCTCACCGCCAGCGTGCCATTTTCACTGTAAAGCGCGGGCGGCGTGACTACGTGCGCGCCTTGGGCAAACCTTGGACACCCGCCGGGAATCGGCGCGATTGCTGCGTTACTGATAGCGGCCGGCGCGGTTTGCGCCAACGTGCTGCCATGTGGGAGCAGGGATGACAGGAGTACCACGCACGCCGATGCAGCAAGCGCCTTGATCGCTATAAGTCCATTCATGTTCACCTCGTCATTGAGAGCGACCGGGTGTACGCCTACTGCGCGTCACCACTGCAATTGAACAACCGTATGAGGGAAGAGGCGCCTATCTGACTGGAACAAACGCTGCGACACGCGGGGCGGCTGCCCTTGTGACATTCCACATCATATCCTGCCAATCCTGAGCGACAGACTAGCTCAGCCGTTACAAGGGTGAGCGGCGTTGAAAGATCATTGAGTTATAAAAGCAATAGCAAAATGACATCGCACGAAAAAGATGATGGCATCTTGCGTCAGGATAAGGTCACGTGTCAGGGGAATACTCAATCCCGGATTTGCTAAAAAGATGCATGAAAATCAACTCGCGTTAGAAGCGACACTAATAGAGTTTGCTCTCCATAGTGAAAAGTCAGGCTTGAGTGAGGTTGGTAATAACGTATGGGGTGCTCTTTCGTAATAGGTCAAAACGCTGGGTACATCAAGCAGGGCTTGGCCAAGCTAAGAATTAAACACTTTTGACAAAGCACGCCATTATTATTTTGAGGTATGCGGTGGAATTGGGGGACAGCTTCTGCATATGGGCTTAAGACGTGAAGCCACAGCCACAAGGATTTAACTGAATTTTCGGGCAATCCATAGTTATAACCAAAAGCCATGTCAGAATTTTCTTATGGAAAATTTTCATAGGAGCGTCACAATCCGGTGCTACGGTTTTTTCGTCAGAGGGCAGGATCGCCCACTTGGGACTATTAAACGGTCCACTGGACGCCAGGGAATATTCTGAGGACAGAGTTATGGGCGGTACTGATGCAGTGATCTCTGATAATCACTGAACTGCAAAACATGGAGTTGTTATGATAGTTTTAGGAATTACCAACAATGATTTATCAGGTGCCTGCCTGGTCCGCGACGACCGAATTCTCTCTGCGGTAAGTGAAGAACGGTTTACCCGTATCAAAGATGACAAAGTCTGGCCTGCGCAATCTATTTCATTTGTACTGAGTGAAGCGGGTATTAGTTTAGAGGACGTAGACTATGTGGCCTATGGCTGGAACGCAGGCTTCACAGCTGAAAAGCACTTACCTTTATATTTCGACCGTATTGTAGATGAAGTCAAGAACAACCCTGATGGGCTACCTCTTTTTCGTAAACGTATTGCTGACGAAATCAACAATGACAAGGAAAAAAGAGCTGAGTTCGATAAGTTTATCTCAGATAACGCGTTGTCCGCCTACTACATAGACCACCATGAATGCCACGCGTTGGGTGCTTATGTATGCTCCCCCTTTGATGAAGCTTTAACCTTGACATGTGATGGGCGAGGTGATTTCCAATCACTGACGCTAACACATTACACACCCAACGAAACCACGGTATTACAGCGTGAAACAAGCATTGATAGTTTGGGGTACTTCTACGGACGTATCACCCATCTACTAGGTTACAAACCTAATCGTCATGAAGGTAAGATCACAGGGTTGGCTGCATTCGGCGATCCTGAGAAATTGCTTGGCGTGATGCGACAAATGATTAATGTCGAGGATGGGCGCATCAGAGCCAAATGCGGAGACCTTTTCCTGCCTTCATATAATGGTTATAGCGACACATTACAGAATTTACTAGCGCAGGAAAAACCGGAAGATATCGCAGCCGCCGTTCAACGCCATGTTGAAGACATGCTTGTCAAAGTCGTAACTTACCATCTAGAAAATATAGGGACTAGCAACCTTTGTTTAGCTGGTGGTGTATTTGGCAACGTGAAGCTTAACCAGCGTTTACGAGAAATCCCTAACGTGAGTAACGTCTATGTGCTGCCATGCATGGGAGACGGTGGCCTAGCATTGGCTGCTGCAGTGGGTGCTGCTTACTTGGAAAACGGCACTCGATTCAAAAACCCGGCGATGACGCTGGGCCCATCAGCACGTAGTGTTTCACAAAATATAAACCTCATAAATCGTGACTATCCTGAATTGGGTTATCACAACCCGAGCAATATCATTGAAACGCTCGTAGATGCTTTAATGGAAAACCAGGTTCTAGGAATGTTCAAAGGAAAAATGGAGTTTGGCCCAAGGTCGCTGTGCAACAGGAGTATCGTCTACCATGCCAAAGACGCTGATGTGAACGACTGGCTCAACAAACGGATGCACCGAACTGAGTTTATGCCATTCGGCCCAGTGACAGCTGTCGAGCAGGCCGCCGAATGCTATATCGGCTGGTCCGAAGAGCAGGTTGCCGCTGATACCATGACGATGACATATGATTGCCATGCGCAGTTTATCGAGGCCAGCCCCGCTGTCGTGCATATTGACGGTACCGCTAGACCGCAGGTAATTCGTCCTGAGGCTGATGGGTTTATGCACAAGCTCCTAAATGCCTGGCACTCTCGAACAGGGCAATCTGCTTTGATAAACACTTCTTTCAATCGTCATGAAGAGCCGATTGTATGCTCGTCACAAGATGCCTTGGCTGCCCTTAAGGAAGGCATGGTCGATTTGGTAGTTATGAGCGAGTCGTTAATCGTATGGCGTAAAAACAAGAACAGTTTCGCATTACAGCGTTTTGAGTAAAACCGATTCGCTTAGGGGCTTTATAAAGCCCCTTTTTCAAAGCTGGTGTTCTACTGTTTTTATCTGGTGACCCGATGTACATGATATTTTTTGGTTTTTTTGCAGCTGAGGGCATTATCTATCCATTCTGGCCAACCTGGCTGGATACCCTAGGATTTAGCACCAGCCAGATAGGTTTGCTGATCGCGGCAGCTTATTGGCCTCAAATTGCAACAGGGGTGTTGATTACTTACGTCGCGGACTGGCGTGTAGATCAAATTTACCTGGCCGCACTACTAAGTTTTTCAGCAGCAGTGAGTACTCTGCTGTTTTATTTCCTACCCTCCTCTCTATTCACTTTTATCGCGCTGAGCATTTCGTTCGGCGGCGTATGGATGGTCGTGCTGCCTCTGTCCGAGTCGTATCTGCTCAAACGAGACAAACAGTCCATTCAAAACTACGGCTGGGTAAGAGCGGTTGGCTCTTCAGCATTTATTTTAATGTCGACACTGGGTGGTATTTTTTTTACTATTTATGGGCTTTCCTGGGTGCCTGTCATCGCTGCTGCAAGCATGACCTTTACAGGCTTGAGTTGCCTATGGCTAAGACATCGAATTCCAAATACTAAATTATCTGGCAATACTCAGATCGCTAAAAAGCCAGATTGGAGACGTTTATTCGAAAACAAAATACTGCTACTTGCAATCGCTTCTGCAGGCATAATCCAATTAAGTCACACGCTATATTTTGCCACAATCTCAATAAACTGGGGATTTAAAGGCTACTCATCGACTACAGTTGGATTATTCTGGTCAGTCGCTGTGTTTGCTGAAATTACATACTTTGCATTCTCAAACAAAATTTTAAGATTTTTCTCTCCGCTATCTATCGTAGTTCTATCCAGTTTATGTGCATCGCTTCGCTGGGCGTTTTTCTCTAATAGCGACGCTGTATCACTAATCATTATAGGACAGTGCATGCACGCGCTGAGTTTTGCTGCTTATCACACGGCAATTATGCGCTTTATCCGCGATCACGCTCCGCAAGACATCCAGATTTTAACTCAGGGTTTCTATTATTCTTTCGCAGTAGCAATACCAATGGGGCTGGCCACGCCTCTTTCCGGCTACCTTTACGAGATAATGCCCAATGGCTCTTTTTATGTAATGGCAATTATAGCCTTACTCGGCGCGCTACTGGCCTTAATCGCTCATCAAAAAATGCGGAATTCTAAACATGATGGCACACACGTTTACAGCGGTCTGTTTTGATATGGACGGCGTTCTTATTCAGTCACGGGAAGTTATTGAGCATGCTTGGACTAGCGTGGCGCGCGAGTACGGCGTTGAAATTAGTCAGGATTTTATTCATGAACACATCCATGGTCGGCCAGGGGAGTATACTCTTCAAGCCCTCTTTCCTAACTTCAGCCAACCCACCCGCAGCATAATCAAAAAACAAGTAGATGCGGCTGAAGAGGTCGCAGTCTGTTTGTTGGTACCTGGGGTGGCAAAGCTAATTTCTAAATTGCGGGAACGCTCAGTTCCGTTGGCATTGGTAACCAGTAGTTGGCCCGCTCGTATCGCCTACGTACTCGATCATCATGGGCTAGAAGCTACCTTTGAATGTATAGTCTCACGCGAGGATGTCAGCAATGGAAAGCCAGCGCCTGACTGTTATCAGCTGGCGGCTCGAAAGCTAAACACCCCCATAAATGAGTGCCTTGTCTTCGAAGACTCCGTAAGCGGTGTGCAGTCAGCTGTAAGCAGTGGCGCATGTTGTCTCGGTATCAGCAATGACTTTTCGCTAAGCAACTACGGCGCCAAGGCGGTGTACACCGACTTTAACGCCCTGCCAATTATAGAAAGTTTGGCACCAACCTCTCTTTTTAATGAAAATGGCCTGATTCTCGGCAACCATAGCTCTAGGAGTTTAACTTCTTAATGACATCAACACTAAAGTATGCCGCTATTCTCTGGGAGTTCTTATCTGAAGGACGTCAGCATAAAAAGTGTGACTTGTTAGTAGTCTGTGGATCGTACGATCTTCGTGTCTGCGATTACGCTTGCGAATTGCTTCGCAAGGGAGTGGCTGAGCATTTATTGTTCACAGGCAATACCGGGAACTGGACTAGACACTTATGGGATAAGACTGAAGCCGAAATTTTTGCTCAGCGTGCACTAGACCTCGGCGTTTTACATGAGCAATTCAGCCTGGAAAAACGAGCAACTAACTTTGCTGAAAATATTGCCTTTGCCAAAGAAATGTTCCCGCAGATAAAGAGCGCGACTTTTCTTACCAAGCCAAACTCAATCCGCCGAGTAAAATTGACTTTACCCATCCAGTGGGCGGGCCTTGACGCGTGGGTTGATGCTCCGAGGTATTGTTTCCCTGAGCAAACTTCCAATCAGGTGGGAGTGCTCGGATTAATCGATGAAATGGTGGGCGATATACAGCGTATTATGGTGTATCCAAAACAGGGATTTCAAATCGAAGAAGAATTACCGAAAAAAGTCCAGGTGGCCTGGAAGTACTTAATTGAGCAGGGGTTTAAAAACCACCTTATCAGTTAATATGAAACGGACGTTTCTGGACGTATCACTTTGTGGTGCCTGCAAGGGAAACCCGTTAGTCCAAGTAACCCACCGGTGGCCATGCGGGATGTCACGCATCCTGCCCAGCCACTCTATTATCGCCCGTTCAATAACACCTGACAGGGGCCAGCTTCATCTCCCGTCGCTTGATCCAGGCTTGGACAACGTGTTTACGGTCGAAGGTTTAGTGTGGCCCCAATGATGGATTGGACCAACTCTATGCACTCCCCCAATATGTATTGAGAAAACTGGCGCACACCTCATCCCGTACCACTTTTTTACCACTCTTTCGAAAAAGAAAGCATTCATCCTTGCAGGTGCCCTTACGCCACTACCATGACATCAGCGAATCTACCGCTCTATTTCCATCTCAAAAAAATAAGGATTTTCGATGAAACAGAGCCGCCGTCGATCAAGTCCAATTTCAGATATTCGCATGGCCCTACGCTTTTCCGTCGCTCCATGACGGTTTGGACATAGCACTTCTCAAACCGCCGGCAGTCTGGCTTAAAGTATTAAGCAGTGGATCTCTTAGCAATTTCCAAGCAAGCATCAATTTGGAATGCTCAACGTAACCGTCCGCGCAAGGCACCATGTTTCGGTGATACGACCTAATCAACCAGTCGCATAAATAGGATCGCAAGCCCGGTCGGTCAACATGGCTTAAGTTACCGAAAAAGGCCTTATCAAGAGCCTGCAGGGACGCTCATCCCTCCGTCTGCCATGACTACGGCTCCTAAAATGTAAGACGCCCGCTCCGATGCCAGGAAGGCGACCACTTCTGCGATTTCCTCAGGCTGAGCGGCACGCTTGATGGGCGTTTTTTCGCCATGCTGGGCTAGGAATCCAGGGCCGTCATCCACAACATCGTTCAAGATATTAGTAACCACATCCCCAGATCCGACTGCATTGACGCGAATACCGTAGTCAATGACCTCCAAGGCCAGCGTGCGCGTAAGCTGGGCCAGCGCTCCTTTTGAGGCGGTGTAGGCAGCAATCGTAGGGAACGCCTGGTAAGTAGCGTAGGAGGCGATGTTGACGATGGCCCCACTTCGATTCGGGATCATCGCCTTTACGGCTTCCCGAGCATGTAAAAATGCGGCGGTAACATTGACCGCCTGGATGCGCTCCCAGTCGTCACGTGTCATATCCACGACTAATTTGTTAATAATTATCCCAGCATTATTGACCAATATGTCCAAACGGCCGAAATGCGCTATCGCTGTAGCCACTGCTGTTTCGGCAGCGCCATCCTGGGTGATATCCGCAATCAGCGGAATCAGGCCAGGTTTGGCGAGCTGCTCGACCGTCGGGCTTTTGTCTTCAGCGACTACTTTAGCCCCACGCTCATGCAGCATCAGGGCGACAGCTCGACCAATTCCGCTAGCTGCACCGGTTACCAGAGCTACTCGACCCTCGAACTCACCACGCGTATCAGAAGCCATCTCTATCTCCAAGGCAGGCGTCCAGCAGCAAGAACTGCCGCTGTAGACAACGTCACCTTCTCCTATCCGTGAGCTAGGATCTGACGCGTTTTTGCCGAACTGTCGGGATTTTGCTATTTGTTGCCAGGGCTAGGTACCCTGTCCAACCATCGCCCGCGAAACCACGCCATGGAAAAATTCAGACAGCCAATTCTTTCAACTCATCAGGAGTGTATTCCTGCCCATAAAATGCCAGATTACCTGCCCGCTACCGCCCATCAGCCTATCGGCCAAAGCGTTAACTCTCAGGTGCAAGTACAAATATTCAGGCATCGAACCACCCTACAGAATCTAACGATCCCCGCCGTCGCAGAGCCATTGCTTGTTCTGGTCGTTTCAGGCGCTGCGATTGTAGAAGAGCGCGTTGGGGAAGAAGATTGGATATCCAACGCCGTCACAACTGACGACTTTTTTCTGACGATGTCGCCCGTTCCCTATGAAATGCGATGGCAAACAGCAAGCGATGGGGGCTTTGAGGTAATACATGTCTATCTCAGCCAGGGGCTACTGGATCTTGCCGCTAGGGATGTATTTGCTGGCCATGGTGGGACAATGAGGCTTCGGGAGGCATCAGGGGAGCGAGACGATGAAATCTCCAGACTCATGAGATCCCTCTATCACGAAATGACCTCAAGCGAACAAGCCAGCTCTTTGTATTTACAAGGAGTAGCCCAGGCGCTGGCCGTGCATTTAGTCCGAGGCTACGGGGACAGTATTGACTCGTCCACGCGCATGAATGCCTTGCCTGCTTACAAACTTCATAGGGCCATAGCCGCCATGCATGCTGGGCTGGATAGCGCGTTCAACTTAGGCAGGCTGTCCTCAGAAGCTAGCATGAGCATTTCGCATTTCAGTCGCATGTTCAGAAAGGCAACGGGACGTAGCCCTTCCCAGTACTTTATTCATATGCGAATGGAGGTGGCACGTCAGCTACTTCTGGAGTCCGATCTCAGCATCCTTAACGTCGCCCTCAACGTTGGATATGCAAGTCCGAGCCATTTCGCTCAAGTTTTCAGGCGTCATACCGGCGTAACACCGCGTGAGTACCGACATCGCAGCTAAGTTCAGATAGATACCCGCGTCGCACTATCAACACCCAGCCCCCTCTGAACCATTCCTGATCAACAGCCCCCCTTCGCATTCTCCATCCCAGATTCCAATGCCCTCAGTCATAGCTCAACCGCAAACCCTCTCCCGCCGCTTCACCGTCGCCATCATGAAGGATTGGATATAGTCCTCAAAACCACTAGCTCTGCTATCGAGCACTGATAGATCAGTCTCATAGTAAATTCTAAGCAAGCATAAATTTGGTAGACCCCTGCTATGCTTAGCCGTTCTCGATGAGGTAGTACACATGCCAGATGATTATTCACTCTCGGATTTGCTTGAACGAAGACCGAAGAAAGTTTTCAGAATCGAACGGTTCAAGAACATTAAAGTAAAGGTGTGCAACGTCAACATAGACGTCATCCAGTCAAGCCTTATTATATAGTCGCAAGAAGCTACGGCCCGATCCGTTTGCCGTTCTGAAACACCCTATCCTTGCCATCATGTTTGGCTTTATACATATTAATATCTGCGCATTTAAGCACTGCTGACATGTCTGATATTGCCGAAAATTGCGCGATACCCGCGCTACAGGTATATTGATGTGGAGGCAAGACACTGCAACGAATGTTTGCTAATAAGTGCATTGCATATTCATGCGCAACGGCGTCATCGTCGCCCAATAGTAAGACACCGAACTCTTCGCCACCGATCCGCCCAACACTGTGGCTGCCCGGGGTAAGTTTCAGGCAAGACGCCATAGCGCATAAGATCTTATCCCCAATATCGTGACCGTACTGATCGTTCTTCTGCTTAAAGCTATCGATATCCAACATAATAAAATAGCCGCTGCGACCTTCTGCCAATGAGCGTTGAAAGGTATCCATGAAGGCACGCCGGTTAAGTATAGAGGTAAGAAAATCCGTCTCCGCCAATGCTCTGAATTCACTTTCTTTCAAAAGTATTGAACGCATGCTTCTCAAATAGGTAAAACTAAGTGTAACGCCAATAAACATGGAAGCGATGCTAAAAATGCCCAGATAAATCCCGAGCCCACTATACAAACCGAGATCGAGTGAGGGCCACATTACTGCCCAAACCAGCACTGCGGACAATAAATAATCTTGCACCGCAACAAATAAAATGGCGCTACTCACTACGATAATTACAGCAAGCGGAAGTGCGAAGATGCGCAACTCAATATGCGCGGCAATAACATGCCCAAAACCTAATGACAACAAAAAAATATATACACCGCCGAGTACTCTCCACACCCAAAAATAAGCGGTTTTACAGTGGATATTCCAGACCAATAACAGAGTGATTGTAACCGTAATATTTGGCAGATCCAGCGTGGTCATAGGATCAATCAACAAAACAACTATCCAAGCAACCAGCCCCACCAATTCAATCTTGGTAACTGCGGGTGATAGTAGCGTTCGCATTCTTGATCTGATCTTGAAAATCACCGGCATCCTAAACTCCGCTTTCGAAACCACCTGGATATTTTAATGTCAGGGCCAGAGCTCATCCATGACGCAGATTTTTCTCTACTACTGTCGATCTTATTAATCTGAAAAAGAATGCATGTAACAATCGCGGTGCCTGCAATCTATGAAACAGTAAGAATTAATGCGAGGAACACAAAAAATTCAATCCAGGTCGCTGGTGACCCTACCAATTGCTTTCACGACTTGCTCAGCGCCAAACTGGATAGCCGCCATTGCCATGCGTGCCTGCTCGGATAACTCCAGCAAAACGTCGGCTTGGTCCCTGCTACACTGAACGCGCAACGCGGCTTGACCAGCAAATTCACGATTTTGCAGGACCACGCCTGTAATCTCTTGCGTTGCTAAACTGGTGCGGCCGGCGAGTTTGCGCACTTCATCCGCCACTACCGCAAAACCTCGCCCGTGCTCACCTGCGCGTGCCGCTTCTATAGCAGCGTTAAGCGCTAAAAGATTGGTCTGGGAGGCAATGGACCCAATGGTATCAACTATAGAACCGATCAACTGCGACTGCGATTCAAGAGCGGTCATGCTGTCGGTCACTGAGGCCATCTGTTGCGCAATAGTTTGCGTACCGCGAATCGAATCGGCGACCAGATCGATGCCTCTTTTCGCTTTTACGTCGGTATCCAACGACACGTCGTAAGCCATAGTAGCGGCTTGCTTGACTCCTTCGGCTTTCTCAACTTGCTCGGTCACCACGCTGGCGAATTTGGCTATTTTATAAATCCGGCCGGAAGCGTCCTTGATGGGATTGTAAGTGGCCTCCAACCACACCACTTTTCCGCCTTTATCAACCCGGCAAAAGCGCCCAGCGTGGAACACACCTCTGTTTAGTGTTTTCCAGAATTCGGAGTAGTGCGCCGAAGCCACGTCCTGCGCCAAGCAGAAAATACGGTGATGCTTGCCCTGTAACTCCGCAGCGCTATACCCCATAGCTTGTACGAAAGACTCGTTGGCATGAACGACCTCACCTGCAAGGTTGAATTGAATTATCGCCATTGAACGATTCAGCGCGCTAAATATTTCTATGGCGTCCTGTTCGTCCCGCGCTAGGGGAGGCGCAACAATGCCGTAGCCTTGGAACGTTCGGTTCGCCGCTTTGACCCAACCGATACTAAGTGCAACAGTGCAGCCATCGGCGGCGCGATAGAGTTGCTGATCTATAGCGCATAGGCTCGGAGCGAATTTTCTTTGCGGATCATTTGAGATGTCGCTCACTGCCATGCTCGACAGACTTTCCAAAGAATACCCTAGCGTCTCTGCAAATCGCTGATTGGCCGAAATAATTCGCCCAGCTCCATCAACGTGTATTGAGAGAAAGACCGAATCGATGCCGGCGAGCGTACCGAGCAACTCCGTTAGTTTCCCTTGATGTTCAAACAGAGCATTCTTGACTCGACGATTAAACATACTGACATCCGGTAGGAGCGAGCGCAAAAAAGGACAGTTTTATGTACATATTTTTCTAGAGAGCGAATTAAAAATAATGCATCTTCATCAGGTTCACACCCTAAAAACTGCAGATATAAACAGAATTACCCTCATCCTCGTACTCAGCAACGCCTAATTCCATACTTACCCGAGAAACCGAAAAACATATTGACATGGCCCGCCTCATCAGCTCGACAAATGCCGGGCTCAACTCTATTAGCCGCTTATTACATTTGAAGTAACCTTGTAACTCTCCCTCTTTGATCATGCGTTGCATGTGGGTTTTTGACACGCCCAAGTTCGACGAAATTTGAACATAGGACGAGACGTTGTAACCGGTTTCCAGCGATCCGTTTCGCAGGGCATCGGTATAAAGCGCAAGCATTGGCAAGTGACCGCCGTCCCGATTGAGAATCCATTTTGCTTCAGGGAGCATCTTATCGAGCAGCAAATCTGATTCAAGAATTTTGGCAAACCCACGAGCAAAAACCCGTAATAAATTCGCTGACCTTTCTAATCCCGACAACGAACTATTGTACGGAGAGATCATCTGCGCAGGCAGTAAGTACGACTTGATCAACTGCGTGGCATCGTACAACGTTTTATCCGTAGGTTGAAAACTACGCTGGCGTCCATCCTGAACGTGTAGCTGAACGTCCATATAGCCACTTAAAACCAAAAATGAGAAATAAGTATCCAGACTGTTGCGAGACATATAACCTCGCCTCTGGCAAAAAGCTTTTACTGTCGACAAGGGGACTTTTTCATCTTTATAGCTAAAACTCAGCAAAGATAGGGCCACCATGAACCTGTCATACTTTAAAAGATTCTTATAGAAAAAAGGCTTTTCTCGATAGCTTTTCATTATCAAATCAAAATGCAGAAGAATAGCTTCGTCTATATAGACTTGTGTCATCTCGAAACTGGTCTCTTTCAAACGTTCAAGCAGATCAGTTATGTTCATCTAACCTAAACGACCTCTTCACACTAACCAGATAGTTACAAATCGCAATTTTCGTAGTATATACATATTCCAACAGTTGGCTGATTCACCCCAAAAATGTTTTATGGCCTGGATCGCCTCAAGCACGTTAGGCTGAGCGCGCGTCAGATCGATTTCCTATCGGCGGAGTGCTGTCTATCGAAGGAAGGGCTATATAGGGGGCAGATCACGATATCTGAGGCAATGGCCGGTTCTGATCGTCGGTATATTTCATCCGTTAACGTTACGTGCGATATGGTCAGGAGCGCTTCACACCTCCCCGACACCCAAGACCCATCCCTGATAAACTGCGCCCATTCGCCTCGCTGACTTAGATTCCCCCATGCCCCTACAAACCGCTCCCCTCTCCCGCCGCTTCTCCGTCGCCCCGATGATGGACTGGACCGACCGCCACTGCCGGTTCTTCCTGCGCCTGCTCTCCAAGCACGCCCTGCTCTACACCGAGATGGTCACCACTGGCGCGATCCTCCACGGCGATCACGAGCGCTTTCTGCGCCACAACGAAGCCGAGCACCCGCTTGCCCTCCAATTGGGTGGCAGCGTTCCAGCCGACTTGGCGGCGTGCGCGCGTATGGCGGAGGCTGCCGGTTACGATGAGGTGAACCTGAACGTCGGCTGCCCCAGCGACCGGGTCCAGAACAATATGATCGGCGCGATCCTGATGGCTCACCCAGCCTTGGTGGCCGATTATGTAAAGGCGATGCGGGATGCGGTATCGATTCCGGTGACGGTGAAACATCGCATCGGGATCAATGGGCGGGACAGTTATGCCGAGTTGTGTGATTTTGTCGGCACGGTGAGGGATGCGGGGTGCACCAGTTTTACGGTGCATGCGCGGATTGCGATTCTGGAAGGGTTGTCGCCGAAGGAGAACCGCGACATTCCGCCATTGCGCTATGACGTGGCCGCGCAGTTGAAGCGGGACTTCCCGGAGTTGGAGATTAATCTCAACGGCGGCATCAAGACGCTGGAGCAGTGCCATGAGCATTTGCAGACGTTTGATGGCGTGATGCTGGGGCGGGAGGCTTATCACAATCCGTATTTGCTGGCGGAGGTGGATCAGCAGTTGTTTGGCAGTGAGGCGCCGGTGATCAGCCGGGCGCAGGCGTTGGCGCAGTTGCGCCCGTATATCGCTGAGCATTTGGCCAGCGGCGGGACGATGCACCATATTACGCGGCATGTGCTGGGGCTGGGCACCGGGTTCCCGGGGGCGCGCAAGTTCAGGCAGTTGTTGTCGGTGGATATTCATAAGGCGGCTGACCCGCTGGCTTTGCTGGATCAGGCTGGGGAATTGTTGGAGGGGCGGTGATTGGTTAGCGGCTGGGGATCAGTTGGTTTTGGATTGACGGACACATTGCTATCGGGGCAAGCCCCCTCCCACATTTGGATTTATGTATCTCAGCAAGGCAGCGGTGGCTGTGAGGCTGTCATCGCAGGCAAGCTAGCCCTTGCAATTTGAGCGGTGGCCTAGCCTGGGCAAGTGCGAGGGCGCGGCATACGCTGCCGGCCCTTGCTGCAATGTTGCTTAGTTCTCCGGCACTGTTCCTTTGGGAACAGTTACCCATTGGTCGGTGTCGCGGTTATACTTTTTCCAATCTTTCTCGGTTCTAACCTTGCGGTATAGCGTGCTGAATGTTGTGCCGCCTAGAATTTGAAATTGAACTTCGCCGCCTGGTGTTTTGCAGTTAACCAACCCCAGAATTGGAGAGTTCGGGTTCACTTGTAGTGCATACACTGCATTCCCAAAGGTTCCGGTGGTGGCGTAGTCCAATGCAAAACTCACGAACTGGCTTTTCGGGGTGTCGCTGGACTGTAATGCGAGCAGTCGCATTGTCGTGAAGGTGGCACCGTTAAAACCCAGCGCATGCAAGTCAGGCCCATCGATGGCCCAGTACTCTTGGGGTGTGCCGCCTCCTTTGACGTATTTATCCAGGTCATTCTGAGCCTTGGAATAGATAACCCCGGCCTTGAGCTTCTGGACATGCCAATTGTTGGTGTCTGCGTTTTCATACGCGCGGTACACCCAGGTGGCAGGCGCCGTCACTCTGGAATCAGTGATCTTCCCGCCATAGGTCGAGGTCAGTTCATTTTCCTTCTCGAGGGTACGACTGCCTATCGGTCTGCCGGCTTTGGCGGTGGCAATGATATCGCGCATCTCCTGGTTATCGTAGCAACCGGCGGTGAGGGCTTGCTGCACTGTTACATCGGCAAATACCACCGTTGAACATATAAAGCCCATGGCAGCGACTAGCGTTGATACATTCCATTTCATCACGTCTCTCCTTTACTTTTTCACTGGCGGACAAGCAGATAATTAATGGGAAGGCACACACGCACTTCGCCGCGGACAATTAAGTCATCAGAGTTTTTATCGGCGTATTCAGCGTCTGCGATTCAGGTATAGCACAAGCAAAAACAGCAACAAGCAAACTTATAAGAAATAAAGTTTTCACAACTTCAAAGTATTGAATTCAGCTATTTAAATTGGCTTAAAATTGACTCAAAGGCTGTGGCATAGCCTGCGGTCACTCCGGTTGAACCTACCACCGGTTTTGCCCTCCTATTGATCAGCAAGGCCGGTCATTCAAACGGCTGTTTTCAGGTTATCGCCCTCGCAAACGCTCGAACACGTTTGCGCCCTTGAGCGCCTGCCGGTGCTCGGGTAATGTCACCAGACCCATAGGACAGAGCACGCCCATGACTTCCAAGCTGGAACAACTCAAGCAATTCACCACTGTCGTTGCCGATACCGGCGATTTCTCGGCACTCGCCAAGCTCAAGCCACAAGACGCCACCACCAACCCTTCCCTGCTGCTCAAGGCCGCGTCGATTCCGGGCTATGCCAAGCTGCTGGATGAATGCGTAAAAGACTGCGATGGCGATGTGGGCCTGGCCAGCGACCGCTTTGCGGTGGCGGTGGGTCAAGAAATCCTCAAAGTGGTACCGGGCCGCATTTCCACCGAGGTGGATGCCCGTCTGTCGTTCGACGAAGCCGCCATTCTCAAGCGGGCGCACCGCCTGATCGACCTGTACGACAAAGCCGGCGTTGGCCGTGACCGTGTGCTGATCAAGATCGCCTCCACCTGGGAAGGCATCCGCGCGGCGGAAAAGCTGGAAAAAGAAGGTATCCAGACCAACCTGACCCTGCTGTTCTCCTTCGCCCAGGCCGTGGCCTGCGCCGAAGCCGGGGTGTTCCTGATTTCACCGTTCGTGGGCCGTATTTACGACTGGTACAAGAAGGCCAACGGCAACGACTACACCGGCGCGGATGACCCGGGCGTGCAGTCGGTGACGCGCATCTACAACTACTACAAAGCCAATGGCTATAAGACTGTAGTGATGGGTGCGAGCTTCCGTAACCTGAGCCAGATCGAGGAGCTGGCCGGGTGTGATCGCCTGACCATCAGCCCGGATCTGCTGGAGAAGCTGGCAGCCGATACTGGCAAGCTGGAGCGTAAGCTGGCGCCCGGGCAGGCCGGTGAGGCGCGTATTCATATGGACGAGAAAGCGTTCCGCTGGGCCTCCAACGAAGACGCGATGGCGACTGAGAAACTGGCCGAGGGTATTCGGCAGTTTGCTCGGGACCAAGAGAAGCTGGAGGCGTTGTTGTCGGCCAAGCTGTAAAAGCGCAGGCGGCAAAAAGGGCGGCACCTTTACGGGTGCCGCCCTTTTTTTGTGCCTTTGTCCCGGACTCAAGCCAGGCTTAGCTTAACTGAGGGCGCGAAGGGTGGGTCAATCTGGAGACCGACGCTCGCAAGCCCGCTCCCACAGCTGGACGGGATTTTCAGCTGCAGGTCAGTGGCGTTCCAGGGCGTTGACGAGGTCGTGGAAGGCTTCGCGGTTGGACTCGTTCAAGCCCATCAGGATCTTGTGCGCTTCCAGCACCTTGACCCGCACGATTTCTTCGGACTGGTCTTGCGAAGGCAGGTCGGTCAGGCATTCAGGGCATGGGATCGGGCGGTCAACGATGTTGAACACCTGGTCGAAGCCCATCGACTGCAATAGACGTGTGATGTCTTCGTGGGTGGTGACCACAGTCGGCAACAGGCCGACCTTCTGCCGAGACAGAATGGACAACTTGGCCAACAGGCCCAGCGTGGTGCTATCGATGCTGCGGGTTTCGGTCAGATCGATCACGATCGCCGAGAAGTTCAGCGCTGTGAAGATCCGCTCAATCGTCGCATCCAGCGCCGAACACAAGGTCAGGCGCACTTCACCGACAAACTTCAGGACAAATGTCCCGTCCTGCTCGGCGAATTGGATTCTTCCGGTACTCATCAAAGATTCCTGCTCAACACCAATAGGGCGATATCATCCGGCATCTCCCCTAGCGTGGCCAATCCAAACACTTGCCGCAGGCCATCCAGGCTGCCGCCCGCCGACTTGACCTTTTGGGGCAAGGCGGCTTCTTTCTCCTTGAGTGTAGGCTCTGGAAGAAGGTCCAGGATACCGTCGGACATCAGCGTGAGGCTGAAGGTCGGCGGCAGTTCCAGGATGTGGTCTTCGTAGGTGGCTTCATTGAACAAGCCTACGGGCAGACCACGCCCTTCCAGGTAACGCACACTGTCGGGAGTGTATAAAACAGGCATCGGCAGGTGACCGCCAATACTGTAGGTCAGAAGACCGGTTTCTTCATCAATCACGCCGCCGACCATCGTCACGTGCTTGCCCAGCTTACAGCTGATCAGGCCTCGGTTGATGTGGCCCAGCACCTCGGAGGGGGTAAATTCCGGCAAGGTGCCATTGCGCTTGGATTCGAACAACAACCGCGTGGTCATGAACTTCAACAACACGGTGACAAACGCAGATGATGCGCCATGGCCGGAAACATCGGCCAGGTAAAACGCTACACGTCGTTCATCCACACGGAAGTAGTCGACGAAATCACCCGACAGGTACAACGACGGGATGATCTGGTGGGCAAACTTGAACTCGTCAATGCTCCACGGGCTGACCGGCAGCATGTTCATCTGCACCTGGCGACCGGCGTTCTGGTCCTCCTGAAGCAGATTGAGGCTGGCCTCGAGCTCGCGGTTGGCGCTCTCGAGCTTTTCGCGGTAACGCTGGTTCTCGACCAGCAGGCGTGCCCGGTCCAGCGCGCGGCGCACCGAGTGCTCCAGCACGGCAAGGTCTTCCAGGGGCTTGATCAGGTAGTCGGCGGCGCCCAGGCGCAGGGCCTCGACGGCATCGTTCATCACGCCGGCACCGGACACGACAATCACCGGCGTCTGTGGGGCACGCTCAGTCACCTGGCGAATCAGCTCCAGGCCACCCATCTGGGGCATGCGCAGGTCGCAGATCACGAGGTCGGGCTGGTCGCGCTCGAACACCTGGAGACCCTGTTGGCCATTACTGGCCTGCAGGACGCTGAAGCCACTGTCTTCCAAATAGGCCGCGAGGCTCGCGCGCACTACTTCGTCGTCATCGATTATCAGCAGCGTGGCACTGGTTTTCTGCATGTGGGCAAACGGCGCCAGAATTAGGTTGGCGTAGGTGGCTCGACAATGGCCGGGCGCACGTACTGGATTCGCTTTCTAGCCTCTCTGTCCTACAAAGCATAGGCAATTAACCCACGCACAACTGTAAAGCAGAGGTGCCCTTCTAAGGCGCAGACGGTACTCCCATCCGTCAGGGGTTTCAAGCTCATGCCGATGGTCGCCGGGCGTCTTTACACCGCAAATCACCGGGAGTTATAAGAACAGCCAACACCACAACACAAAGTAAGGATGGAACCCATGAGCGAACACGAGCGCGACTACGCCGAAAAACGCGACTTCATCCGCATGCGAGTGGATGCCGATGTGTCGTTGATCCACGCCGGGCAGGAGATAGCCGGGGTTTGCCTGGACCTTTCCAGCTCAGGCATGCAGGTGCAGGCCCCTCGCCAGTTCAACGTGGGTGACCCATTGACCGTACGCATCGATTCAGAGCATCCGGCCCTCAAGGGGCTGGAGGCGGACACCGAGGTGGTGTGGACCAAGGCCATGGGCGATGAGCAGCACCTGGGCCTGAAGATCTTGAAAATGCGCTGAAAGCCATCCACAAAAAAGGCGACCACTAAGGGTCGCCTTTTTCCATTTCAAAAATGTCACGGCTTAAAAGTCGTCGACGACCTTGCCATCCTTGACCTTGAACTCACGGTTCTGCAGGTACGCATTACGGATGAAGGTGTACTTGTCGCCGGTGATCAACTTCTCGCTGTCGAGCAGGCTGGCACGGGTATCAACAATGTTCAGGCCGAAGGTGCTGTTACGCCAGCCGATATCGTTCATGTAGCGATACGGCTGGGTGTAGGTGTCGACGTATCGGGACGGCGCATCACGCAGGGTGCTCGGCCCCAGCAACGGCAGCATCACGTAAGGACCACTGCCAACGCCCCAGTAGCCGAGGGTCTGGCCGAAGTCTTCATCGTTGCGGTGCAGCCCCATTTTGGTGCCGACATCGATAAAGCCCAGCACACCGAATGTGGTGTTCACCAGCAGGCGAGCGGTGTCGACACCGGCCGCATGCGGTTTGAGCTGCAGCACGTCATTGGCAAAGTTGCCGACATCGCCGATGTTGCGGAAGAAGTTATGGATGCCCGTCTGCATGAACTGCGGGGTGACAAACTGATAACCCTGGGCCAATGGCTTGAGCGCGTAAGTGTCAACGGTGTCGTTGAAGGTGAAGATCGGGCGGTTGACGCTCTCCCATGGATCGTCTTCCGACGCAGCCTGGGCGGCGAACGGGGCCATTAAAATAGTGGCACACACAGATAGCTGAGCGAAGTACTGGCTCCAGCGCATAGCTTTGGCTCCTTGAATAGTCTGTCATGGGCGCTATGCCCTGAAGAAGGCCGTCAGTATATGACGGAAGTAACAATTTAGGCAGCCAGTAGGAAACGTCATATGGAAAATGCACAAAATTCCTACAATCACCTGCCGATGTCATCTGCTTGTCATACCGCCTCGCTAGCGTCACAACTATTTCAGGGATGTTGAAATGCCTCACGCCGAAATTGCCGTCTCCAGCGCCCCGGCCCTGACTGCCGTACTGTTCGGCCTGAGTGGCTGCCTGGTGGACTTCGGTTCCCAGGCACGCACCGATTCGTCATCTCTCGACTCCCAAGCTACCCCTGGCGCGCTGAAGATCCTGCGTAGCCTCAAGGAGCAGGGCGTGCCCTGTGCCTGGCTGGATGAACTGCCCGCCGCGGTGACCAAGCCACTGGCCGCCCAATTACCTGATTGGTTGAAAGCAATACCGCCCTCCTCCATCCGCTGGCCTGCGCCTCATGCGTGCTGGCAAGCCTTGATGGAATTGAACATCGAACGCCTGGACGGCTGCGTACTGGTCAGCGGTGAGCCACGCCTGCTGCAATCAGGGCTGAATGCCGGGCTGTGGACCATCGGCCTGGCGTCCTGCGGGTCACTCTGTGGCCTGGCGCCCGAGCAATGGCAGGCACTCACAGAGCAACAGCGCGAGCACAAGCGCGGCAAAGCCACAGTGGCGTTATATGGGCTGGGCGTGCACTCGGTGATCGATCACCTGGGCGAGCTTGGTACCTGCCTGGCGGACATCAGCCTGCGCCGGCTCAAAGGCGAGAAGCCCTGATCGAGATCATGCACAGCCGGCGCCGGTGGATTAATCTACAGGTCAGCCCGTAGACCTTTCCCGGCGTGCCGCGGTCTATGCCAGTGCCTATCGATAAAAGGAAAAACGTCATGCCTGATCGCAAAAAACTGGAAGAACAGGTCGAAATCCTGCGCGGGCAGCTGGAACAGGACCCGCCGCTCTCGCTCGAAAAACGTGAAGCGCTGGAAGAGTTGATCGCCCGATTCGAAGTGCAACTTGAATTGGAACCGGCGACTCAGACACCCAGCATTGCTGACGATGTAAACCGGGCGGTGGAGGGTTTTGAACTGGATCATCCAGGCATTGCCGGGACATTGCGCAATATCGTGCTCACGCTGGGCAATATCGGGATCTGATCTACCCCGCCAGCCAAGCGCAGATCCAACTGTGGGAGAGGGCTTGCTGCCGATAGCAGAGGGCCAGACACAGAAGCTGTGACTGACACTCCGCCATCGGGAGCAAGCCCCCTCCCACATTGGTTTCGCGTGCAGGCTACTGACGAGCCAGGCGCACGTTCTGGAACGCCACATCCTCAGTGCTGCGATACGGGTTGATATCCAACCCGCCACGGCGCACATACCGCGCATACACCGTCAACTTCTCCGGCTTCAGCAGGCGCTGCAGGTCCAGGAAGATGCGCTCCACACATTGCTCATGGAAGTCCGAGTGCTGGCGAAAGCTCACGATATATTCCAGCAGGCTCGCGTGATCCAGCGCCGAACCACGGTACTCCACCACCACGCTGCCCCAATCGGGCTGGCTGGTGACCGGGCAGTTGGATTTGAGCAGGTGGCTGTGCACGCTCTCCTCGACGATGCGCGAAGCATCGCAGCGCAGCAGTTCGGGGCGCGGATGCTCGTAGTTGCTGACACTGATATCCAAGCCATCGATACACACACCCGGCAATGCCATCACGCCCTCGGCCTCGATCTCGGCCAGGCTGCGGATGCGCACAGTCACAGGTTTGCCGGCGGCGGCGCTGAGGTCGGCGCGCAGCGTCGTTTCCAGGCTCTGGGTGTCGGCGAAGGCGGTCTGATTCAGCGAATTGAGGTACAGCTTGAAGGACTTGGACTCGATGATGTTCGGCGAGTCGGCCGGGATGCTGAATTCACCGATGGCCACCACCGGCTTGCCCGACGGCAGCAGCCAGGACAATTCGAAGCAGTTCCAGAAATCCACGCCCTTGTAAGGCAAAGTCTCGGCGCTGAGGCCAAGCTCGGCCCACTTGGCAGCGCGAGGGATCGGGAACAGCAACGACGGCGTGTAAGTGGAGATGTATTCACTGGACTTGCCCAGCGGCGAATGTTCGGCTGCGGGATGCATGGCGGAAACCTGGCTAAATAAATCGCGCCAGTCTACCAGTCTTTACCCCCGCGCCTAAACGGCACCGGATCAATCGACGTTGATCTGGCCGACCATGCCCGCCTGGTAGTGCCCGGGAATGTTGCAGGCAAACTCCAGGCCGGTACTTTTACTGAACGTCCACGTCAATTCGGCGGTTTTACCCGGCTCGACCAGCACGCTATTGGGGTCATCATGCTGCATGCCGCCCTTATCACCATGCCCCATGGCACTGTGATCCATCTTGCCCATGCCGGTCGCGGTGAGCATGCCACTGGCCTGCATCTGTAACATTTCCTTCTGGTGCTCGGCATGCATCGCCGCGTCGCCCAGGTTGAATTCGTGAAGCAGCTGGCCTTTGTTAACGAGTACAAAGCGCACCGTCTCACCGGCTTTTACGTGCAACGATTTGGGCGAAAACGAAATGTCCTGAAGTACAACTTCCACGGTACGCGTGGCCTTGCTCGCCGGCGCCGGCTGGCCAAATGCGAACGTGTGGCCTGCATCGGCAGCTGCATCGAAACTCAAGGCCAACAAGCAACCCGCCAGAATCAGGGGTGTACGCAACGCCATCGCTCTTCTCCAAAAATGTGTGACTCGCTTGACCCACACTCTAAGATTACGCCGCTGCCAGCCAGCTGACTGTTAGATTACAACTTTGTCAGCTTGCGCCCTTCCCCTGGCGCCCACGGTATAAAGCCCGTCGTGCCCCGTTGCCAAGAGTTGCCCCATGAAACTGCTGATCATCGAAGACCAACCCAAAACCGGCCACTACCTGCGCCAGGGCCTGGCCGAGGCCGGCTTTACCACCGAGCTGGTGGCTGACGGCACCACGGGACAGCACCTGGCACTGACCGGCGACTACGACCTGCTGATCCTCGATGTCATGCTGCCGGGCCGCGACGGCTGGCAAATCCTGCAAGCGGTGCGCAGCGCCGGCCTGGACCTCCCGGTGTTGTTCCTCACCGCCCGCGATGCCGTGGAAGATCGCGTACACGGCCTGGAGCTGGGGGCCGACGACTACCTGATCAAGCCCTTCGCCTTCTCCGAACTGCTGGCCCGGGTGCGCAGCCTGTTGCGCCGAGGCAGCAGTACCTCCCAGGAAACTGCACTGCAACTGGCCGACCTGCGCCTGGACTTGATCCGTCGCCGGGTCGAACGCAACGGCCAGCGTATCGACCTGACCGCCAAGGAATTCGCCCTGCTGGAGCTGCTGCTGCGGCGCCAGGGCGAAGTGCTGCCAAAGACGTTGATCGCCTCCCAGGTGTGGGACATGAACTTCGACAGTGATACCAACATCATCGAAGTGGCCATCCGCCGGCTGCGCCTGAAAGTCGACGACAACTCCCCCAATAAACTGATCCACACCGTGCGCGGCATGGGTTATGTGCTGGAGGAGCGCGTCAATTGATCAAGCGCCTGTCCCTGACCAGCCGCCTGGCACTGTTGTTTGCCGCTTGCACGGCGGTGGTCTCGCTGCTGGCCGGGGTGCTGTTCAACCGTGCCAGTGAAGCGCACTTCATTGAGCTGGACCAACAACAACTCGACAGCAAGCTGTTGGCCTTGCGCGCAACCTTGCAGGGTGTCGACTCGCTGCAGTCATTCGCCCAGCGTGAAGCACAACTGCGCGCCGAACTCCTTCTCCAACAGGATCTGACACTGCGCATCACCTCCGCCGGCCAGCGTTGGCTGGACAACGCCCCCAGCGTCACCCTGCCCGAAGCACCCGGCCTGCACAGCGTGCAACATGCCGGTACCGAGTACCGGGTGTATAACGCTCTATTGAGTGCCGGCCAGCCCGATTCGCCGCAAGTGACCCTGATACTCGACATCACCCACCACCAGCACTTCCTGCAACGCATGCAGCATCTGATCTGGCTCACCGTCGGCCTCTCGGCCCTGGCTACCGCCCTGCTCGGCGCCTGGGCGGCACGCAGCGGGTTACGGCCCTTGCGCCGCATGGGGGAAGTGGCCGCCAGCGTGTCCGCCCATTCCCTCACCCAGCGATTGCCCCAGGAACAAATGCCGGTGGAGCTGGCCGAACTGGCCCAGTCTTTCAACGCCATGCTTGGCCGCCTGGACGATGCCTTCCAACGCCTGTCGGCGTTCTCCGCCGACATCGCCCACGAACTGCGCACGCCCCTGTCCAACCTGTTGACCCAGACCCAGGTCATCCTCACCCAACCGCGCCCGCTTGAGGACTATCGGGAAGCACTGCACAGCAACCTGGAAGAACTGCAATGGATGGCGCAACTGGTGAATGACATGTTGTACCTGGCCAAGGCGGATAACGGCTTGCTGATACCCAGGCGCGAAGCCTTGGCGCTGGAGGAGGAAGTCGAGGCACTGCTGGAGTTCTTCGCACTGTTGGCCGAGGACGCGCACGTCAGCCTGGTGCGCGAGGGCACGGCCCACACGGCGGGTGATCGCGGCATGTTGCGCCGGGCATTGTCGAACTTGCTGGATAACGCACTCAGGTTTACCCCGGCCGGTGGCGAGGTGCGAGTGCGACTGACTGAAAGCACGCGCGGCGTGACGCTGACGGTGGAGAACACCGGGGAAGGTATTGCGGCGGTGGTGTTACCGCGCTTGTTTGATCGGTTCTACCGAGCCGACCCGGCGCGCCGTGAAGGCAGCAGCGAGCATGCGGGGCTGGGGTTGGCGATTACCCAGTCGATTGTAAAAGCGCATGGGGGAAGGATTTATTGTGAGTCTGGAGCGGGCTGGACCAGGTTTGTAATTGAGTTGCCCAAAGGAAATTGATCCAGCTGTTCCGGCCCCTTCGCGAGCAAGCCCGCCCTCACATCTGGCCGCTTACTTGCGTTGGAGGGCGGTCGAATGTGGGAGCGGGTCTGTTCGCGAAGGCGGTCTCAAGAACTATGAATACCTGAGGGCATGCGCCGGCTCAATCTTCGCCGCCCGATACGCCGGGTACAGCGTCGCCAGAAAACTCAACACAAACCCTGCCGAGCAAATCAGCAGCACATCACCGCCCTGCAGCTCCGAAGGCAGGTTGCTGACAAAATACACATCCGAGCTGAAGATATGCTGCCCGGTCGTCCGCTCCAGCCAGCCCACCAGTTCACTCACGTTCAGCGCTGCAATCACCCCCAGCACGCCACCGATCAAGGTACCGACGATGCCGATCACCGTGCCCTGCACCATGAAGATCGCCATAATCTGGCGTGGCGTGGCGCCGATGGTACGCAGGATCGCGATATCCGCGCCCTTGTCGTTCACAACCATGATCAGGGTGGCGATGATGTTGAACGCGGCGACAGCGACGATCATCAGCAACAGCAGGCCGATCATGGTCTTTTCCATCTTCATCGCGCTGAACAGGCTGCCCTGGGTGTGGGTCCAGTCATCGGCCTTGTAGGCGTCGCCCAGGCCGGCGGCGATGTCCGCCGAAACCTTGGGTGCTGCGTAAAGGTCTTTCACCGCCAGGCGCACGCTTTGCACCTGGTCAGGTTGCCAATGCTGTATCTCTGCCGCGTCAGCCATGTGGATCAAGGCCATGGAGCCATCCAGCTCGGCGCCGACCTTGAAGATACCGACCACGTTCAAACGCTGCATGCGCGGAGTGATGCCGCCCGGTGCTGTGCTGACTTCCGGCACGATCAATGTCAGCTTGTCGCCCACGTTCAGGCGAAAACGCCGTGCGGTGATTTCGCCCACCACCACACCGAACTCGCCAGGTTTCAGGTCATCCAGTTTGCCCTGCACGATGTGCTGGGCCACGATCGACACCTTGCCTTCCTGGGCCGGGTCGACACCGCTGATCTCGATCGGCTGCATCGCCCCTTTGTAGGAAAACATGCCGTCCATCTGCGTAAACGGCACTGCCGCCGTCACTTGCGGGTTCTTCATCGCCGCAGCGGCCACCGGCCGCCAATCGTCAATCGGGCTCACGCCGACGATGGTGGCGTGGGGCACCATACCGAGGATGCGCGAACTCATTTCGCGCTGGAAGCCGTTCATCACCGACAGCACCACGATCATCGCCAATACGCCCAGGGCGAGGCCGATCATCGAGGTCATCGAGATAAACGAAACAAAACGATTGCGGCGCTTGGCGCGGGTATAGCGCGTGCCGATGAAAATCGATAACGGTCTGAACATTCGCGGGCACCGTTGAAAAAATAGAAAACCCGACGTCCGGCGCCGGGCTTGAAACAGGGTCAGATGGTGACCAGATGACCTTCCTGCAAGTGCAGCACACGGTCCATCTGGCGTGCCATGCTCATGTCATGGGTCACCACCAGGAACGCGGTACGCATCTGGGTGCTCAACTCCAGCATCAAGTCCTTGATGCCCTGGGCGGTGTGGGAGTCGAGGTTGCCGGTGGGCTCATCGAGCATCACCAACCCTGGGTTGTTGACCAGGGCACGGGCAATCGCCACGCGCTGGCGCTCACCGCCGGACAGCTCGGCCGGCTTGTGCTCCAGGCGATGCCCGAGCCCGACCCGTTCCAACAAGGCTTTTGCCCGCTGGCGCGCTTCCGGGATCGCGGTCTTGCCGATCAACAGCGGCATGCACACGTTTTCCAGCGCAGTGAACTCCGGCAACAGGTGGTGGAACTGGTACACAAAACCGAGCGAACGGTTGCGCAGTTGGCCACGGGCCTTCTCACCCAGCGCCGACAGTTCTTCACCGGCCAGCCAGACACTGCCCTGGGACGGCGTATCCAGGCCGCCCAACAGGTTGAGCAAGGTACTTTTGCCGGAACCGGAACTGCCGACGATCGCCACGCGCTCACCTGGATGAAGCTCCAGTTGCAGGTTGGACAGCACCACCACCGACTCCGGGCCTTCCTCGTAGGATTTGCCCAGGTTGCGGCAGCTCAGGATTGCTTTTTCACTCATGCCCGATTCACTCATAACGTAAGGCCTGTGCTGGCTGGGTACGTGCCGCGCGCCAGGCTGGATACAGGGTGGCAAGGAAACTCAAGACCAACGCGGCACCGCCTACCATCAATACGTCCTGGGCCTGGACCTGGGACGGCAGGTAATCGATGAAGTAGACGTCGGCGTTGAGAAACTTGTGACCGATGACTTTTTCCAGGGCGGCGATGGCGGCACTGACATTCAGCGCGGCCAGGATGCCGACGGCGGTGCCGATCAACGTGCCGACCACGCCGATCACGGTGCCCTGCACCATGAAGATCGCCATGATCTGCCCCGGCGTGGCGCCAAGGGTACGCAGGATCGCGATATCGCCCTTCTTGTCATTTACCACCATCACCAGTGTGGAAATGATGTTGAACGCAGCCACGGCGACGATCAGCAGCAACAGCAGGCCGATCATGGCTTTTTCCATGCGGATGGCCTGGTACAGGTTGCCGTGGGTGCGGGTCCAGTCGCGGGCGTAGTACTGGCTGTCGCCCAGGTGCTGGGCGATTTCCCACGCCGTGCGCGGCGCATCGAACAGGTCGCTGAACTTCAGGCGCAAGCCCTGCACCTGATCCGGCTGCCAACGATGCAGGCGGGCCAGGTCGGTGAGGTTGGTCAGCCCGAGGTAACCGTCGATCTCACCGGCGCCAACATGGAAGGTGCCAACCACAGTGAAGCGCTTCATGCGCGGGAACATGCCGGCCGGGGTCACGGTGACTTCCGGCGCGACGAAGGTCAGCTTGTCGCCCACCTTCACCCCGAGCTTGGCCGCGGCCTTGTCGCCGATCACGATGCCGAAGCTGCCGGGCGTCAGGTCATCGAGTTTGCCTTGCAGCATGAACTTATCAATGATCGAGACCTTGCGTTCCTCGGCCGGGTCGATGGCATTGAGCAGAATCTTCTGCACCTTGCCATCGTTGGTCAGCAACCCCTGCATCTGGGTGAAGGGCGCGACGGCCACCACCTTGGGGTTCTGCTTGACCTTGCCGGCCAGGCTCTGCCAGTCGCTGATGGGCGAGTCGGCCTCGATGGTCGCGTGGGGCACCATGCCCAGCACGCGGGTGCGCATCTCATGGTCGAAGCCGTTCATGACCGACAGCACCACGATCATCACGACCACGCCCAAGGCGAGCCCGATCATCGAGGTCAAGGAAATGAACGACACAAAATGATTGCGACGCTTTGCACGGGTATAACGCGTGCCGATGAATACGAAGAGAGGTCTGAACATGTCGGGGCTTGTTCGGAGGAAAAGAAGACGTCCCGGTGGCGGGGTCTGGTAAGCAGCTTTACACTCTGACCATTACCGTTAGCTGGGGTTCGCCATGTCGACATTAGATGAAGAAGAGCGCCGCGAATACTACCGTATCGCCGACATGATCGCACTCCAAATCAAACACCTGTCCGTGCCCGAAGCGGCGAGCAAAGATGTGTTGCTGGATGACTCGCCGCTGTTCAATCTGCTCAGCGAACTGCACCTCAGCGAATTCGAAGCCCAGCACTTGCTGCGCCAGATCAGCGAGAAAGATCGCAACCTGGCGGCCTTCCTCAAAGTCCAGAACAAACGCCTGGACCTGCTCAGCCAGGTCATGGCTCGCGGCCTGTTGAGTGAAGTCGGCGCGCCACAGCCGGTGATCATTTCCGAAGGCGGTATCGACTTCCAGCACGCCACGCCGCTCGCCCCCGGCGCACACCTGGCCGTCAAGCTGGTGCTGATGCCCCAGGCACTCGGCCTGCTGCTGCGTGCCCGGGTCACCCACTGCGACCCTAAAGGCGATGGCTTTGACGTGGGCACGGAGTTCGAGTCCATGACCGACGCCCAGCGCCAGTTGCTGGCCCGCTACATTCTGCAGAAACAAGCCCAGGAGCGGCGCCTGGCGCGGGAACAGAGCGACGCCCAACACCCCTGAATACGTATTCACCCCGCCAGACGAGCTGGCGCAAAGGAGCAACTGTGACCCTGATTTACGGCCACCGCGGTGCCAAAGGCGAAGCACCGGAAAATACCCTGACCAGTTTTCAGGAGTGTCTCAAGCACGGTGTACGCCGTTGCGAACTGGATTTGCACCTGTCCATGGACGGCGAGTTGATGGTCATCCACGACCCGACCCTCAAGCGCACCACCGACCGGCGCGGCAAAGTCGTCGAGTATTCGGCGGCCGACCTGGTGAAGATGGACGCCCGTAAAGGCGGCCCGGGCTGGGTCAAGCCATGCCCGATCCCACGCCTGGAGCAACTGTTCGAACAGTGCGACTTCGATCACTGGCAACTGGAAGTCAAAAGCGCTTCGCGCACCCGCGCCGCGACCACCGTGCTGGCGATTCGGGAAATGGCCGTACGCTTTGGCCTGATGGACAAGGTCACCGTGACCTCAAGCTCGCGGGAAGTGTTGAAGGCGGCGCTGGAGCTCACTCCGGATCTGTCACGCGGCCTGGTCGCCGAATACGCCTGGCTGGACCCGCTGAAGGTCGCGCAGAACTACAGCTGTGACATCCTGGCGCTGAACTGGACGCTGTGCACCCCTGAACGCCTGGAAAAAGCCCAGCGTCAGGGCTTGCACGTGTCCGTGTGGACAGTCAACGAACCCGCGCTGATGCGCAGGCTCGCCGACTTCGGCGTAGATAGCCTGATTACAGACTTTCCCGGTTTGGCCACTGCCACCCTTGGGAATTACTGAAATCGGTCTCCCCGGCCGGCTCAGGCCACCGGCCGGAGCCGCTCAAAAAAGCCGGTTGAGGCCGTCGTAGGCCGCTACCCGATAGGCTTCGGCCATGGTCGGGTAGTTGAACGTGGTGTTGACGAAATACTTGAGGGTATTTTGCTCACCCGGCTGGTTCATGATGGCCTGGCCGATGTGCACGATCTCCGACGCCTGGTAGCCGAAGCAATGCACGCCAAGGACTTCCAGGGTTTCACGATGGAACAGGATCTTCAGCATGCCTTGCGGCTCGCCGGCGATCTGTGCACGCGCCATGCTCTTGAAGAACGCCTTGCCCACTTCATAAGGCACCTTGGCCTTGGTCAGCTCGTGCTCGTTCTTGCCGATCGAGCTGATCTCGGGAATGGTGTAGATCCCGGTCGGCACGTCGTTCACATAGCGCCAGCTGCCATTGTCGACAATGCTGCCCGCCGCCGAACGGCCTTGGTCGTGCGCCGCACTGGCCAGGCTTGGCCAGCCGATGACGTCACCCGCGCCATAGATGTTTGGCACGCAGGTGCGGTAATTCTCGTCGACCTCGATCTGGCCACGGCTGTTGACCTTGACGCCGATGTTTTCCATGCCCAGCTTGTCGGTGTTGCCGGTACGGCCGTTGCACCACAGCAAGGCGTCGGCCTTGATCTTCTTGCCGGACTTGAGGTGCAGGATCACGCCGTTGTCCAGACCTTCGACCCGCTCATACTCTTCGTTATGGCGCACGGTGATGTTGTTGTTGCTGAAGTGATAGCTCAACGCTTGGGAAATTTCCGAGTCGAGGAAGCTCAGCAATTGGTCGCGGTTGTCCACCAACTCCACCAACACACCCAGGCCGCTGAAGATCGAGGCGTATTCACAGCCGATCACGCCGGCGCCATAGATGATCAGTTTGCGCGGGGTATGGCCCAGGCTGAGGATGGTGTCGCTATCGTAGATACGCGCGTGGTTGAAATCGATATCGGCCGGGCGATACGGGCGTGAACCGGTGGCAATGATGATGTGCTTGGCCACCAGTTTTTCGACCACACCGTTGGAGCACACCACTTCAACGGTTTGCTCGTCGGCGAAGCTGCCGGTGCCGAAGAACAGGTCGACACGGTTACGGGCGTAGTAACCGGTACGCGACGCCACTTGCTTGGCGATGACTTTCTCAGCGCTTTTCAACACGTCCGGGAACGAGAACCAGCGCGGCTCACCAATGGCCCGGAACATCGGGTTGGTGTTGAACTGCATGATCTGGCGCACCGAGTGACGCAAAGCCTTGGACGGGATGGTACCCAGGTGGGTGCAGTTACCGCCGACCTGACGGCGGCTATCGACCATCGCCACCTTGCGCCCTGCCTTCGCAGCGTTCATCGCTGCACCTTCTCCAGCCGGGCCGGAACCCAGTACCACCACGTCGTAGTTGTAGACAGCCATGCGTACTCCTCAGAACAGGCCAGGCGCACGGTAGAACGCCTGGCTAAATCATGCCGCGGCCAGCGGTCATGAAGGACAATTCGGCTCAAGTGTGTGAACCGGGGCACAGTCTATATAAGGCTCAACGCCGCGCACATTAACCCTTGGTCGCGTCATAGGCCAGTATTGCCTGAACGACGGGCTCTGGAAATTGCAATTACACTCTCGGCACGCACCTTTGCAGGATGGGCAATTATGCGGCATATCGTTTTGTGTCTATTGCTGATCTTATCGGTGACGGCACACGCCAGTGAAGCCGAACGACTCAGGCAAGCCGGCTTCCCGCCGCGCACCCATGAGCTGAGCCTGAAAAGCCAGACAGTGCTGACCTATCTCTGGGCGGATGTCTATGCCGCCGCGCTGTACGCCCCTACCGGCATCAGCGCCAGGCAGGCGTGGGATCAGCAAAAGGATCTGCGCCTGACGCTGTATTACTTTCGCGACATCGACCGCAGCGATGTGATCAAGGCCGCCACCACGACCCTGGAGCGTCAGCAAACCAGCAGCACCCTCGCCCGCCTGAAGCCCGAACTGGAGCAATTGCATAGCAGTTTCCGCAATATTCGCAGCGGTGACCGCTATGCCCTGGATTTTCGCCCCGGTCGCGGCTTGAACCTGGAGATCAACGACACGGTGGTCTTCAGCAGTCGCAACGCTGAACTGGCGAAGGTCTATCTCGGTATCTGGCTGGGCGAAAAAGGCTTGTCGGAGAGCCTGCGCAACAGCCTTTTCAAATGACCCTGCGACAACCAGTCAGCTTGCTATCGGTTTTTATTGCCTGTACTGGCTAATACACATATGGTTACAAAACTGCTCGTTAAAGCCTCGCGCAGCGACTTTGCAGCAAGGATGACCAGCGACCAGGGATCACCAATAAGATAGCCAAAATGAGTGCATGACATGTCCACCTCAACGGGCAAAGGCAAGGCGATTTTTCGCGTTGTCAGCGGTAACTTCCTCGAAATGTTCGACTTCATGGTCTACGGCTTCTACGCCACGGCCATTGCCAAAACCTTCTTCCCCGCCGACAGCGCCTTCGCGTCCCTGATGCTTTCGCTGGCGACCTTCGGCGCGGGCTTCCTGATGCGGCCACTGGGCGCGATCTTCCTCGGCGCCTATATCGACCGCCACGGCCGCAAGAAAGGCCTGGTGATCACCCTGGCGCTGATGGCCGCCGGCACCATCCTGATCGCCTGCGTGCCCGGGTACGCCACCCTGGGTGTGGCTGCGCCATTGATCGTATTGTTTGGCCGACTGCTGCAGGGCTTCTCCGCCGGTGTGGAGCTGGGCGGCGTTTCGGTGTACCTGGCGGAAATCGCCACGCCGGGCCGCAAGGGCTTTTTCGTCAGTTGGCAGTCCGCCAGCCAACAGGCCGCAGTGGTATTCGCCGGACTGCTCGGTGTGGGCCTGAACCACTGGCTCAGCCCGGAAGAAATGGGTGACTGGGGCTGGCGCGTGCCGTTTCTGATCGGTTGCCTGATCGTGCCGGTGATCTTTGTGATTCGCCGCTCCCTGGAGGAAACCCCTGAGTTCCAGGCGCGCAAACACCGCCCTACCCTGCAGGAAATCGTGCGTTCGATCGGCCAGAACTTCGGCATCGTCATCGCCGGCATGGCACTGGTGGTCATGACCACCGTGTCGTTCTACCTGATCACGGCCTACACGCCGACCTTCGGCAAGGCAGAACTGCACTTGTCGGACTTCGATGCCCTGCTGGTGACAGTGTGCGTAGGTATTTCCAACTTTATCTGGCTGCCGGTCATGGGCGCCGTGTCCGATAAGGTCGGGCGCAAACCCTTGCTACTGGGCGCGACAACGCTGGCGATCCTCACGGCGTATCCGGCACTGTCGTGGCTGGTGGCCAACCCAAGTTTCAGCCATCTGCTGATCGTACTGTTGTGGTTGTCGTTCCTGTACGGCTCGTACAACGGTGCGATGGTGGTGGCGCTCACCGAGATCATGCCGATCGAGGTGCGCACCACCGGCTTCTCCCTGGCCTACAGCCTGGCGACGGCAACGTTCGGCGGCTTTACACCAGCGGCGTGCACTTACCTGATCCACGTGCTGGACAACAAGGCGGCACCGGGGATCTGGCTCAGTGGCGCAGCGGTACTGGGGTTGATTGCCACGCTGGTTCTGTTCAAGGGCAATCGACATGCACTGAGGACGGCGCAAGCCTCGGTGGCAGGCGGCGCCTGACAGGCCGCTCTCGCGGCCCTCACGCACAAAACCTGAAGACATAAAAAAGCCCTGAACCAGTCAGGGCTTTTTCATTGATCGCCAGTGCTTAGCGCGGGAACGCAGGCGGGTTGACCCCAGCCATGTCTTCCATCACACGAACCACCTGGCAGCTGTAGCCGAACTCGTTGTCGTACCACACGTACAGGACAACGCGGTTGTCCTGGGTGATGGTCGCCTCGGCATCCACCACACCGGCGTGGCGCGAGCCAACGAAGTCGGTGGATACCACTTCCTGCGAGTTGACGAAGTCGATCTGCTTATGCAGATCGGAGTGCAGCGCCATATAGCGCAGGTACTCGTTCATCTCTTCACGGGTGGCGGCTTTCTCAAGGTTCAGGTTGAGAATGGCCATCGACACGTTTGGCGTCGGAACGCGGATCGCGTTACCGGTCAGCTTGCCGGCCAGCTCAGGCAAGGCCTTGGCGGCAGCGGTGGCGGCACCGGTCTCGGTGATCACCATGTTCAACGCGGCGCTACGACCACGGCGATCGCCTTTGTGGAAGTTGTCGATCAGGTTCTGGTCGTTGGTGTACGAGTGAACGGTTTCGACGTGGCCATTAACGATGCCGAACTTGTCATTCACAGCCTTCAGCACCGGCACGATGGCGTTGGTGGTGCAGGAAGCGGCGGACACGATCTTGTCGTCAGCGGTGATTTCAGCGTGGTTGATACCGTGAACGATGTTCTTGAGCTTGCCCTTGCCAGGCGCGGTCAACACAACGCGATCGATACCCGGGCAGGCCAGGTGCTGGCCCAGGCCCTCGGCATCGCGCCATACGCCGGTGTTGTCCACCAGCAGGGCGTCCTTGATGCCGTACTGGGTGTAATCCACCTCGGACGGGTTCTTCGCGTAGATCACCTGGATCAGGTTACCGTTGGCGGTGATGGTGTTGTTTTCTTCGTCGATGACGATGGTGCCATTGAACGGACCGTGTACCGAGTCGCGACGCAAGAGGCTTGCGCGCTTGGTCAGGTCGTTCTCGGCGCCTTTGCGCACCACGATGGCACGCAGGCGCAGGCCGTCGCCACCACCGGTTTTCTCGATGAGGATACGCGCCAGCAGACGGCCGATACGACCGAAGCCGTACAGGACAACGTCGGTACCTTTACGGGCAGCGGCGTTTTGCTGGCCAACCACATCGGCCATTTCTTCGCGCACGAATTGTTCGGCGCTGCGGCCATTGCCTTCGTTGCGGAATTTATAGGCCAATTTGCCCAGGTCTACCGAGGCCGCGCCGAGTTTGAGCTCGCTCATGGCCTTGAGCAGCGGGAATGTTTCGTGGACGGAGAGTTCGCTGTCGTCGGCGGAGCGATGGCGTGCAAAGCGGTGGGCTTTGAGAATCGCAATGACAGACTGGTTGATCAGGCTGCGGCCGTAGATCGAGCTCACCACATTGTTATTGCGGTACAGCTGGCCGATAAGCGGAATCATCGCTTCTGCGAGTGCTTCACGGTCGATCCATTCACCAAGACACTGGTCGGGCTTCTGAGTCACGGGAACCTTCCACATGTAGGGGCAGAAAAAAGGGGCTACATTATGCCGCCCGACCGCCCTCGGAGCAATGCGCCCAGGCCAACAAAAAGTGCTTGCCAAAAAAAGGCACCCCGCTGCAGCCCAGTAAATACGCGGCTTCCAGAAGACCACCAATCATGCGACCCGGGCGACTTGTCCGTAACCCTCCGAAAACTACGCGCACTTTGGCACTACATATTGAGTCAAAACGCAGCTTTGTTTGTCTTAGCCACTACATTTCCTACAATCCGCATTAGGCACAGTCAGCAACTGACAGGCGGCACCTTGGGCCGCTACAATTACCGACTTTGTCGCAACGCTTGGAGCTCAACCTTCCGTGCCCGTTCTGCGTCTACCGCTTCTCCCTGCCGCGGCAGGTAAACAGCACTGGGGCAACCTGCCCGGTGCCGCCCTGAGCCTGGCCATTGCCGAGGCTGCCAGCGCAGCCAAGCGCTTTACCCTGCTGCTCACCGCCGACAGCCAAAGCGCCGAGCGGTTGGAGCAGGAGCTGAGCTTCTTCGCCCCCGATTTGCCGGTGCTGCATTTCCCCGACTGGGAAACGCTGCCCTACGACCTGTTCTCGCCGCACCAGGACATCATCTCCCAGCGCATCGCCAGCCTGTACCGCCTGCCGGAACTGGCCCACGGCGTGTTGGTAGTGCCGATCACCACGGCACTGCACCGCCTGGCGCCGACCAAGTTCCTGTTGGGCAGCAGCCTGGTGCTGGATGTCGGCCAGAAACTCGACGTGGAGCAGATGCGCACGCGCCTGGAAGCCAGCGGCTACCGCTGCGTCGACACGGTGTACGAACACGGCGAGTTCGCCGTGCGCGGTGCGCTGATCGACCTGTTCCCCATGGGCAGCAAACTGCCGTACCGCATCGACCTGTTCGATGACGAAATCGAGACCCTGCGGACCTTCGATCCGGAAAACCAGCGCTCCATCGACAAAGTGGATTCGATCAAGCTGCTGCCGGCGCGGGAATTCCCGCTGCAAAAGGACGCGGTCACCCGCTTCAAGGCCCGCTTCCGTGAGCGCTTCGACGTGGACTTCCGCCGCTGCCCGATCTTTCAGGACTTGAGCAGCGGGATTACGCCGGCCGGTATCGAGTACTACCTGCCACTGTTCTTCGACGAAACCTCGACCCTGTTCGATTACCTGCCCCAGGACACCCAAGTGTTCTCGCTGCCGGGTATCGAACAAGCAGCGGAAAATTTCTGGAACGATGTGCGCAACCGCTATGAAGAGCGTCGCGTCGATCCGTCCCGGCCTTTGTTGCCGCCGGCCGAATTGTTCCTGCCGGTGGAAGAGTGCTTCGCACGCCTGAAAAGCTCTCCACGCGTAGTCGTCAGCCAGCAAGACGTGGAAGCAGGCAGCGGACGCGAGCGTTTCCCGGCGCAAACGCTGCCCGACCTGGCGATTGAAGCCAAGGCCAACCAGCCGCTGGCGGCGCTGTCGAATTTCCTCGGCGATTTCCCTGGCCGCGTGTTGTTTACCGCCGAATCCGCCGGTCGCCGCGAGGTGTTGCTGGAGCTGCTGGAACGCCTGAAGCTGCGCCCTAAAACCGTCGACAGCTGGCCGGACTTTGTTGCGGGCAAGGATCGCCTGGCGATCACCATCGCGCCATTGGACGAGGGTCTGCTGCTGGACGACCTGGCGCTGATCGCCGAAAGCCCGCTGTTCGGCCAACGGGTGATGCAACGTCGTCGCCGGGAGAAGCGCGCCGACGCCAACAACGATGCCGTGATCAAGAACCTCACCGAGCTGCGCGAAGGCGCACCGGTTGTGCATATCGACCATGGCGTGGGCCGCTACCTGGGCCTGCAGACCCTGGAGATCGATAACCAGGCCGCCGAATTCCTCACCATGGAGTACGCCGAGGGCGCCAAGCTCTATGTGCCGGTGGCCAACCTGCACCTGATCGCCCGCTACACCGGCAGCGACGACGCCCTGGCGCCGTTGCACCGCCTGGGTTCCGAGACCTGGCAGAAAGCCAAGCGCAAAGCCGCCGAACAGGTGCGCGATGTGGCCGCCGAATTGCTCGACATCTACGCCCGTCGCGCCGCCCGCGAAGGTTACGCGTTCGCCGACCCGAAAGCCGACTACGCCACCTTCAGCGCCGGCTTCGCCTTCGAAGAAACCCCGGACCAGCAAACCACCATCGAAGCCGTGCGCGCCGACATGCTCGCGCCCAAACCGATGGACCGGCTGGTGTGCGGCGACGTGGGCTTCGGCAAGACCGAAGTGGCCATGCGCGCAGCGTTCATTGCCGTGCACGGTGGCAAGCAAGTGGCGATTCTGGTGCCAACCACCCTGCTCGCCCAGCAGCACTACAACAGCTTCCGCGACCGCTTCGCCGACTGGCCGGTGACCGTGGAAGTGATGAGCCGCTTCAAGTCCGCCAAGGAAGTGAATGCCGCCATCGCCGACCTCGCCGAGGGCAAGATCGACATCGTGATCGGCACCCACAAGCTGTTGTCGGACGATGTGAAGATCAAGAACCTGGGCCTGGTGATCATCGACGAAGAGCACCGTTTCGGTGTGCGCCAGAAGGAACAGCTCAAGGCCCTGCGCAGCGAAGTCGACATCCTCACCCTCACCGCCACGCCGATTCCGCGCACGCTGAACATGGCAGTGTCGGGCATGCGCGACCTGTCGATCATCGCCACGCCGCCGGCGCGACGCTTGTCGGTGCGTACCTTCGTCATGGAGCAGAACAAAAGCACGGTCAAGGAGGCGCTGCTGCGCGAATTGCTGCGCGGCGGTCAGGTTTACTACCTGCACAACGACGTGAAAACCATCGAGAAGTGCGCCGCCGACCTCGCCGAACTGGTGCCGGAAGCCCGTATCGCCATCGGTCACGGCCAAATGCGCGAGCGCGAACTCGAACAGGTGATGAGCGACTTCTATCACAAGCGCTTCAACGTGCTGATCGCCTCGACCATCATCGAGACCGGCATCGACGTGCCGAGCGCCAATACCATCATCATCGAGCGTGCCGACAAGTTCGGCCTGGCGCAGTTGCACCAGTTGCGTGGCCGAGTCGGGCGCAGCCACCACCAGGCCTACGCCTATCTGCTGACGCCTCCACGCCAGCAAATTACCGGCGATGCCGAAAAGCGCCTGGAAGCCATCGCCAACACCCAGGACCTGGGGGCCGGTTTTGTGCTGGCCACCAACGACCTGGAAATCCGCGGTGCCGGCGAATTGTTGGGCGACGGCCAAAGCGGACAGATCCAGGCGGTCGGCTTCACCCTTTATATGGAAATGCTTGAACGCGCGGTGAAGGCTATTCGCAAGGGCGAGCAACCGAACCTCGACCAACCCTTGGGTGGCGGCCCGGAGATCAACCTGCGCTTGCCGGCGCTGATCCCCGAGGATTATCTGCCGGATGTGCATGCGCGACTGATCCTGTACAAGCGCATCGCCTCGGCCACCGACGAAGAAGGTCTCAAGGACCTGCAGGTGGAAATGATCGACCGCTTCGGCCTGTTGCCCGAGCCGACCAAGAACCTGGTTCGCCTGACCTTGCTCAAATTGCAGGCCGAGCAGCTGGGGATCAAAAAGGTCGACGCCGGGCCTCAAGGTGGACGCATCGAATTTGAAGCGCAGACGCCGGTAGACCCCTTGGTGCTGATCAAGCTGATCCAGGGCCAGCCCAACCGTTATAAGTTCGAAGGCGCTACGCTGTTCAAATTCATGGTCCCGATGGAACGCGCCGAAGAACGCTTTAATACCCTGGAGGCGCTGTTTGAGCGCCTCATCCCGAAATCCGTTTGAAGGACGCCACCATGCGCCTGCTCCGCACTCTAAGCCTGCTGTTGGCGGTACTCGCACCTTCGGCATTTGCCGACAGCCTGTATCAGGTGGAAATGATCCTGGTGCGCCAGAATGCGGAGCCGGTGATCAACAGTCGCGCCGCGCCGGAAAACTGGGACAGCGGTGCCGTACACCTGGGCAGCGATAAAATGAGCCCGCCGCGCCTGAGCAACATCGTCGACAAGCTCAGTGCCGACAGCAGCTACACCGTGGTGGCGCACAAAGCCTGGGAGCAGAACCTCGGCGATCAACCGGTGAAAGTCGCGATCACCGACGGCCAGGAGCAATTCGGCCAGTTCCCTGTCGAAGGCGTGCTGAACCTGCAATTGGGCCGTTTCACCGATATCGACGCCGACTTCTGGATCAACCAGTTCGACAGCAATGGCAGCGTGATCGCCAGCGAGCACCTGGCCCAGAAAGACGTACGCACCAAAAACAACCAGCTCAATTACCTGGATGGCGGCCATCTGGCGCTGCTGATCAAGATCACTTCGCTGACCGCCAAGCCACCCAGCGCACCACCGCCCGACATGCAGGACTGATCCAGCGCCATGCCCCTGACGTCGTCGTTGACCAAACCGCTGGCCCCTTCGTGGGCCAATCGCTTTAAAGAGCAGAGCCTTGAGCGCGGGCGGCGTTACGCACTGGAAAATCGCGTGCGCATCGTCGAGTCCGGCGACAGCACTATCGTCGCCAGTTGCGAAGGCTCCGCCGGCAACGTTTACCGGCAGACCATTTCATTGCGCGAGTCGGCCAAAGGCACACTTATCCTGGTGGACAGCCGCTGTACCTGCCCGGTGCACACCAACTGCAAACACATCGCGGCGGTGTTGCTCAAGGTTCAGGAAACCCTCGCCTTCCCAGCCGCCGCCCAGGATGCCGAGTTGCTGGAAAAGCTCCAGGCCGTGCTGGATAACCGCGTGGTGTTGCCGCAAGTCGTGATGGAAGATGTGCCGCCCGTACCGCGCTTGTGGCTGGCCAGCGCCGAATTCAGTGCGTTCGAGCCGCGCAACGGCAAGATGCAACGCTATATCCAGCACCGTGCGGCGTTGTCGTTCAATTACCTGGGTAACTACGTCAGCGGGCAGAAAAACGCTGACATCATCGTACGCCAGGACACCCAGAGCCTGCGCATCAAGCGTCATCCCGAGCTGGAGCAGCGGTATCGCGAGCAACTGCGCCTGCTGGGTTTCAAGATCGCCACGCGCCAGAGCAAAGCCCTGCCGGAAAGTGCCGGCGAACTGTTCGAGATGGTCAATGACAGCGCTTGGCTGAACTTCACCCTCAACGCATCCCCCACCCTGCGCAACGAGGGTTGGGAATTGCAGATCGATGAAGACTTCGGCTTCGACCTGAGTACCGTCGATGACTGGTACGCCACGGTCGATGAGGGGCAGGAGCGCGATTGGTTCGATCTCGAGCTGGGGATTATCGTCAACGGCGAGCGACTGAGCCTGCTGCCGATCCTGTTGAACCTGATGCGCTCCCACACTGAAATTCTCAACCCGGAAAAACTCGCACGGCGCCGCGATGACGAGTTGATCCTGGTGAATATTCCGGGGCTGCCCAATGGTCATGGGCCGCTGCAAGTGGCGCTGCCTTATGGCCGGTTGAAACCCGTATTGGCCACCCTCGGCGAGTTTTATCTGCAGGAACCCGGTACCACGGCGCTGCGCCTGGCCAAGGCCGACGCGATTCGCCTGAACCCGCTGGAAGACTTGCCGCTGCAATGGGAGGGTGGCGAGAAAATCCGCAACTTTGCCCAGCGCCTGCGCGACATCAAGGATTTTACCTGCGTCGCGCCCGAAGGGCTGAACGCGACGTTGCGCCCGTATCAGCTGGAAGGCTTGAGCTGGATGCAGTCGCTGCGCCAACTGGACGTCGGCGGGATTCTTGCGGATGACATGGGCCTGGGCAAAACCCTGCAAACCCTGGCGCATATTCTCACTGAAAAAAACGCCGGGCGCCTGGACCGGCCGTGCATGGTCGTGATGCCCACCAGCCTGATTCCCAACTGGCTGGATGAAGCGGCGCACTTCACACCGCAGCTCAGGGTGATGGCGCTGTACGGCGCGGGACGCAAGAAACATTTCCCGAACCTGCAGGACTATGACCTGCTGCTGACCACCTATGCGTTGCTGCCCAAGGACATCGAACAGCTCGCCGCCCTGCCCTTGCACGTACTGATCCTCGACGAAGCCCAATACATCAAGAACCCCGGCAGCAAGGCGGCCCATGCGGCGCGCGAGCTGAATGCACGGCAGCGTCTATGCCTGAGCGGTACGCCACTGGAAAACCACTTGGGCGAGTTGTGGTCGCTGTTCCACTTCCTGCTGCCGGGCTGGCTGGGCGACGTAAAAAGCTTCAACCGCGATTACCGCGTGCCCATCGAAAAGCGCGCCAGTGATGTGCGGTTGCAGCACCTTAACGGGCGGATCAAACCGTTCCTGCTGCGCCGCACCAAGGAGCAGGTGGCGACCGAGTTGCCACCCAAGACCGAGATTATCCACTGGGTCGAGCTCAATGAGGCCCAGCGCGACGTATACGAGACCATGCGGTTGGCGATGGACAAGAAGGTGCGCGACGAGATCACCCGCAAAGGCGTAGCACGTAGCCAGATCATCATTCTTGAAGCACTGCTCAAGCTACGCCAGGTGTGCTGCGACCTGCGCCTGGTCAACGATGCCACCCTGCCCGTCCGTGGCAGCAGTTCCGGCAAGCTCGACAGCCTGATGCAGATGCTCGAAGAGCTGTTTGAAGAAGGTCGGCGCATTCTGCTGTTCTCCCAGTTCACCTCGATGCTGAGCCTGATCGAAACCGAGCTCGAAAAGCGGGGCATCGCCTACGCATTGTTGACTGGCCAGACTCGGGATCGGCGTACACCCGTGAAGGACTTCCAGAGCGGCAAACTGCAGATTTTTCTGATCAGCCTGAAGGCCGGTGGCGTGGGCTTGAACCTGACCGAAGCCGACACCGTGATCCATTACGACCCATGGTGGAACCCGGCCACGGAAAACCAGGCCACCGACCGCGCCTACCGCATCGGGCAAGAGAAGCCGGTATTCGTGTACAAGATGATTGCCCGCGGCACGGTGGAGGAGAAAATCCAGCACCTGCAGAAAGAGAAGTCCGACTTGGCCGCGGGCGTGCTGGATGGACGTACGACCGGGGATTGGCAATTGGGCAACGAGGATATCGAAGCGCTGTTTGCGCCGCTGCCCAATAAGCAGGAAAAACGCTAGATCAACTGCGCGTTCCGCAAAGCAGTGAGCGCTGTCAGCCAGCGCGGGTCCTGCTTGTAGTCCGTCGACGCAATGGCCTGGCCGCGCATGCGTGCGATGCGTGCCGATGGCTTGACCTTCATGCGCTGCGCCGCGCTGAGTGCAAGCTCGGCGGCAGCACGATCGTTGCACACCAACCCCATGTCGCAGCCCGCTGTCAGCGCAGCTTCGATACGGCTGGCCGCGTCGCCCACTACATGAGCACCGGCCATGGACAGGTCATCACTGAAAATGACCCCGTCGAACTGCAATTCACCTCGCAGGATGTCCTGCAACCAGCGGCGCGAGAAACCTGCGGGCTGAGTATCAACTTGCGGATAGATCACGTGTGCAGGCATCACTGCCGCCAACTGCTTGCCAAGGCGTGCGAAAGGCACCAGGTCATTGGCGCGAATCTGTTCCAGGCTGCGTTCGTCAGTGGGAATAGCGACGTGGGAGTCGGCCTCGGCCCAACCGTGGCCGGGGAAGTGTTTCCCGGTGGCGGCCATGCCGGCGCTGTTCATGCCACGAATAAAGGCTCCGGCAAGCACGGCGGCGCGCTCAGGGTCGCCTTCGAAGGAGCGCGTGCCCACCACGGCGCTGCGCTGGTAATCCAGGTCCAGAACCGGAGCAAAGCTCAGGTCAAGGCCCACAGCCAGCACCTCGGTCGCCATGATCCAGCCACACTGTTCGGCCAGGTACTCGGCGTTGGGGTTATCCGCCAGGGCGCGCATGGCCGGCAAACGCACAAAACCCTGGCGCAGGCGCTGCACACGACCGCCCTCCTGGTCGACCGCCAACAGCAAGTCCGGGCGCACGGCACGAATCGCCGCACTCAGTTCGCGGACCTGGCGCGGGTGCTCGATATTGCGCGCAAAAATAATCAGCCCGCCCACTTCCGGTTGGCGCAACAGGTGACGGTCCTCAGCCGTCAGCCAGGTACCGGCCACGTCAACCATCAAAGAACCTTGCAGGGCAGCAGTCATAAATCTTCCTTAAATAACGCACACAACCCGTTGCCCTCACATGGCGCCCGGCATCCTGGGCGCTGAGTGAAAGCAACGGGTTGTGAGTCAATAGCTGAAATCGGCATGGCAGCTAGCTTAGCGGATGCAAGCAGCCACGCACACCCGGGGCGGTCACGCTTTGGCGACGGCCGGTGTCGATTTGCTGCGTGGGCGCAATTGAGCAGCGGCCATCGCTTGATCGGTCACACCGGTTTCGGCACGCATGCCTGCGGCGAGGAACGGCACCATCAGGCGCATCACCTGCTCGATGGAAGTATTCACGCCGAAATCGGTCTCGGCAATGGCGCGCAAGGCTTTGATCCCGGACATACTGAAGGCCGCCGCACCGAGCATGAAATGCACACGCCAGAACAGTTCGATCGGCGGAATACGGGGAGCGGCTTCGTTGACCAGCAACATGTAACGGCGAAACACCTTGCCGTACATATCTTCAAGATAACGCCGCAGGTGGCCCTGGCTCTGGCTGAACGCCAGGCCCAACAGACGCATGAAGATCGACAGGTCGTTGCCGCTGCGCGGTTGCACCACCAGCGCCTGCTCGACCAGGATTTCCAGCAGGTCTTCCAGGCTGGGCTTGTTTTCCGGCTTGGTCTGGCGGCGCTCCAGCTCGCGGTCGAGGCTGGCGCAGAACGGCCCCAGGAAGCGCGAGAACACCGCCTGGATCAGGGCTTTTTTCGATCCGAAATGGTAATTCACTGCCGCGAGGTTGACCCCAGCCTTGCTGGTGATCAGACGCAATGAGGTTTCAGCAAATCCTTTTTCCGCGAACAACTGCTCGGCAGCATCGAGAATGCGTTCAACGGTTTCCGACTGGGCCATGGCTACTCCGCCTGACAAACACTTGTTTGAAACATACGTTTCAGAGTATGTCTTGTCAAGCCTGCGGTCCATTTTCCGGCCGGGCAGTCACCGATTTGATGGCTATTTAATCACATCCTTCGCGCTCTGTAGGCAGCGCTGTCTGTGCCCTGCAGGACGACTGACGAATGACCGTCCAGCGGAGCGCTCAAAAAGGATGATTGCCAAGCGCAGTCCACTGTATATAATCCCAGTCACTGTATAAAAAGACAGAGCGATCAACATGCTAAAACTGACGCCACGCCAAGCTGAGATTCTGGCTTTTATCAAGCGCTGCCTTGATGACAACGGCTACCCGCCGACCCGAGCGGAAATTGCGCTGGAACTGGGATTCAAGTCTCCCAACGCCGCCGAAGAACACCTCAAGGCCCTCGCCCGTAAAGGCGCGATCGAAATGACTCCAGGTGCTTCACGCGGTATTCGCATCCCTGGTTTCGAAGCCAAGGCCGATGAGTCGACGCTGCCCATTATCGGCCGCGTCGCTGCCGGCGCGCCAATCCTGGCGCAGCAGCACGTCGAGGAGTCCTGCAACATCAACCCGACCTTCTTCCATCCGCGTGCCGACTACCTGTTACGGGTTCAAGGCATGAGTATGAAGGATGTGGGCATTTTCGACGGAGACCTGCTGGCCGTCCACACCACCCGCGAAGCCCGTAATGGCCAGATCGTGGTGGCCCGTATCGGCGATGAAGTGACCGTCAAGCGCTTCAAACGTGAAGGCAGCAAGGTCTGGCTAATGGCCGAAAACCCTGAGTTCGCCCCGATCGAAGTCAACCTTAAAGATCAGGACCTGGTCATCGAAGGCCTGAGCGTCGGCGTCATTCGCCGCTAAAGGAGGCACCATGCAGCTCGTGCACACCCCACAGCACACACAACTGTCGCTGTTCGAGGCCTTCATGGCCCAACCTCTTGTGCCTACCCTCAAGGAGGCGGTCGACGCCCCCTGGAGCGCCGAACCCGAGGCGTTCAGCGAGCTGTCGTTGCGCGGCGCTGCGGAGAGCTGCCTGAACCTGCTGGCGCCGATCCTTCGCGAATTGAGCGAAGAGAAAGACGCACGCTGGCTGACGCTGATCGCCCCGCCCGCCAGCCTGACTCAGGCCTGGCTGCGGGACGCCGGCCTCAACCGCGAACGCATCCTGCTGCTGCAACCACGCGGTGCGCAAAGTGCTCAGCAATTGACCTGTGAAGCTTTGCGACTGGGCCGTAGCCATACAGTCGTCAGTTGGTTGAACCCGATCAACGCCACCGCGAAGCAACAGTTGATCAGTGCCGCGCGCGAAGGCGATGCACAAAGCTTGAATATTCGATTGGGATAAAGGGGTGTGCCGCTGATTTACCCTCTGAAGAAGGGAGCCAGTGGTTAACGGACCAGCGTGTTGAGCGGGCTTGCCCCGCGCGGGGGCTGCAAAGCAGACCACAACCAGGCACCGTGGAATACCTGATATACCGCATCAATCAATTCAGAGCCGCTTCGCATCCAGTGCGGGCAAGCCCCGTTCACCACGGCAGCTTGTCACCATAAAGAGCCCGCGGCCCACAAAGCAGCACTCAATGAAGCACGCGCGGCCCATCTTCCTTCTCGGGCTCGCCTTCCGCCAGACGACCAGCCATCTGCACGCCCACGCTCAACATGGCTTTGGCCACTTCCACGTGCTGGCCCTGCAGGAACGCTTTTGCGTCCTCGGAAAAATCCAGAATAACCAGAGAACCCTCGTCCTCAGCCCGGCGCAGCTCGATTCGGCCGTCAGGCAACTCAACAATTTCCAGAAAGGACGTCGGCATAAAAATGTGTTCTCCACGAAAGGCCGGGATTATATCAGTCATCCACCCAGCCCCGCAGAGGATCTGAAGAGGTTTCTTTACAGCTTGATGAACGGTTCTTTGTGCTGTGCACCTGAATAATGGGGGGGCCTCAGCACTCGTTCAACCCTTCCCGAAACCGCAACGCCATCTTTTTCAGCTCCTGACGCCAGCTCTCCAGCTCTTCGCGGCTCAACGGCTTTGGCTCATCCTCTTCCAGGGCGACCGCGACAATCAGCGGCTGGGTCACATCCCCCTTGGGCACGTGGCGAACCCGTGGAGGCTGGAACATATCGGCATGGGCCTTGAGCAAGCGAGCTACCCAACTGTCAGGGCTTTGAGCCATTTCTACCAATTCAGCCAGTTCAGGGATGGCCATGGTGTCCAGCACTTCACGGCTGATGATCATCTCTGCACGAGGTGAGCCGGCCTGGGGCAGGCGATAGAACCCGGCAATTTCATGGCACAACCCCAGCAAGGCGCCATACAGATGGAATAACGCGGCCTCACGCCCCGCCTGGACCAGCGCGATGGCATTCATCTCCTTCCCTTCCTCGGCACGGCCAAGGGCTTCCAGAGACAAACCCGCGAAGTAAATTTTCTGGTTGGTACGGGTATAGAGTTCGTTGGCCATAACGGCAGTCTCCGCAACGAAAGAGGCGTAATGCTGGCTGTGCAGGAGCGAGTTTACTCGCGAAAAACCTGAGAACGCAGTGGTGTATCAGACTTCCCGCGTCATCGCTAACGATTTTCGCGAGCAAGGGCCAGGCGCCCCCTCACTCCAGCCCTAAAAGGCCGCCTGTGCAGGCTAATGCCAGTCAGTTAAGAAGGAGAAAGGCTAAAAACTAACCTGTGGCGAGGGAGCTTGCTCCCGTTGGACTGCGCAGCAGTCCCATGCTTTGTAAACAAAGAGCGGGGCCGCTTCGCGGCCCAACGGGAGCAAGCTCCCTCGCCACAAATACAGCGTTCACCCTTAACTGACTGGCATTAGCCTATGCAGGCGGCCTTTATGTCTCGCAGGTCAGTCGATCAAGCGCCTTGACGCTTATCTTCGACTTTCCACTTGCCGCCCTCGTAGAACGCTTTCCAGCCGGTAGGCTTGCCGTCCACTTCGGTCTGCACGTACTGCTCCTTGGTCTTGCGGCTGTAGCGGATCACGGCCGGGCGACCGTCCGGATCTTTCTTCGGCGCTTCACACAGGAAGTGGTACTTCGGATCGATTTCATCCTTGTGCGGCACGATCTCCAGCACCAGCGGTGCACGGGTCTCGCGGTTTTTCGGGAACTGGCTGGCCGCCAGGAACAGACCCGAAGCACCGTCACGCAGGATGTAGGTGTCGTTGACCTTCTCGCACTTAAGTTCAGGCATCTTCACCGGGTCCATCTTCGGCGGCGCCGCATCACCGCTCTTCAGCAGCTTGCGGGTGTTTTTGCAGGTCGGGTTGGTGCAACCGAAGAACTTGCCGAAACGCCCGGTCTTGAGCTGCATCTCGCTGCCGCACTTATCGCATTCCAGGCTCGGACCTTCGTAGCCCTTGATGCGGTAGGTGCCCTCTTCGATCTCGTAACCATTGCAATCCGGGTTGTTACCGCAGATGTGCAGCTTGTGCTTCTCGTCCAGCAGGTAGGCATCCATCGCCGTGCTGCAGATCGGACACCGGTGTTTGCCACGCAGTACCAACGATTCGGATTCGCCCTCGTCATCGGCGGCGATTTCATCACCCGGCACCAGGTTGACCGTCGCCTTGCAGCGTTCTTTTGGCGGCAGGCTGTAGCCCGAGCAACCGAGGAATACGCCGGTGGACGCCGTACGAATCTGCATCGGACGCCCGCAGGTCTGGCATGGGATGTCGGTCATCACCGGCTGGTTGGCACGCATGCCGCTCTCAGGGCTTTCGGCCACTTCGAGTTTGTTCTTGAAGTCGCCGTAGAACTCGTCGAGTACGTTTTTCCAGTCGCGCTCGCCCTGGGCCACGTCATCGAGGTTCTCCTCCATGCCGGCGGTGAAGCCGTAGTCCATCAGGTTGGAGAAGCTCTCGGACAGGCGCTCGGTGACGATGTCGCCCATTTTTTCCGAATAGAAACGGCGGTTATGCAGCGCCACGTAGCCGCGGTCCTGGATGGTGGAGATGATCGCGGCATAAGTCGAAGGACGACCGATACCACGCTTCTCCATCTCTTTTACCAGGCTGGCTTCCGAATAACGCGCCGGCGGCTTGGTGAAGTGCTGGGACGGGTCGAGCTTGATCAGCTTGAGGTTATCGCCCTGGGCCATGTCCGGCAGCACATCATCGTCGCCTGGCTTGGCAATCTGCGGCATCACACGGGTGTAGCCATCGAACTTGAGGATGCGGCCCTTGGCACGCAGCTCGAAGTCGGACGCCGCCACGGTGACGGTAGTGGACAGGTATTGCGCCGGCAGCATCTGGCAGGCCAGGAATTGGCGCCAGATCAGCTCATAGAGGCGCTCAGCGTCGCGCTCCATGCCGCTCAGCTTGGCCGGCGTGGTATTGGCGTCGGAAGGACGAATCGCTTCGTGAGCCTCCTGGGCGCCTTCCTTGCTGCTGTAGACGTTCGGCTTCTCCGGCAAGTACTTCGTGCCGAACTCGCTTTCGATATAAGTACGTGCCATTGCCACCGCGTCCACCGACAGGTTGGTGGAGTCGGTACGCATATACGTGATGTAGCCGGCTTCATACAGACGCTGGGCCATCATCATGGTTTTCTTCACACCGAAGCCCAGGCGGTTGCTCGCAGCCTGCTGCAGGGTGGAGGTGATGAACGGCGCCGATGGCTTGCTGCTGGTCGGTTTGTCTTCGCGCTTGACGATGCTGTAGCTGGAAGCCTTGAGCTTGTCCAGCGCGGCCATGGCCTGGGCTTCGTTCAGCGGCTTGAAGGCCTCGCCTTTCTCGCGGGCCACTTCAAAGCGCACGTTGGCGCCCTTGACAGTGGCCAGGTCAGCGTGGACTTCCCAATATTCTTCAGGGTTGAACGCACGGATCTCGCGCTCACGCTCAACCACCAGCTTTACCGCTACCGATTGCACACGGCCGGCGGACAGGCCACGGGCGATCTTGGCCCACAGCAGTGGCGAAACCATGTAACCCACCACGCGGTCGAGGAACCGCCGTGCCTGCTGCGCATTGACCCGGTCGATATCCAGCTCGCCCGGCTTGGAGAAGGCTTCCTGAATGGCTTTTTTGGTGATTTCGTTGAACACCACGCGCTTGTAGCGGCTGTCGTCACCGCCAATGGCTTCCCGCAGGTGCCAGGCAATAGCCTCCCCTTCGCGGTCCAAGTCCGTTGCGAGATAGATGGTGTCAGCATCCTTGGCGAGCCGGCGCAGCTCTTCGATGACCTTTTCCTTGCCCGGAAGGATTTCGTACTTGGCCTTCCAGCCATGATCCGGGTCCACACCCATACGCGAGACCAGCTGCTTGCGCGCTTTCTCTTTAGGGCTGAGCACCGGGCCTTCGCCCGCAGCCGCCTTGCCGCGCTTGGCGGCAGGCTCCTTGCTGGCGCTAGCCGAACCGCTGGTGGGCAGGTCTCGGATATGGCCGATACTCGACTTCACCACGTACTCGTTGCCCAAGTACTTGTTGATGGTCTTGGCCTTAGCCGGGGATTCCACAATGACCAGCGATTTGCCCATGGATCGGAAAATTCCTGAATTCGAGAAGTGAAAGGCAGTTGGCGCCTGTCGCGGCAACGCTATATATAGTGGCAACAAGGTGAGGTCAAGCGCAGCATTCTGCGCGGCCTGCCGTTATTGCCCTGAAAAAAGGCTGGGTTCGGCCTGGACCAAAGCAAAGCGCGGGACCTGCTCGCCGTCAACTTCGACGGTCTCCAGGAACATGCTCAATGGGCGCACCCAAAAGCCGTAATCGCCATACAGTGCTTGGTAGAACACCACTTCCTCTTCGGTCTCGGAGTGCCGCGCCACATTAAAAACGCGGTACTGCGGACCTTTATAATGCTGGTAGAGCCCTGGTTCGACTTTCATGCTCTGGCCCTCTTACAAAATTTGTTGAAAAAAAATATTAAAAATTCCAAAAAACAAAAACCGGGGCACTGGGCCCCGGCTTCCGTCGACGAAACGTTTAGACGCGTTCGAAGACGGTGGAAATGCCTTGGCCGAGGCCAATGCACATGGTCGCAACCCCAAGGTTGCCGCCATTTTGCTTCATCACGTTAAGCAGAGTGCCGGAAATACGTGCACCGGAGCAACCGAATGGGTGGCCCAAGGCAATCGCACCGCCGTGCAGGTTAACCTTCTCGTTCATCTTGTCGAGTACTTTCAGATCTTTCAGCACTGGCAGGGCCTGTGCGGCGAAAGCTTCGTTGAGCTCGAAGAAGTCGATGTCGTTGATGGTCAGGCCCGCGCGCTTCAAGGCTTTTTGTGTGGCTGGTACTGGACCATAGCCCATGATCGCAGGGTCCACACCCGCCACAGCCATCGAACGGATCACGGCCATCGGCTGAATACCCAGGTCCTGGGCACGTTGCGCCGACATCACGATCATGCACGAAGCACCGTCGGTGATCTGCGACGAAGTACCGGCTGTCACGGTGCCGCCCTTTGGATTGAAGGCCGGCTTCAAAGCCGCCAGGCTTTCCAGGGTAGTGTCCGGACGGATGGTTTCGTCGTAGTCGAACAGTTTCAGGAAACCGTTCTCGTCGTAGCCGTTCATCGGGATGATTTCATCCTTGAATTTGCCTTCCACGGTCGCCTTGTGGGCCAACTGGTGGGAACGCAGGCCGAACGCGTCCTGGGCTTCGCGGGTAATGCCGTGCATTTTGCCGAGCATTTCCGCGGTCAGGCCCATCATGCCCGAGGCTTTTGCCGCGTACAGCGACATGTGCGGGTTCGGGTCGACGCCGTGCATCATGCTCACGTGGCCCATGTGCTCCACGCCACCGACCACGAAGACATCACCGTTACCGGTCATGATCGCCTGCGCGGCAGTGTGCAGCGCGCTCATCGACGAACCGCACAGGCGGCTGACGGTCTGGCCGGCGGCCGTGTGCGGAATCTGGGTCATCAGCGACGCCATGCGCGCGATGTTCCAGCCCTGCTCCAGGGTCTGGTTGACGCAGCCCCAGATCACGTCCTCGACTTCGTTCGGGTCGACCTTGACGTTGCGCTCCAGCAGCTTGCTGATCAGGTGCGCCGACATGTCTTCGGCACGGGTGTTGCGGTGCATGCCGCCCTTGGAGCGGCCCATCGGTGTGCGACCGAAGTCGACAATCACCACGTCTCTTGGATTCAAGCTCATAAATATTCTCGCTCTAGTCGTCTGGGCGCTTAACCGAAGAAGCTCTGGCCGTTCTTGGCCATTTCACGCAGCTTCGCGGTCGGGTGGTACAGCGGGCCCAGATCAGCGTATTTGTCAGCCAGGGCAACGAACTCAGCCACACCGATCGAGTCGATGTAACGCAGCGCACCGCCACGGAATGGAGGGAAACCAATACCGTACACCAGGCCCATATCGGCTTCGGCGGCGGTTTCAACGATGCCATCTTCCAGGCAGCGCACGGTTTCCAGGCACAGGGCGATCATCATCCAGTTGATGATGTCCTCGTCGGACACCTCACGCTGTTCGTAAATGACCGGCGCGAGCACTTCGTGAACCGAAGGGTCGGCCACTTTCTTCTGCTTGCCCTTCTTGTCCGCCTCGTAGGCGTAGAAACCCTTGCCGTTCTTCTGGCCCAGACGCTTGGCCTCGTACAGCGCGTCGATCGCCGAGCGGCGGTCGTCTTTCATGCGGTCCGGGAAGCCCTCAGCCATTACGTCGCGACCGTGGTGGCCGGTGTCGATGCCGACCACGTCCATCAGGTACGCCGGGCCCATCGGCCAGCCGAATTTTTCCATGACCTTGTCGATGCGCACGAAATCCACGCCGGCGCTGACCAGCTTGGCGAAACCGCCGAAGTACGGGAACAGCACGCGGTTGACCAGGAAGCCCGGGCAGTCGTTGACCACGATCGGGTTCTTGCCCATTTTCTTGGCATAGGCAACGGTGGTGGCAATGGCCAGCTCGCTGGACTTCTCGCCACGGATCACTTCCACCAGCGGCATCATGTGCACTGGGTTGAAGAAGTGCATGCCGACGAAATTTTCCGGACGCTTGAGGGCTTTGGCCAGCAAGCTGATGGAAATGGTCGAGGTGTTCGAGGCCAGGATCGTGTCGTCCTTCACCTGGGCTTCCACTTCGGCCAGTACGGCTTGCTTGACCTTCGGGTTCTCGACAACCGCTTCGACCACCAGGTCGACATGGCCGAAATCGCCGTAGGACAGCGTAGGGCGAATGCCGTTAAGCACTTCAGCCATCTTCGCGGCGGTCATACGACCCTTGTCCACACGACCAACCAGCAGCTTGGCGGCTTCCGCCAGGCCTTGCTCGATGCCGTGCTCGTTGATGTCTTTCATCAGGATCGGCGTGCCTTTGGACGCCGACTGATAGGCGATACCGCCGCCCATGATACCGGCGCCGAGTACGGCAGCCTGTTTCACGTCTTTGGCGATTTCGTCATAGGCCTTGGCCTTTTTCTTCAATTCCTGATCGTTCAGGAACAGGCCGATCAGGCTCTGGGCCGCCGAGGTTTTCGCCAGTTTGACGAAGCCTGCCGCTTCCACTTCCAGGGCTTTGTCGCGACCGAAGTTCGCGGCCTTCTGGATAGTCTTGATCGCTTCAACCGGCGCCGGGTAGTTCGGGCCGGCTTGACCCGCCACAAAGCCTTTGGCGGTTTCGAACGACATCATTTGTTCAATGGCGTTGAGCTTGAGTTTTTCCAGCTTCGGCTGACGCTTGGCCTTGTAGTCAAATTCGCCGCTGATGGCGCCCTTGATCAGGTTCAGTGCGGCTTCGGCCAGCTTGTCCGGCGCAACCACGGCATCGACGGCACCGACTTTCAGCGCGTCTTCCGCTTTGTTTTCCTTACCGGCGGCGATCCACTCGATGGCGTTGTCGGCACCGATCAGACGCGGCAGGCGTACGGTGCCGCCGAAACCCGGGTAGATGCCCAGCTTGACTTCAGGCAGGCCGATCTTGGCCGTGGCGGACATGACGCGAAAGTCTGCGGCCAGGCACATTTCCAGGCCGCCGCCCAACGCGATGCCATTGATCGCGGCAACCGTTGGTACGTTGAGGTCTTCGAAATCGCTGAAAATCTTGTTGGCTTCGAGGTTGCCAGCCACCAGCTCGGCATCGGGCAGCTTGAAGTTGTCGACGAATTCGGTGATGTCAGCGCCGACGATGAACACGTCCTTGCCGCTGGAAACGATCACACCCTTGACCGAGGCATCTGCTTTGATGGTATCTACGGCCTGACGCAGTTCGTTCAGGGTTAGACGGTTGAACTTGTTGACGGACTCACCCTTGAGGTCGAATTTCAGTTCGACGATGCCACTTTCAAGAGCCTTAACCGTGATGGCTTTACCTTCGTAAATCATCAACTGATCTCCACGATATGGAAGCTGAACAGTACACATTGAACGCTGGCCTCTGGTTGGACATTGACAGTTGCGTCAATGCTCATGCCAATCCGCCAGGCACACCCGCCAATGCGATAGTCGGGATTCTGTATGAGCGGTCTGACAGACAAACGCTCAATTCATACGCCCGTTTGATTTGGGTACGTCACCTTCATCCAATTCCAGGCAATTGTCAATCGCTCCAAAGGCTAGGGAAAACGCGACTTTCCAGTCATTTCAGAACCTCGCCCCCAGGCTCGCCTCGCGTCAATATTCAATTATTCACGAAATCAATAAGAGAAAAGTTATGGGAAAAGGCTGTACAGAACGGGATATGCCGCTAGGCTAGCGACAACCTTAATGCGTTGGAATGAACATCCGCCGCAGTGATGCAATTACCGGCCTGCCTGGCCAACTCCAGCCCGATGAAAGATGTCGGGCTTTTTATTGCCCAGGATTTGGTACCCGGACGCCCCGAGAATTCTGTAGGAGCGAGCTTGCTCGCGAAGATCGTCAACGATAACGCGGCGCATCTGGTTTAACGCGGCGCCCCCAGGCCCTTCGCGAGCAAGCTCGCGCCTACGGAGAGCAGCTTTCAGGCCAATGCCTTGAGCAGCGCATCGATGTCCTTCAGGACGCTGGCTTCGCCCTTCTCGCCCCAATACAGGGCGATCATTTGCTTGTCGGCTTCGACTTTGTAGACGTTGGCCGGCAGCGTCGCAAAATGCGGCAACAACTTCTCATCGACACATATTTCGCGCCATTGATTGACCCACACCCCTGGCTCCAACTGCCAGTAACTCCAGATCGCCGGCGTGCTGCCACGCCGTGGTCGACAGTACTGCGCACAGGGGCTCGGGGGCTCCTGCTTGAGCCAGTGCGGCCATTCCTGGGGTGCCAATTGCATGGTCAGCCCAATGCGGCGTGCCTCCATGCGCAGGGCCATGCGCCCACTCTGATTGCGCGACGGACGCAGCCACGCCAGAGGGCTCAGAACCACTGCAAGGATTGACACCACTATCCAGACCGTCATATGTGTACTCCCGAATTTCCAGTTGAGCGGATTTGACCTGACGCAAGCCGATCCGCTTGAAAGCAGCCATACTGAATACATTGCAGTCCCCTGGAGGAACGCCCCATGTCCTACGAACATATCCTGGTCGCCGTCGACCTGACCGAAGAGTGCGATCCAGTGATCAAGCGCGCCCGCGCCTTCGCGGTCGCCAGCGGCGCAAAGCTGTCACTGGTGCACATCGTCGAACCCATGGCCATGGCCTTCGGCGGCGACGTGCCCATGGATCTCTCCCAGTTGCAGCAACAACAGTTCGACCAGGCCAAGGAACGCCTCGACCGACTGATCCTTAAATACCCCGAAGTGACCAAGGAAAACTCCCACCTCACATACGGCCAGCCGCGCCAGGAAATCCACCACTTGGCCAAGGAGCAGCATTGCGACCTGATCGTGGTCGGCAGCCACGGCCGTCATGGCCTGGCGCTGTTGCTGGGCTCCACGGCGAATGATGTGTTGCATGGCGCGCCATGCGATGTGTTGGCGGTAAAACTGGTCAAATCCTCATAAGGTCACTGACGTTTTTTGACCGTATTCCATATGAAAAACCCGGTGCTCATCAGATGAACACCGGGTTTTTTATTGCGTGTGGATCACTCAGGCGTCCAACTCGGCCCAACGCTCAACCAACGCTTCCAGCTCCTGGTTCAGTGTCTCCAGGGAGGCAATCACCTTAGCGGTTTCCGCCGCCGGACGCTGGTAGAAACCCGCGTCAGCCATTTCCGCTTCTACCGCAGCAATCTGCTGTTCCTTGGCGTCGATATCACCCGGCAAGGCTTCCAGCTCGCGCTGCAGCTTGTAACTGAGCTTCTTCTTGCCGGCCGGTGCCGCCGACTCTACGGGTGCTGCAGCGGCAGCCGGGGCGACCACCGCCGAGTTCAGGTCGGCCTTGCCGGACTTGCTCTCGGTCACGCCCAACAGGCGCGGCGAGCCGCCCTGACGCAGCCAGTCCTGATAACCACCGACGTATTCACGCACCTTGCCTTCACCTTCGAAGACCAGCGTACTGGTGACCACGTTGTCGAGGAATGCCCGGTCGTGGCTGACCATCAGCACAGTGCCGTTGAAGGTCAGCAGGACCTCTTCCAGCAACTCGAGGGTTTCCACATCGAGGTCGTTGGTCGGTTCGTCGAGGACCAGCAGGTTGGCCGGCTTGCTGAACAGCTTGGCCAGCAGCAGGCGCGCACGCTCGCCACCGGACAAGGCTTTCACCGGTGTGCGGGCACGCTGCGGGCTGAACAGGAAGTCGCCCAGGTAGCTCAGCACGTGACGACTCTGGCCGTCGATATCGATAAAGTCGCGGCCTTCGGCAACGTTGTCGATCACGGTTTTTTCCAGGTCCAACTGATGGCGCAACTGGTCGAAGTACGCCACGTCGATCTTGGTGCCCTCCTCCACCTTGCCGCTGGTGGGCTGCAGGCCGCTGAGCATCAGCTTGAGCAACGTGGTCTTGCCGGTGCCGTTGGCACCCAGCAGGCCGATACGGTCGCCGCGCTGCAGGACCATGGAAAAGTCCTTGATCAGGAACGGGCCGTCCGGGTGATGGAAGCTGACGTTTTCCAGCACCATCACTTGCTTGCCCGACTTTTCGGCGGTATCCAGCTGAATATTGGCCTTGCCGGTACGCTCGCGACGCTCGCTGCGTTCAACGCGCAGCGCTTTCAGGGCGCGTACGCGACCTTCGTTACGGGTGCGGCGCGCCTTGATACCCTGACGGATCCAGACTTCTTCCTGGGCCAGTTTCTTGTCGAACAGCGCGTTGGCGGTTTCTTCAGCGGCCAACGCAGCCTCTTTGTGCACCAGGAAGCTGGCGTAGTCGCCGTTCCAGTCGATCAGGCCACCACGATCCAGTTCGAGGATGCGCGTCGCCAGGCTCTGCAGGAAGGCACGGTCGTGCGTGATGAACAGCACGGCGCCCTGGAAGTCCTTGATGGCTTCTTCCAGCCAGGCGATCGCGCCGATATCCAGGTGGTTGGTCGGTTCGTCGAGCAGCAACAGGTCCGGCTCGGACACCAATGCCTGGGCCAGCAGCACACGGCGACGCCAGCCGCCGGACAACTCGGCCAGGGTCTTGTCCGGCGGCAGTTGCAGGCGGCTCAGGGTGCTGTCCACCAACTGCTGCAGGCGCCAGCCGTCACGGGCTTCGAGGTCTTGCTGGACGTGCATCAGTTTGTCCAGATCGGCATCGGTCACGCAGTTCTGTGCCAGGTGATGGTATTCGGCGAGCAACGCGCCCACGCCGTCGAGGCCTTCGGCGACCACGTCGAACACTGTCCGCCCGTCGGCTACCGGCAATTCCTGCGGCAGTTCGCCGATCTTGAGGCCCGGTGCGCGCCAGACGGCGCCGTCGTCGGGCTTCTGATCGCCCTTGACCAGCTTCATCATGCTGGACTTGCCGGTGCCGTTACGGCCGATGATGCACACCCGCTCACCACGGGCGATCTGCCAGGACACCTTGTCCAACAACGGCATAGCGCCGAAAGCAAGGGACACATCGCTGAATTTGAGCAGGGTCATGAGCTTCTCCAAAAACTGGGCGCGCATTCTACCTGAGTTGAGGGCGGGATGCGGCCGGCATTTTCGCTCTCGATACGTTCTACGCGCCATTTGCGCCTAACTGGGATCAAGCGGGCCGCAAAGCTTTCAACGGCTGCGGGCAAAAGGCTAAGCTAGGGACAATCAGTGTCGGCGGTGCCGGCGCTATTCGTGATTTCTCTGCACGGACGTCTCATGCGCAGCCGCCTTTTCAACTTTTTATCTTGTCTGCTTCTTTCCGCCACCGCCGTTCAATCTGCCCAGGCCGTGGATCTCACCACCCAACGTCAATATTACGATGAGGCCAAGCGTGCCCTGGCCAAAGGCGACAGCGGGCCGTACATGCAATACAGCCAGGCCCTGGCCGACTACCCGCTCACACCGTACCTGGCGTACGACGAGCTGACCGCGCGTCTGAAAACCGCAAGCAACGAGGAAATCGAACAATTCCTCGCCAAAAACGGTGACCTGCCCCAGGCCAACTGGATGAAGTTGCGCTGGTTGCGCTGGCTGGCGGACCGCGGCGACTGGCAGACTTTTGAAAAGTACTACGACCCCAAGCTGAATTTCGTCGAGCTGGACTGCCTGCACGGTCAGTACCAGCTCACGCATAACCTGAAAGCTGAAGGCTACAAGACCACAGAAAAGCTGTGGATGACCGGCAAATCTCAACCGACTGCTTGCGATGCCACCTTTGGCCAGTGGGCGGCCGATGGCCAACTCACTGAACAGAAGATCTGGGACCGCGCCAAGCTCGCCGCCGAAGCGCGCAACTATGCGCTGGCCAACAGCCTGGTGAAAACCTTGCCGACCCTCGGCGCCCAAGGCCGTCTGATGGTCGATGTCGCGCAAAAGCCTGACATGCTCAGTGACCCGTCGCGTTTTCTGCCGGCCAACGAGGCCATGTCCGATGCGGTTGGCCTGGGCCTACGCCGGCTGGCACGCCAAGACCCGGACAAGGCCATGGCCCTGCTCGATGGTTATGCCAGCAGCATGCACTTCTCCCGTGACGAAAAAGTGTCGATCGCCCGGGAAATCGGCCTGACCCTGGCGCGCCGGTACGACCCGCGCGCACTGGACGTGATGACCCAGTACGATCCGGAATTGCGTGACAACACCGTCTCCGAATGGCGTCTGCGCCTGTTGCTGCGCCTGGCTCGCTGGGAAGAAGCCTACCAGCTCACCCGCAAACTCCCACAAGACCTGGCGACCACCAACCGCTGGCGCTACTGGCAGGCGCGCAGCCTGGAACTGGCCGAACCGAAAAACCCGCAGGCGCTGGTGCTGTACAAAAACGTGGCGAAAGAGCGCGACTTCTACGGTTTCCTCGCCGCTGATCGCTCCAAAGCCCCTTATCAGCTGACCAACAAACCGCTGGTAATGAGCCAGGCACTGATGAACAAGGTGCGCAACACCCCCGGTGTACGCCGAGCCCTGGAGTTCTATGCGCGAGGCCAGGTGGTGGATGGCCGCCGCGAGTGGTACCACGTCAGCCGTCACTTCAACCGTGACGAAATGGTCGCCCAGGCCAAGCTGGCCTACGACATGAAGTGGTATTTCCCGGCAATCCGTACCATCAGCCAGGCGCAGTACTGGGACGACCTGGATATCCGCTTCCCGATGGCCCATCGCGACACCCTGGTGCGCGAAGCCAAGGTGCGCGGCCTGCATTCGAGCTGGGTGTTCGCCATCACCCGCCAGGAAAGCGCCTTCATGGACGACGCCCGTTCCGGCGTCGGCGCCAGTGGCCTGATGCAACTGATGCCTGGCACCGCCAAGGAAACCGCACGCAAGTTCAGCATCCCGCTGGCCTCCCCGGCCCAGGTGCTCGACCCGGACAAAAACATCCAGCTCGGCGCCGCCTACCTGAGCCAGGTGCACAGCCAGTTCAGCGGCAACCGCGTTCTAGCCTCGGCCGCCTACAACGCCGGCCCAGGCCGCGTGCGCCAATGGCTGCGCGGGGCTGATCACCTGAGCTTCGATGTGTGGGTGGAAAGCATTCCTTTCGACGAAACCCGCCAGTATGTGCAGAACGTACTGTCTTATTCGGTGATCTACGGGCAGAAGCTCAACTCACCACAGCCGTTGGTGGATTGGCATGAGCGGTATTTTGACGATCAGTAACTGATCCGGAAATGAACATGCCCGCCTCGAAAGATGCGGGCATTTTTATAGGGCCGCCGGGCGCCTGCGTTGTACAGCTTCAGCCAAAGCCAGGCTCGACGCCCGCAGCATGAAGGTGTGCCCCATCGCTGAACTGCAACGCCGCCAACCGCGCATACAGCGGGTTGCTCGCAATCAACTGCTGGTGCGTGCCCACTGCTATCAATTTGCCCTGATCCATCACCGCGATCCGATCCGCGTTCTTCACGGTTGCCAATCGATGCGCGATCACCAGGGTGGTGCGGCCTTGCATCAATTGAGGCAGCGCCTGCTGGATCAAATGCTCACTCTGGGCATCCAGAGCACTGGTGGCTTCGTCCAACAGCAGGATGGGGGCATCTACCAGCAATGCACGGGCAATCGCCAGCCGTTGGCGTTGACCGCCGGAGAGGCCCATGCCGCCGTCGCCGAGGTGGGTCTGGTAGCCGTCGGGCATTTGCAGGATAAAGTCGTGGGCGTGGGCGATACGCGCGGCAGCTTCGACCTGTTCCCGAGTGGCGGACGGGTTGCCGTAGCGGATGTTTTCTTCGACGCTGCCGAAAAACAGCGCCGGGCTCTGGGACACCAGGGCGAAGTGGCGGCGCAGGTCCATGGGGTCCAGATCGGTCAGCGGGTGACCTTCCAGCAGGATGCGCCCTTGCTGTGGGTCGTAGAAACGCAGCAACAGGTCGAAAATCGTCGATTTACCTGCACCGGACGGACCAACCAAGGCGAGTGTTTCGCCAGGGTTGACCGTGAGGCTCAGGCCATCGATGGCATAGCTGTCCGGCCGCGACGGGTAGGAAAAGCGCACATCCTGCAGCTCCATGCGACCGCTGACCCGCTGCGGCAACTGCACCCCTCCATTGGCCGGTGCCTGGATCTCGTTGCTCGACTGCAACAGCTCGCCGATGCGCTCAGCGGCACCCGCGGCCCGCTGCAACTCACCAAGGACTTCACTCAAGGTGCCCACGGCACTGCCCACGATCAAGCTGTAGAACACGAACGCCGCCAGCTCACCACCGGAAATGCGCCCGCTGATCACGTCCATGCCGCCCACCCACAACATGACGCCCACGGCACCCAGCACCAGCATGATCACCAGGGTAATCAGCCAGGCCCGCTGGGCGATGCGCTTGCGCGCCGTGGCAAACGCGTCTTCCACGGTCACGGCAAAGCGTTGTTCGTCCTGCACCTGATGGTTGTAGGCTTGCACCGTCTTGATCTGGCCGAGGGTCTCGGACACGTAGCTGCCCACGTCGGCGATACGGTCCTGGCTCAGGCGCGAGAGGCTGCGCACGCGGCGACCAAAAATCAGGATCGGTGCCAGCACCAGCGGCAGCGCCACCACTACGATGCTGGTCAACTTGGGATTGGTGACAAACAACAAAACGATACCGCCGATGACCATCAACGCGTTACGCAGGAACAACGACAACGACGAACCAATCACCGATTGCAACAGCGTGGTATCGGTGGTCAGTCGTGACTGGATTTCCGAGCTGCGATTGTTTTCATAGAACCCCGGATGCAGGTAGATCAAGTGGTTGAAGACCTGCCGACGGATATCCGCCACCACCCGCTCGCCAATCCACGACACCAGGTAGAACCGGGTGAATGTGCCCACGGCCAGGCCCAGCACCAGAATCATGAACAGCCCAATGGACTGGTTGAGCAAATGCGGTGACTGGGTCATGAACCCCCGGTCCACCAACAGACGGATGCCCTGGCCCATGGACAAGGTGATGCCCGCCGTGACAATCAGTGCCAACAAGGCACCCAATGCCTGCCAGCGATACGGCGCGAGAAAACGACTGGCCAAGCGAATCGCATGACGTTGACGGGCTGAGAACATGGCGGATTTCACCTGCGCTTAAGGAGAGAAGTCTCTACAGAGCAACATTGGGGGAACTTGTGTAAATAACAATGAGTCAGGTTGATTATGCCCACCGGTACAGGCTCCTAGAGGCTATCGGTCTAAAGCCTGGCTGGAAATATGTGTCGGTTTCTGGTGGACTGAGTATCCGGACCGTGACCTTGTGAGGAGTTGTAATAGCTCGGTCACGCGGGGGAATTAAAGTAGGTATACAACCTGATGAGGAGACAGGCCATGACCTTGCAAAATAGCAGCGATGCCAAAATTAACGTAATCCGCCAGCCGCAGCAGTTGCCTTGCTCGTACATCGACGCCAAAGGCCGCGAGGTTCAGATTACCGAGAATATGATCCAGCAAGCCTGCCGCGAGCTGGAACAGCGACTGGTCAGACCTGCCAAGCAAGGCTGAAGCGCCACGCTCTTTCAAACCCGGCATCGATGGCTAATGCCAGTCAGTTAAGAAGTAACCTGTGGCGAGGGAGCTTGCTCCCGTTGGGCCGCAAAGCGGCCCCGCTCTTTGTTTACAAAGAATGGGACTGCTGCGCAGTCCAACGGGAGCAAGCTCCCTCGCCACAGATACAGCGTTTACTCTTAACTGACTGGGATTAGCCTCGATGGCCGGGTTTTTTATTGACGATTAAATCGTTACCGCACCCAAGGCGGACACGATGTTCGACAAGGCCGCCGATTCGCCATTGATCCGCACACGCAGGCCGTCGATCTCGCGACGCTCCGGATAGTGCTTGCGCAGCAGGTCGAATGCCTTGCGCTGCTCGCTTACGGTTCCCACGAGGCTACGACGAAAATCCGCATCATCACGGCGCGGGTCGTACACGCTGCGACACAAGGTCGCCAGCGCCCAGGCCGGGTCGGTCGAGGCATTCAGGTGTACCTGCGCCAGCCATGGCGGCGGCAGCAGATCACTCAGCTGAATGCCGGGTTCCTGGCTCAGATGCGCACAGAGCGCTTGATAGATCTGCGCCGTACCGCGTTGCTTGCCGTCCAGGCTGTAACCGGCAATATGCGGTGTAGCCAGCACGCACAGGTCAGCCAGTTCCACGTCCACCTGCGGCTCGCCTTCCCACACGTCCAGTACCGCCTGCAGGTCTTCACGGGCCAGCAACACGTCGCGCAGGGCCGCGTTGTCGACCACCGGACCACGGCTGGCATTGATCAGCCATGTGCCTGGCTTGAGACGATTGAGGCGCTGGCGATCAAGCAGATGCCAGGTGGAGCCATTGCCGGATTGGGTCAACGGCGTGTGCAGACTGATCACATCGCATTGCTCGATGATCTGCTCCAGGCTGACGTAATCACCGTCTTCAGCGATCTGACGCGGCGGGTCGCACACGCGTACATCCCAGCCCAACCCCTTGAGCACCTTGACCAGACGCCCGCCCACCTCACCAGCGCCGACCACGCCGTAGGTGCGCTGCCTGAGGTCGGCACCTTCAATTTCCGCCAAAGTCTGCAAGCTGCCCAGCACATAATCCACCACGCCCCGCGCATTGCAGCCGGGAGCACTGGACCAGGCGATACCGGCCTGCTTGAAATACTCCAGGTCCAGGTGATCGGTGCCGATGGTGCAAGTGCCGACAAACCGCACCGGTGTCCCCTCCAGCAAGGCACGGTCGACGCGGGTCACCGAACGCACCAGCAAGACATCGGCCTGCTCAACCGTGGCGCGGTCGATGGAGCGACCGGGCACCCGGCGAATTTCGCCAAACCCTTTGAAGAAGGCATCGAGCAGCGGGATATTTTCGTCGGCAACAATCAACATGGCAGGCTCCTTTCGCGGACTGGCAGTGTAACAGTGCGTATCCCCTGTGGAAGGGGGCATGCTTCCGATAACGGTGGATCAGTTACACATGCTCCACCCGCCATACCGCAATCGGACGCCGGCCCTCTTCCACGCTGGATTTGGGCCATGAGCACGGACGCTTACAAATCCGCAACACAGGTTTTTTCCTGACCATCATGTCAAGGCGTAGAATCCGCCGTCCTTGCGTTTCCCCTTATTCCTGGACACCCGTACGTGAACACTGCCACCGCCACCCTCACCCGCCCCGCCCGTATCAGTCGGGAAGTGCGCGGCCTGCTGACCCTCGCCCTGCCGATCATGATCGGCCAACTGGCAACCACGGCGATGAGCTTCGTCGATGCGGTGATGGCCGGGCGCGTCAGCCCACAGGATCTGGCTGCGGTGGGCCTGGGCAATTCGATCTGGATTCCGGTGTATCTGTTGATGACCGGCACCCTGCTGGCCACTACGCCAAAAGTCGCCCAGCGCTACGGCGCCGGTCAGTTCAGCGAGATCGGCCCGCTGGTGCGTCAATCGCTGTGGCTGGCGCTGGTAGTGGGGATCATCGGAGCATTACTGCTGCTCTGCGCCGAACCCATCCTGCACGCCATGAAGGTCGAGCCCGACCTGATCAAACCCTCCATGGGTTACCTGCACGGTATCGCCGCAGGCATGCCGGCCGTCGCGTTCTATTACGTATTGCGTTGCTTCAGTGATGGCCTGGGTCGCACGCGGCCGAGCATGGTCATGGGCCTATGCGGGTTGGCGCTGAACATTCCACTGAACTACATCTTCATCTACGGCCACCTGGGCGTACCGGCCATGGGCGGCGTAGGCTGCGGTTGGGCCACGGCCATTGCCATGTGGGTGATGACGCTGGGCCTGGCCGTCTGGACCCGCTGGGGCTCGGCCTATCAGAGCAGCGAGTTGTTCAAGCGTTTCGACTGGCCCCAGTGGTCGGTGATCAAGCGTGTGCTGGGCATCGGCCTGCCTATCGGCGTCGCGATCTTTGCCGAGTCGAGCATCTTCGCGGTGATCGCCCTGCTGATCGGCAGCCTGGGCGCTACGGTGGTGTCGGGGCACCAGATCGCGCTGAACGTCAGCTCCCTGGTGTTCATGATTCCCTACTCCCTGAGCATGGCGGTCACCGTGCGTGTCGGCCAGGCCCTGGGCCGTGGCGAGCCGCGTGAAGCGCGCTTTGCCGCGGGGGTCGGCATGGGCACGGCGCTGGCGTACGCCTGCGTGTCCTGCAGCCTGATGCTGTTGTTCCGTGAACAGATTGCGACGATCTACACCCCGGACCCGGTGGTGATCCACCTGGCCTCGACATTGATCGTGTTCTCGGCGTTGTTCCAGTTCTCGGACTCGATCCAGGTCACCGCCGCCGGTGCGCTGCGTGGCTACCAGGACACCCGGGTAACCATGGTACTGACCTTGTTCGCCTATTGGGGCGTGGGCCTGCCGGTGGGTTATGCCTTGGGCCTGACCCCTTGGCTCGGCGAACCCAGCGGCCCAAGCGGCTTGTGGCAAGGGCTGATCGTAGGCTTGAGTTGTGCGGCGGGGATGTTGCTGGTGCGCCTGGCGCGCAGTGCGCGCCGACGCATCCGTGCAGATAAGGCGCGGGCTCAAGCCTGATTCCGGTCTTACGCTTAATTGAATTGCATTAGGGGTCAAGCCAGCTTTTTGCGAATCCAGTACAGGTAGGTACCGGCCTGTTCCTGCTGATCCACCAGTTCGTGGTCAAGGAACACGCAGAACTTGGGAATATCGCGGCGGGTCGACGGGTCGGTCGCGATCACCTTGAGCAAGCCGCCTGGCGGCAGGTCGCGGATGTGTTGGTGCAGCATCATCACCGGCTCCGGGCAATTGAGGCCCGTTGCGTCTAGGGTGCCGTCGACGGCGGTGTCACTGATATCGCTCATCATCTACTCCTGGAACAGGCGCTCAGTTTATAGGGCCTTGGCTTTCTTCACATCCACCAGCCGACGCAAGTGGCACGTCACTTCTTCACGATCGTGATACAGCTGCTTGCAACCGATCTCCACGCGAATCCCGCGCGCCTTGAAGCCCTCCTCGATACGCTCCAGCAAGCGCTTCACTTCGGCATAACGCTGCTTCATCGGTAACTTCAGGTTCACCACCGCCTCACGGCAATGCCCCTCGCCGATCCAGGTTTCCAGCAGCGCCGCGTTACGTGCAGGCTTTTCGACGATATCGCAGACCATCCAGTCCACCGGCTGCTTGGGCACAAAGGTGAAGCCGTCGGCCATCAGGTGCTGGACCAGGCCGGTGTCCATCAGGCTTTCGGCCATGGGGCCGTTGTCGATGGCGGTCACCAGCATGCCGCGATTGACCAGTTGCCAGGTCCAGCCACCCGGCGCCGCGCCCAGGTCGACGCCGGTCATGTCGCCGTGCAGACGCTCGTCCCACTGTTCACGCGGGATAAAGTGGTGCCAGGCCTCTTCCAGCTTCAAGGTCGAGCGGCTCGGCGCTTCACGCGGGAATTTCAGGCGGGGGATGCCCATCGGCCACATCGCCGAATTATTCGACTCGGCCAGGCCCATGAACACTTCCCGGCCACTCTTGAAGGTCAGCAGCAGGCGCGGCTTGCTCGGGTCGTCTACCAGCTTGCCGGCGTTCAACAAGGCTTTGCGCAGGTGCACCTCAAATTTCTTGCAGAAGTTCGACAGTTCCTTCCCGTCGTTGGTATCGACCATCTCCAACCACAGGCTGCCGCACACCGGGAAGCCTTGCAGGTGAGCGAGGATCACGCTGATGCGGTCAGTTTCCGGCAAGTCAATAAACACCCCGCGCGCCCACTGCCTTGGGAAGATCAACTCGGCAAAACGCTGGCCGTGCATCAGGCGCTGGGCGCCGTCTTCTTCGGTGCAGACAAATTCGGCGCAGGCGCTGCCGGTCTTGGCCTTGGCGTAGCCGGAAACGTTCAGGCGCGCGGCATGTTCCGAGATCTCGGAGCAGACTTCGCCTTCAAAACCCGGGCGGCAGTGCATAAAAAGGGTGTTCATCAACTCTCCTGGTGAATCAACCGGCTTGCGCTATCGCAATACCTGTCATGAAAACCCGCGCATGATAACGGAGTTCGGAACCTTGGACTTAACGATAGAGTCCAGTTATTAGCCTGCTAATGAAAACAGGGCTAACGTGTAAAGCTCTGTTCGCCCCGTCAGGTCCGTAGCCGTGCGGACCATAAGGAGTCGTGTCATGTCATCGCTTGATAGCCTGAGAACCCTTAAAACACTGGAAATAGACAACAAGACCTATCACTACTTCAGCCTGCCCGAAGCCGCCAAGAGCCTGGGTGACCTGGACACGTTGCCGATGTCGCTCAAGGTGCTGCTGGAAAACCTGTTGCGCTGGGAGGACGCCAAGACCGTCACCGGTGCCGACCTCAAGGCCATCGCCGCCTGGCTCAAAGAGCGCCAGTCCGACCGTGAGATCCAATACCGCCCCGCCCGGGTGCTGATGCAAGACTTTACCGGCGTACCCGCCGTGGTCGACCTGGCCGCCATGCGTGCCGCGGTGGCCAAGGCCGGGGGCGACCCGCAGCGCATCAACCCGCTCTCGCCCGTGGACCTGGTGATCGACCACTCGGTGATGGTCGACAAATTCGGCACCCCAGGCGCGTTCGAGCAGAACGTAGACATCGAAATGCAGCGCAACGGCGAACGCTACGCCTTCCTGCGCTGGGGCCAGAGCGCCTTCGACAACTTCAGCGTGGTGCCACCGGGCACCGGCATCTGCCACCAGGTCAACCTCGAATACCTGGGCCGCACCGTGTGGACCAAGGACGAAGACGGTCGCACCTACGCGTTCCCCGATACCCTGGTGGGCACCGACTCCCACACCACCATGATCAACGGCCTGGGCGTGCTGGGCTGGGGTGTGGGCGGGATCGAAGCAGAAGCGGCGATGCTCGGCCAACCCGTGTCGATGCTGATTCCGGAAGTGATCGGCTTCAAGCTCACCGGCAAGCTGAGGGAAGGCATCACCGCCACCGACCTGGTATTGACCGTCACCCAGATGCTGCGCAAAAAAGGCGTGGTCGGTAAATTCGTCGAGTTCTATGGCGACGGCCTCGCCGACCTGCCTCTGGCCGACCGCGCCACCATTGCCAACATGGCCCCGGAATATGGCGCCACCTGCGGCTTTTTCCCGGTGGACGAAGTGACGCTGGACTACCTGCGCCTGTCGGGCCGCCCGACAGAAACCGTCAAGCTGGTGGAGGCATACACCAAGGCCCAGGGCCTATGGCGCAACGCGGGCCAGGAGCCAGTGTTCACCGACACCCTGGCGCTGGACATGGGCAGCGTCGAAGCCAGCCTCGCCGGGCCGAAACGCCCGCAGGACCGGGTGTCGCTGCCCAATGTGGGCCAGGCGTTCAGCGACTTCCTCGACCTGCAATTCAAACCCGCCAGCAAAGAAGAAGGCCGCCTGGAAAGCGAAGGCGGCGGTGGCGTCGCTGTGGGCAATGCCGATCTGGTGGGCGAAACCGACTATGAAGATGATGGCCAGACCTATCGCTTGAAAAACGGCGCGGTGGTGATCGCCGCAATCACCTCCTGCACCAACACCTCCAACCCAAGCGTGATGATGGCGGCCGGGTTGGTGGCAAAAAAAGCCGTGGAAAAAGGCCTGACCCGTAAACCCTGGGTCAAGAGTTCCCTGGCGCCCGGTTCCAAGGTGGTCACCGATTACTACAAGGCGGCGGGCCTTACCCAATACCTGGATAAACTCGGTTTCGACCTGGTCGGCTACGGCTGCACCACCTGCATCGGCAACTCCGGCCCACTGCCCGAGCCGATTGAAAAAGCCATCCAGAAAGCTGACCTCACCGTCGCTTCGGTACTGTCCGGCAACCGTAACTTCGAAGGCCGCGTGCACCCGCTGGTGAAAACCAACTGGCTGGCCTCGCCGCCGCTGGTGGTGGCCTACGCCCTGGCCGGTACGGTGCGCATCGATATCAGCAGCGAACCGCTGGGTAATGACAAGGACGGCAAACCGGTGTACCTCAGGGACATCTGGCCAAGCAGCAAGGAAATCGCCGACGCCGTGGCCCAAGTCAGCACCGGCATGTTCCACAAGGAATACGCCGAGGTGTTTGCCGGGGATGAGCAATGGCAAGCGATTGAAGTGCCGCAGGCCGCGACGTACGTGTGGCAGAAGGATTCCACCTACATCCAGCACCCGCCGTTCTTTGATGACATTGCCGGGCCTTTGCCGGTGATCCAGGATATCAAAGGCGCCAATGTGCTGGCCCTGCTGGGGGATTCGGTGACCACTGACCACATCTCCCCTGCCGGTAATATCAAGACCGACAGCCCCGCCGGCCGCTACTTGCGCGAGCAAGGCGTGGAACCGCGCGACTTCAACTCCTACGGTTCACGTCGGGGCAACCATGAAGTGATGATGCGCGGCACCTTTGCCAATATCCGTATCCGCAACGAAATGCTCGGCGGCGAGGAAGGCGGCAATACGTTGTACATCCCCACTGGCGAGAAAATGGCGATCTACGATGCGTCGATGAAGTACCAGGCGTCGGGCACGCCGCTGGTGGTGGTTGCCGGGCAAGAATACGGCACCGGTTCCAGCCGCGACTGGGCAGCCAAGGGTACCAACCTGCTGGGGGTCAAGGCGGTGATCGCCGAGAGTTTCGAGCGTATTCACCGCTCCAACCTGGTAGGCATGGGCGTGCTGCCGCTGCAGTTCAAACTGGACCAGAACCGCAAGACGCTCAAACTGACCGGCAAGGAGAAGATCGACATCCTTGGGCTGACCGACGCCGAGATCGAGCCGCGGATGAACCTGACGCTGGTGATTACGCGCGAAGATGGCAGTACGGAGAAGGTCGAGGTGTTGTGCCGGATTGATACCCTGAACGAAGTCGAATACTTCAAATCCGGGGGCATTCTGCATTACGTCCTGCGTCAGCTGATCGCGTCCTGATACACGCTGGAGAGCAAATGAGGGAGCGGGCAAGCCCGCTCCCTCATTCCAATCAGCCGAACAACCACTTCCACAGCAGCACCAGTACCACTACCGCCAGTACCGGCCGCGCAATACGGTAGGCCTTGGGATGCTTGCGCTTCCACTGCTTGACCACACCACTGAACTTGTCGCTGAAGGTCTTGCTCCAGGCGTAGGCCTGGTTGATCCCGCCTACGCGTTCGTCATCCAGGTTCTGCGGCGCGGTGGCGCGGCCCAGTTGCTTGCTGACCCAGCGGTTGATGCGGGTCATCAGGCGGTTGCTCAGGGGGCGCTCGATGTCACAGAACAGGATGACACGGGTATGCTCGGTTTCGTTCTTCACCCAGTGCACGTAGGTTTCGTCGAACATCACGTCTTCACCGTCACGCCAGGCGTAGACCTGGCCATCGACGAAGATGCGGCAGTCGTCGGAGTTCGGCGTGGACAGGCCCAGGTGATAACGCAGGGAACCGGCAAACGGGTCGCGGTGCGGGTTCAGGTGGCTGCCGCCCGGCAACAGCGCGAACATCGCGCCCTTGACGTTAGGGATGCTGCTCACCAGTGCCACGGTTTTCGGGCACAGCGCTTCGGCAGAGGGCAGCGGCTTGTCGTACCACTTGAGGTAGAAACGTTTCCAACCCTTTTTGAAGAATGAGCCGAAACCGGCGTCGTTGTTCTTTTCGGCGGCGCGGATGTAACCCTCGTCGAACAGGTGCATGGCCTCTTCGCGGATCACCTCCCAGTTGTCCTTGAGCACATCCAGCTCCGGGAACCTGGTGCGGTCCAGGTAGGGTTTGGACGGCACCGCCGAAAACAGGTACATCAAGGCGTTATACGGGGCGAACAGCGCCGAATGGTTGACGAACTGACGCAACACAGGCAAACGCGCCTTGCCGCGCAAATGCACGTACAGAATGCTGCCGATAAAAAGCGACAGCACCGACAGTTTGGCGGCCAAAGAAAAGGTCATGCAGCAACTCCTGAAAATAAGCGCCTGGCCAACAGCAGACGTAGCAGCCGGCCATGATAAACACTTGGGCCAGTATGCAGAAGGCCCAGCGTATTGGCGCTGACTCAAATCAAGCCTGGTTCTCTTGCTCGGTAAACAAATCACTGAACAGCATGCTCGACAGGTAGCGCTCGCCGGAGTCGGGCAGGATCACCACGATGGTCTTGCCCTGCATTTCCGGCTTCTCGGCCAGGCGCGCGGCCACCGCCATGGCGGCGCCGCAGGAAATACCGCACAAGATCCCCTCTTCCTGCATCAGGCGCAGCGCCATGGCCTTGGACTCCTCGTCGCTGACCAGCTCAACGCGGTCAACCATCGACAAATCGAGGTTTTTCGGCACGAAACCGGCACCGATTCCCTGGATTTTATGCGGGCTGGGCTTGATCTCTTCACCGGCCAGCGCTTGAGTGATCACCGGCGAGACGATCGGCTCGACGGCCACCGACAAGATCGGCTTACCGGCAACGTTCTTGATGTAACGCGACACGCCGGTGATGGTACCGCCGGTCCCCACGCCCGCCACCAGCACATCCACGGCGCCATCGGTGTCGTTCCAGATTTCCGGGCCGGTGGTTTTTTCGTGGATGGCCGGGTTGGCCGGGTTTTCGAACTGGCCCGGCATAAAGTACCGGGACGGGTCGCTGGCAACGATTTCGCCGGCTTTTTCAATCGCGCCCTTCATGCCTTTGGCCGGTTCGGTCAGCACCAGCTCGGCGCCGAGGGCCTTGAGCACTTTACGCCGTTCGATGCTCATTGACGACGGCATGGTGAGCAGCAGTTTGTAGCCACGGGCCGCGGCGACAAAAGCCAGGCCGATGCCGGTGTTGCCGGAGGTCGGCTCGACAATGGTCATGCCAGGCTTGAGTTTGCCGGTGCCCTCGGCATCCCAGATCATGTTGGCGCCAATGCGACACTTCACCGAATAGCCCGGGTTACGCCCTTCGATCTTGGCCAGGATGGTCACGCCACGCGGTGCGATGCGGTTGATCTGAACCAGGGGCGTATTACCGATGGAGTGCGCGTTGTCTGCAAAGATGCGGCTCATGACGGGTCCTTGAGGCTGTTTGGAGAATGGCCCAAGGGTATGCCTCGTCATCCGGGGCGTCCAGTCAGAGGAACGTTGCGCCCGCGCCAATGGTCCATCGCCTATACCGTTGGAGAACCTCACTATGAAACGTCGTTACAGTGGGCTGCTATGGATCGTCGCCGTACTGGTGGTGGTGTTGATCGCCCTGGACCTGGCCCTGCCCTATCTGGTGCGCAATTACCTCAACGACAAGCTCGCCGACATGGGCGACTACCGTGGCCAGGTCACGGACGTGGATGTGGCCCTGTGGCGCGGCGCCTACAAGATCAACGGCCTGCAGATCGTCAAGGTCGACGGCAAGGTGCCGGTACCGTTCGTCAAGGTGCCGATGATCGACCTGTCGGTGAGCTGGCATTCATTGTGGTACGACCACGCCGTGGTAGCCGAGGTGCAGTTCTTCAAGCCGGAGCTGAATTTTGTCGACGGTGGCAACCAGCAATCCTCACAAACCGGTAAGGGCACCGACTGGCGCGAGCAGTTGGGCAAACTGTTGCCCATCACGCTCAACGAAGTGCGCATTGAGGACGGCAAGATCGCCTTCCACAACTTCACCTCCAAGCCGGCGGTGAACATCAATGCCAGCTCGGTCAACGCCAGTTTCTATAACTTGACCAATGTGGTCGATGTCAAAGGCAAGCGCGGCGCCAGCTTCGAAGGCAAAGCCCTATTGCAGGGCCAGGCACCGTTGGAAGCCAACGCCACCTTTGACCCGCTGAGCAATTTCGAAGATTTCGAATTCCGTTTTCGCGCCAAGGACCTGCAACTCAAGCGCATGAACGACTTCGCCTCGGCCTACGGCAAATTCGACTTCAAGGCCGGCACCGGCGATGTGGTGATCGAGGCCCAGGCCGAAAAAGGCCAGTTGACCGGCTATATCAAGCCGTTGCTGCGCGATGTAGAAGTGTTCGACTGGAAGCAGGACGTTGAAAACAAGGACAAGAACATCTTCCGCTCGATCTGGGAAGCCGTGGTTGGCGCCAGCGAAACTGTGCTGAAAAACCAGAACAAAAACCAGTTTGCCACCCGAGTAGAGCTCAGCGGCAGCGTGCACCAGCAAAATGTCAGCGCGTTCTCCGCGTTTCTGGCGATTTTGCGCAACGGGTTTATCCAGGCATTCAATGCACGCTATGAACAACCCAAGCCCTCGGCGAATTGAACGTGACCGGTCATTCAGAGACTGAATAAGCCGCCTGCGTTCACAGTCGCCGGGGCTGCGAGGTATAGTCCGGGCATTGATGAATTCGAGGAATGACCGATGAAGTTCGAAGGCACCCAGGCCTACGTTGCCACTGACGACCTGAAACTGGCTGTCAACGCTGCCATCACTCTGGAGCGGCCCTTGCTGGTCAAGGGCGAACCGGGCACCGGCAAGACCATGCTCGCCGAGCAACTGGCCGAATCCTTTGGCGCCAAGCTGATCACCTGGCACATCAAGTCCACCACCAAGGCCCATCAGGGCCTGTACGAGTACGACGCGGTCAGCCGCCTGCGCGACTCGCAGTTGGGCGTGGACAAAGTCCACGATGTGCGCAACTACCTGAAGAAAGGCAAACTCTGGGAAGCCTTTGAATCTGAAGAACGCGTCATCCTGTTGATCGACGAAATCGACAAGGCCGACATCGAGTTCCCCAACGACCTGTTGCAGGAACTCGACAAGATGGAGTTCTACGTCTACGAAATCGACGAGACCATCAAGGCCAAAAAACGCCCGATCATCATCATTACCTCCAACAACGAAAAAGAACTGCCGGACGCCTTTCTGCGCCGCTGCTTTTTCCACTACATCGCCTTCCCCGACCGCACCACGCTGCAAAAGATCGTGGATGTGCACTACCCCGATATCAAGAAAGAGCTGGTCAGCGAAGCGCTGGACGTATTCTTCGACGTGCGCAAAGTGCCGGGCCTGAAGAAAAAGCCTTCCACTTCCGAACTGGTCGACTGGCTCAAATTACTGATGGCCGACAACATCGGCGAAGCCGTGCTGCGCGAGCGCGACCCGACCAAGGCCATTCCGCCCCTGGCCGGTGCCTTGGTGAAGAACGAGCAGGACGTGCAGTTGCTGGAGCGCCTGGCCTTCATGAGCCGTCGCGGTAATCGATAATGTTGCTCAACCTGTTCAATGAGATGCGCGCAGCCAAGGTGCCGGTGTCGGTACGCGAGCTGCTCGACCTGATCAAGGCCCTGAAACAGCGCGTGACCTTCGCCGACATGGACGAGTTTTACTACTTGGCCCGGGCGATTCTGGTCAAGGACGAGCGGCATTACGACAAATTCGACCGAGCCTTCGGCGCCTACTTCAACGGCCTGGAAAAGCTCGACGACCACCTGCAGGCGCTGATCCCCGAAGATTGGCTGCGCAAGGAATTCGAACGCTCGCTGAGCGATGAAGAACGCGCGCAGATCCAGTCCCTCGGCGGCCTCGACAAACTCATCGAGGAATTCAAGAAGCGCCTGGAAGAACAGAAGGAACGCCACGCCGGCGGCAACAAATGGATCGGCACCGGTGGCACCAGCCCGTTTGGCTCCGGGGGCTACAACCCCGAAGGCATCCGCGTCGGCGATGCCGGCAAGCGCCAGGGCAAGGCCGTGAAGGTGTGGGACCAGCGCGAGTACAAAAACCTCGACGATCAGGTTGAGCTGGGCACGCGCAACATCAAGATCGCCCTGCGCCGTCTGCGCAAGTTTGCACGCCAAGGTGCGGCGGAAGAGCTGGACATTGACGGCACCATTGACCACACCGCGCGTGATGCCGGCCTGCTGAATATCCAGATGCGCCCGGAACGGCGCAACACCATCAAGCTGCTCTTGCTGTTCGATATCGGCGGCTCGATGGACGCCCATGTGAAGACCTGCGAAGAGCTGTTCTCCGCGTGCAAGACCGAGTTCAAGCACCTGGAGTATTTCTACTTCCATAACTTCGTATACGAGTCGGTGTGGAAGAACAACCAGCGCCGCACCTCGGAGCGTACCTCCACGCAAGACCTGCTGCACAAGTACGGCGCGGATTACAAAGTGATCTTCATCGGCGATGCGTCGATGGCGCCCTACGAAATCACGCAAGCCGGCGGCAGCGTCGAGCACTGGAATGAAGAGCCAGGGTACGTGTGGATGCAGCGCTTCATGGCCAAGTACAAGAAGTTGATCTGGATTAACCCGTATCCGAAGGACACCTGGGGGTATACGGCGTCGACGGGGATTGTGCGGGAGTTGGTGGAGGATCAGATGTATCCGCTGACACTGCGCGGCCTGGAAGAAGGCATGCGCTTCCTCTCGAAATAACCCATCACCCCCTGTAGGAGCGAGCTTGCTCGCTCCTACAGGGGGTCAGGGTCGTTCAAGGTCGGTTGAACCGCTGCAGATACTCGATGTGCTGCCGATGCGCCGTCTCTTGCACCACCGGCGCCAACCTGACCTTCTCCCCCGGCAGACACTGCGCCAGCCGCGCCAGCGACAACGGCGTCAATGCCCCCAGGCGCGGATAGCCGCCAATGGTCTGGCGATCATTGAGCAACACAATCGGCTGCCCATCCGGCGGCACCTGGATCGCCCCCAGCGGAATCCCTTCTGAAATGAGCGAAGGCCCTTGGTAGTGCAACGGCGTGCCCAGCAAGCGCATGCCCATGCGATCGGCGCGGCTGTCGAGCGCCCATTCGGTGTTGAAGGCATCGAACAGGCTTTGGCCGCTGAACCGGCCGATCTGCGCGCCCACGATCACCTCCAATGCCGCCTTGGCCGGCAGGGTCGGATCGCTCAGCACCTTCATCGCACCGCCCACACCGGAATACGCCAGGCGACCGCCTTCGGCCAATGCCTTGCCGAAACCATCCACCCCGCCCAATTCTTCACGCGCGACAGTGGCACAACTGCCGAGTACATCCGGCGCGTCAAACCCGCCCGGCGCCGCCAGGTAGGCTCGCGCCCCGCTGAAAGGTTGGGTGAAACGCAAGCGCTGGCCCTTTTGCAGGATGAAACTGCGGCCGGGGCTGATCGCGCGCTCGTCGACATAGGCGCCCAGATCCGCACCGGCCAGGGCCAGCAGGCAATAATCCTCGGCCTGCACGGTAAAACCGCCCAAGGTGATTTCCACCACCGGTGCATCCAGCGCATTGCCCAGCAGCCAATTGGCCCAGGACATCGACACCCAGTCCAACGCTCCGCCCTGGGTCACGCCCAGGTGGCGCACGCCAAAGCGGCCGGCGTCCTGCAACAGGCACAACGGCGTGCTGGCCTCGATCAACAAGCGGCTCATGCCTGCGCCTCCAACGGCGTGTCATCGCCACCCAGGTTGATGAATTCAGCATGGCCAACCGCCTCGAAGCGCACCGTGTCGCCGGGCTGCATCAGGCTGTAGCCGTCTCGTTCGCGGTCAAAGAGTTTGGCCGGGGTGCGGCCGATCAGGTTCCAGCCACCCGGCGACACCACCGGGTAGGCGGCAGTCTGCCGTTCGGCGATGCCAACGCTGCCGGCCGCCACGCGTTTGCGCGGCGTGTTGAGGCGCGGTGCGGCGAGTCTTTCATCCACAAGCCCCATAAAGGCGAAACCCGGGGCAAAGCCGAGGGCGAACACCTGGTATTCATGGGCGGTGTGACGGCCGATCACGTCGTCTATCGACAGGCCGCTACGCTGGCTGAGCAAGGTCAGCTCAGGACCGACACTCAGGTCATACCACACCGGCAACACATGGGACTGCCCGCCGCCCTGAACCTGAGGTTGCAGGTCAGTCAGCGCCTGCTCGATCAGTTGCCGTGCCTGGGCCGGGCTCAACGCCGTGAGATCGTAATGCACCATCAACGTGGTGTAGGACGGCACCAGATCCACCAGCGCCGCGCCGAAACCTTCGCGCAAGCGCTGAGTGGCGGCGAGCATCCAAGGCATATTGGCTTCGGCAATCACTTCAAACAGACGCACCATCAGGCAGTCAATGGCTACCACTTCAATGCGTGGTCTCATGCTGACTTCAACGCCTCGCGAATGCGTTGCACCGCGGCGATCGAACTGGCGTTGTCGCCGTGCACGCACAGGGTATTGGCCTGCAACATCAACGCGCTGCCGTCGCTGGCAGTCAGGGCTTCGCCACGGGAAATGGTCAGGGCTTGCTGCAGGATAGTGTCGGAATCGTGATGCACGGCCCCCGGCAACTGACGGGAAACCAAGTGGCCCTGGGCGTCGTAGGCACGGTCGGCGAACGCTTCAAACCACAGGATCACACCGTATTCATCACCCAGGGCCTTGGCCGCGCTGTTGTCGCGGGTGGCCAGGAGCATTAGCGGCAAATCGCCATAGGCCGCCACGGCCTGGATCACCGCACGCAATTGCGTGGGGTTGGCCATCATGTCGTTGTACATCGCGCCATGGGGTTTGACGTAGCTGACCCGTCCGCCTTGAGCGCGGCAAATGCCGTCGAGAGCGCCGATCTGGTAATGCAGCAGGTCCTGGATTTCCTGGGGTGTGTAGGCCATGGAGCGACGGCCGAAGCCTTGCAGGTCCTGGTAGGCCGGGTGTGCACCCACTTGCACGCCGTGCTTGAAAGCCAGGCTGACGGTCTTGCGCATGATGCTCGGGTCGCCGGCATGGAAACCGCAAGCCACATTGGCGCAATCGATGAACGGCATGACCTCGGCATCCAGACCCATGGTCCAGTTGCCGAAGCTCTCGCCGATATCACAATTCAATAACAGACGGCTCACGGTGGGCGCTCCTGTAGGCGTTGTTTTTTGTAGTGTGGGATTTTTTACCCGGAACTCGCAACTTGTCCTCATACCCCAACGACGCTTATCGTGGAATGACTCGATTTTTGGCGTTTGCCCGGTGCGACGTCCAACTAATAAAAACCGATCCATGCATAAGAAAAGTTGATCCCATGAATTTGAAGTTCCTCGAAACCTTCGTCTGGGTGGCCAAGCTCAAGAGCTTTCGACTGACCGCCGAAAAGCTGTTCACTACCCAGGCCTCGATTTCCAGCCGCATCGCCGTGTTGGAAAGCGAGTTGGGCGTGAAGCTGCTTCTGCGCGACTCACGGGGCGTAAGCCTGACCCCGGAAGGCTTGAAGGTGCTCGATTACGCCGAGCAGATGATGGTGACCATGCAGGGCTTGAAGCAGTCCCTGGAAACCACCAGCAGCAAAGTCGGGCGCATTCGGATCGGCGTAATGGACACCGTCATCCACACGTGGCTGAGCCCGCTGGTGGCCGAACTGATGGATCATTTCCCCTTGGTGGAAATCGAGTTGATCGCCGATACCGCATTGAACCTCAGCGATCAGCTGCAAAAAGGCTTCCTCGACCTGATCCTGCAAACCGACCTGCTGCGCCTGGAAACCGTGCGCAGCCTGGAACTGGCCAGCCATCCCATGGCCTGGATCGTCGCCAGTCACTCGATCTACCACCGCGACTATGCCTCCCTCGCCGAACTGGCTCAGGAACGCATCATCACTTATTCGAAAAACTCCCACCCGCATCAGGACGTACTGAGCCTGATGCAGGCCAACGGTGTGGCCGCGCCACGGATGAACTGCGTGAATTCGGTGTCGGCGATTACGCGTTTGCTGCGCGATGGTTTCGGAATTGGTGCGCTGCCGCCGGTGTTGGTCAGCGAGGAACTGGCGCGGGGGGAATTGGTGATGTTACCCATGGCGCAAAAACTGCCAAATCTGCAGGTCGTGGTGTCGTGGCGCGTGGGAGTGGAATTGGTGGAGGAGATTGTGGGGCTGTGCCGCAAGGTCGTCGCCCGCTATGCCGCGCAAGTCGGCGAGGAGCGGATGCTGCTGAGCACACCCACTTGACTGAAAAAACCGGGTTAACCAGGTGGGAAGAGGCAACCCCCTCCCACCTCTGGATGTGTGATGACGCTTAGAGGCCCTTGAGGTCCCGCTCTTCAATCGGCCGGCTCTGGCGCATGCGCTTGCCGCCCAACACGATCCAGTCGATCAGGCGAAACAGGCATTCCAGCCCGAACGACAACAACATCGCCCCACCCAGCCCCCACCCCATGGCTTCGGGGGTCAGCAGGATCTGGTAGCTGTAGCCGTTCCAGGTTTCCAGACGAATGTCCGGGTCGGCGGCCACCGCCACCTGCAGGGCACGGATATACCAGGGGCCTTGCATGGCCTGGAATTGCTTGTCCAACGCCACCTGGCGGTCGAGCAAGGTGCCCAGGCTGTTGGCATCGCTGCGGAACACCGGGTCGTCACTGGCGCGGTAATGCGCCACCAATGCCTGCAAATCGCCGTTGAAGAACTGCTGCGCGGTGGCATCAAAGCCACGCAGGCCGGTCTGGGCTTCAATCAGATGGGCTTCGACGCGCTTGGCGTAGTCGTTGATAAAACCCGGCACTTGCACACCGACCAACAGGCCAATGGCAAACAGCACCAACCGCAGATAACTGAGCAACATGGTCGATATCCTTACTCGGTAACGCCCTGGCTGACGCATTCACCGCGTCGCCACAGGCTCCATTGGCCCGGTTCGTAGCGGGTCCAGTTTTCGTTGTCGGTCAAAGGCTCGGTAGCAATGACCGTTACCACGTCGTCAGGCGTGGTTTCGGCCTGAAAATCGACGATCACGTCGACATCTTTCAAGCGCGCCGGACCAAAGGGGGCGCGGCGGGTGATCTGCGCCAATTTGGTCGAGCAGTAGCAGAATAGCCAGTCGCCGTCACTGAGCAGGCAGTTGAACACGCCTTTGCTGCGGTACTCCGCGCAAGCGGCGATCAGGTCCGGCAAGACCTGCTCGATGTCCACCGGCTCCGGGAAGGCCTCGCGTACACGGTTGAGCAAGTCGCAGAACGCCGCTTCGCTGTCGGTATCGCCCACCGGGCGGTAGAACGTGGCACGGGGGTTGAAGTCCGCCAGTTGGCCGTTATGCGCAAAACACCAGTTGCGCCCCCACAGTTCACGCACGAACGGGTGGGTGTTGGACAGGCACACCTTGCCCACATTGGCCTGGCGTATATGGCCGATCACCACTTCGCTTTTGATGGGATAACGCTGCACCAGCAAGGCGACTTCCGACTCACTGCTGGCAGCCGGGTCCTGGAACAGGCGCAGGCCACGACCTTCATAGAAAGCAATGCCCCAGCCATCGCGGTGGGGGCCGGTACGCCCGCCCCGCTGCATCAGCCCGGTAAAGCTGAATACGATATCGGTAGGGACGTTGGCACTCATGCCCATTAATTCACACATGCCAGGGCTCTCGCTGCGGGGCGGACAACGTTAAAGGCGCGGCTCGACCCGTGCACCACTGACCGGTGCCGGGCGACGGAAGGGTTCCTCATCGTCCTGCTCGGCGGCCAAAGCGGCATCGACAGCCGCCTTGCGCTCGCGACGGGCATTGGCGGCACGCTCGATAGGCCAGCGGATCAACACGAACACGAGATACACGGCAAACGCGATCATCGTGTACATGAACAGATCGGAAATGGCCCGCCAGGCGTTATTGCCGACCTTGAGCACCAGGTCCATGGCGGTGATGGCCACCGCCGGCGCGAACTGGGTCTTGACCGGGTCGACGATGGTCGGGCTGAACAGCACCACGGCCATCAGCAATTGCAGCGGCTCGCGCAGCCAACGCCAGATCCAGCGGGTCAGGCGCCACCATACCAACAGGCAGCCCAAAGCGGCGAAGGCGTAAAGGCCCCAAGCGGTCAGATAGTCGTTCTCGGTCATGGTGTCCATGGCAAGGTAGGCAAACAGGCGGCTATGATAACGGCTTTTGCGTGTCTCGGCTGCAATGCCTGCCACCATCCGCCAGACAGAGAGTATTCCATGCCTATATCGACCGCCCCGATTGCCCGCAAGGGCGAAGGCCCAGATCCGTACGCCTGGCTGCAAGCGCGTGACAACCACGACGTGCTCGATTACCTCAAGGCTGAAAATGCCTGGCAGGAAGCCCAGCTCGCCGACCAGAAAGCCCTGCGCGAAACCCTGTTCGAAGAGATCAAGGGCCGCATCCTGGAAACCGACCTGTCCCTGCCCTCACCCTGGGGGCCGTACCTGTATTACACACGCACCACCGCGGGCGACGAATACGCCCGCCACTACCGCTGCCGCCGCCCGGCGGACGAGGGTAACCAGGTGGACGAGCGCAGCGAAGAACTGCTGCTCGATCCTAACGTGCTGGCCAATGGCGGCTTTTTCTCCCTCGGTGCCTTCAGTATCAGCCCCGACCATCAGCGCCTGGCCTACAGCCTCGATACCAGCGGTGAAGAGGTTTACACCCTGTACGTGAAGGAATTGGCCACCGGCAAAGTCAGCGAACTGGAGTTCGAAAACTGCGACGGCAGCATGATCTGGGCGAATGACAGCCTGACCCTGTTTTTCGGCGAGCTGGATGATACCCATCGTCCGCACAAGCTGTATCGCTACCGCCTGGATGGCACGGCGGCGCAGGAAGTGTTCCACGAGCCCGACGGACGTTTCTTCCTGCATTGCTACCGCTCCAGCTCCGAGCGTCAGTTATTGCTGGCCCTGGGCAGCAAGACCACCAGCGAGACCTGGGCGTTGGACGCCGACCAGCCGCACCTGGACTTCACCTGCCTGGCGCCCCGTGTCGAGGACCATGAATACGATGTGGACCACGGCAAGCGTAACGGCGAGTGGACCTGGTTTATCCGCAGCAACCGCGACGGCATCAACTACGCACTGTTCGTCGCCGCCGACACCGGCAGCGTGCCCGGCGAGGCTGACTGGCACAACCTGATCCCTCACAGCGATGAGGTCATGCTCGACGGTGTGAGCCTGAACGCCAGCGCCATGACCCTTAGCCTGCGTATCGGCGGCCTGCCGGTGATCGAAGTGCACCCCCAGGACATGCCGACATACCGCGTGGAATTGCCCGACGCCGCCTATAGCCTCTACGTACAGAACAGCCTGGAATTTTCGAGCGACAAGATCCGCCTGCGCTACGAAGCCCTGAACCGCCCGGCCCAGGTGCGTCAGCTTGAACTGGCGACAGGCGCGCAGGCGGTGCTCAAGGAAACCCCAGTACTCGGCGCGTTCAACGCCGACGACTACGTCAGCCAGCGCCTGTGGGCCACTTCCGTCGACGGCACCCAGGTGCCGATCAGCCTGGTGGTCAAGCGTGACCAGCTCGGCAAAACCACACCGCTGTACCTCTACGGCTACGGTGCCTACGGCTCGAGCCTGGACCCGTGGTTTTCCCATGCGCGCCTGAGCCTGCTCGACCGTGGCGTCGCGTTTGCCATCGCCCATGTGCGCGGCGGTGGCGAACTGGGTGAAGCCTGGTATCGCAACGGCAAACAGGAGCACAAGCAGAACACCTTCAGCGACTTTATCGCCTGCGCCGAACACCTGATCGCCCAAGGCCTGACCACATCCAGGCAACTGGCGATCAGCGGCGGCAGTGCCGGAGGCCTGTTGATCGGCGCCGTACTCAACCAGCGGCCGGAGCTGTTCCAGGCGGCGATTGCCGAGGTGCCCTTCGTCGATGTGCTCAACACCATGCTCGACCCGGAGCTGCCGTTGACCATCACCGAGTACGACGAATGGGGCAACCCTGAAGAGCCCGAGGTCTACGCACGCATCAAGGCTTACGCACCTTACGAAAACGTCAGCGCCCAAGCCTACCCGGCCACCCTGGTGATCGCCGGTTACAACGACAGCCGCGTGCAGTACTGGGAGGCAGCCAAGTGGGTAGCCAAGCTGCGTGACACCAAGACGGACGACAACCTGTTGCTGCTCAAGACCGAACTGGGCGCCGGCCATGGCGGCATGAGTGGCCGTTACCAGGGACTACGAGATGTGGCGCTTGAGTACGGGTTTGTGTTCAAGGCACTGGGGTTATCTTACTGACTGAGTGCGGCGGGAAATGACGGCCGCAACCGTCATTAACCGCCGGGCGTCTTCGGCTTGCTGTCGTTTTGTTGCAGGCCGGGCACCGTCTGATCTTTCGGCGGCGTGGGCAATACAATCGGTTCCAGCGCGGGCGAGCCGTTGACGGTGGCCTTGGGGGGCGCGGGCGGGCTGACTTGCGGGTACAACGTGGGTGTCGGTGTGCCGGGGGCACCTGGGGTTGGCGCGGGTGCGATCGGCACGGTTTGCACTTCTTGCGCCTGCGCCGTACCCAATGCGAGCGCGCCAAGCACAATGACCGTTAGAATGTTGCACTTCATCGATGGCTCCATGGCCTGACTGGAATACCGTAAGGCTACTCCCAACCGCGCAAGAATGCCCTTCCCAATGAGATTTCCATGAAACGTTTCGTTCTGCTGGACACCACCCCGATCCCCGACAACGGCGGTGCCTTGTGCCTGTTCGAATACGGTGAAGATTTTGTCATCAAGATTCAGGGAGGGGATGGCGGCCAGTTGATGAACACGCGCATGCACGGTTCCGAGGATGCGCTGGCGGAAATCCCCTGCCGCAAGGTCGCCGGCCGGCCGGGTTCACGGGTGTTGATCGGCGGCCTGGGCATGGGCTTCACCCTGGCCTCGGCCCTCAAGCATCTGGGCAAGACGGCCGAAGTGGTCGTCGCGGAGCTGGTGCCGGGTGTGGTGGAGTGGAACCGCGGCCCGCTCGGGGAGAAATCCGGGCAGCCGTTGCTGGACCCACGCACGGTGATCCGCATGGAGGACGTGGCCAAGGTGCTGCAAGCCGAGCCCCAGGGCTTTGACGCGATCATGCTCGATGTGGACAACGGTCCCGAGGGCCTTACGCAAAAAGCCAATAGCTGGTTGTATTCCGCCGGTGGGCTCGCCGCCTGCGCCAAGGCCCTGCGCCCCAAAGGCGTGCTGGCCGTATGGTCGGCCAGCGCCGACAAGCTGTTCAGCGACAAGCTGCGCAAGGCCGGGTTCAAGGCCGAAGAAGTGCAAGTATTTGCCCACGGCAACAAGGGCACCCGGCATACCATCTGGATTGCGGAAAAAATCAAAGGTTGAGACGGTCTGCCAGTTACCGTCTCTCACCTGTTTGATCGACCTTAATTCAGAGATTTGCGGTAATCGATCACGTACGGCACTTTCTTGTCGACCGTCTTTTCCAGCTCATCGCGATCCAGCTTGGTCATGCCGCCCAGTTGATGGGCAGTAAAACCGCTGTCACCGACCTGTGAGCCCGGCGCCAGGCTGACCATGCGCTTGGCTACCGCTTCGATCGCATCCTTGTAGCCACCCTTCTTGTTCAGGTTGTAAGCACCCAGGTCGATCTGGGTGCGCAGCCAGTTGCCCCAGTAGAACTCGAGGAATTCCGGCGCGATGGCACCATCGTCCGGCTTGCCGTAGGCGGCCTTGCGGGTGAAATACACCAGGCTGCGGAAAGTGTCGTCCTGCAGGTTCTTGAAGCCCAGGTGCGCCGGCAATTGCCCGGGCGGCAAGGTTTGGCCCTGGTTGTCCTTGAGCCAGACCTTACGCGCCGCCTGCATACGCTGCCAGAAGGTGGCCATGTCCGTACTGTTGCTGAAGTCATCGGTGACCTTGACCCACATTTTCAGCTTCGGACCGCCGCCGGGTACTTCCCACAAGGTGGTGAAGCTGTGATGACCGTCGGTGAGGTACAACTGACCGGCAGGGCCGACTACCACGGTTTTCATGTCCTCGGGATGGGTGCCCACCGGGTCTTTGCAGGTGAAACTGGTCGGTTGGTGCAGGTCCGCCTTTTTCGGCACGTTATCAGCGGCGCCCTGGCCGTTGGTCTCGCAATATTCATCGAAGACCTTGGCCGGCTTGTCGGCAAACAGGCCAAGGCTGTAGTAAATCTGGTCAAACCCCACCACGGCCTGGGTCGGATGCAGTTGTTCAAGGGCCACCTCGATCACCTGCCCGGGTCTGGGCGTGGAGAACGCCTGGGCCTGGGCAGTGAAGACACACAGCAACAGCGCAATAATCCATGAATGCAGACGCATAAGTTTCAGATCCTTGTATGTAAAGTGAAGCAGTCATTTACAGCGCGAGCGGCTAGAATCAACCTTGTCCGTGAACCCAAATAGCCAGGAGCCATGATGAGCTCGACCAACCCGCCCTCCCACACCGCCAAGCTGGATCGCATCCTCGCCGATGCCCAGCGCGACCGGGAAATGGGCTACCGCGACAAAGCCTTGAAGATGTACCCCCACGTGTGCGGCCGCTGTGCCCGTGAGTTTTCCGGGAAACGCTTGAGCGAACTGACAGTACACCACCGTAACCACAACCATGATGACAACCCCCAGGACGGCTCCAACTGGGAGTTGCTGTGCCTGTACTGCCACGATAACGAACACTCGCGCTACACGGACCAACAATATTTCGGCGAAGGCTCCACCAGCAGCCCGACCATCGCCAAGGCCACTCATAACCCGTTTGCGGCGTTGGCAGGGTTGATGAAGAAGGACGGGTGAAAGCCTCAAGTTGCAAGCGGCAAGCTGCAAGAAAAAGCCAGTGCGCTTTTAACTTGCCGTTTGAACAGCCGAAAGCCTAAATCTTCGGGCTGCAAGAAAAAGCAGCACGCTTTTAACTTGCAGCTTGAAGCTTGCCGCTATAATGCTGCCCTTTTAAGGCACTCCCAGTGGGCAATAAACGCTACAGCTGCATCGGTCTGTATAACCCCAAATCCCCCGAAAACGTCGGCTCGGTGATGCGTGCCGCCGGCTGCTACGGCGTGGCCTCGGTGTTTTACACCGGCGTGCGTTACGAGCGCGCCCGGGATTTCATCACCGATACCAAGAAGGTCCACCACGACATTCCACTGATCGGCATTGATGACCTGAAGAAGATCCTGCCCCTGGGCTGCATCCCGGTCGCCGTGGAACTGGTGGAAGGCGCCCGCCCGCTGCCCGAATACACCCACCCCGACCGCGCGCTGTACATCTTCGGTCCCGAAGACGGTTCCCTCGACAAAGAGATCCGCGACTGGTGTGAAGACGTGGTGTACATCCCGACCACCGGCTGCATGAACCTCGCCGCTACGGTCAATGTGGTGCTCTACGACCGCCTGGCCAAGGGCAACAACACCCGTTCGGGCCCCAAGTACTGATTTTTCGGGAACATCCAGCGCCTGCAAACAGTCAGCTATTTACACTTGCCCTTGTTGGAGACAGACCATGAGCGACAGCACAAACCTGCGACCTATCATCGAACACACCCCCTTCGAAACTCCGCCCACCCAGAACGTGCACGGCTGGGAACGTATCGGCTCGGTAGCCGGCGGTGTGATGATGGTCGGCAAAGGCCTGCGCCGTGGCGGGATTTTCGGCTTGATCCAGGTGGCAATCGGCGGCGTGGCGCTGGCGCGGGGCTTTACCGGGCACAGCTCGCTCAAGGACAAGCTGGAGCAGGGCCGCCAGGAAATGAACAGCGTGCGCACGAAGATTGAACGTGCCGGCCAAGAGTTGAAGAACCTGAAGACCAGGGCGGAAGTAGCCGCAGAAAAAGCCACCAAAACTGCAGGTTGATTCCAGCCTCCAGGCTGTTGGAGATCTAGATGTGGGAGCCAGCCGCCTCCCACACTTTTGATAGGTGCATGGCTGGGATCAACGCAACAGCTTGGTATCGAGCACCACCGACGACTCGCCGATCACGCTCTCAGCCAGTTGTACAAACTCCGCGGTGGTAATACTGTTGGACCGCATGACCCCCTGCGCGAGATCATCGAGTGAACGCTTGTTGTGGGTTTTCACGCGGATTTCGCGGTCCAGTTCCTGCAATACCACCACTGCCCTGGCCACCGCGCCGGCGCTGATGTGCTCGCCGCGCAGTGTGGTGACGTCCTTGCCTTCCTTGCCCAGCCGCGCCTGTATGGCCGCGTAGCGTTCATCGGTGATGCCGCCGGCCCGCCGCAGCAACTCGATGGCGTAATACTCTCCCAGCCCCTCGCGGATCCAATCGCTGCTGTCGTGATCATTGAAGCGGCCGATGGCCTGCACCACTTCGCGGATCAGCGGGCTGCTGCCGTTTTCGCTGACCAGCGGTGTGCGACTGTTGAGGTAGATCGAATCGCGTGAGGCCACCACGCCACGGCGCATCGGGTCGGCGGCACCCACGATCAACAGTTTCGCCGGATGGCGCGGGAAGGCCGCTTCAACTTGCGGCCAGACGAACGTCAGCAGCGTCAGCACATCCATGCGACGCATGCCCTGCCCCTTCGGAGCGGCCACGGTGACTTCGGTTTCGCCAAAACGCATGCGACGGCTGCCGAGGGTACCGGCGAGCATCCAGCCGGTGGGGCGGTCGAACAGCCGCGAGAGGTTGTCGACACGGAATTTGTTTTTGCCGATGCGCGGCCAGGCGGTTTCGATGCTTTTCCAACCGGCCGGCAGTTCGAACACCAGGCGCGAGACCAACTCGATGCCGTCCTGTTGGTCCAACCGGGCAGCCGGCACCAGGTCTTCACCACGAAACAGTGCCCAATCGGGCGTCATGCGGGCCTCATAGAGACCAGGCTTACGCGCATGGGTGAGGCGTACGCGGTAGGTCAGGCTGGCTTTGTCGGCGCCGGGCTGCCACACACCGCGGCTGCCGGTGACTTTCCATTGACCGTCGGCCTTGAAGTCGCTGTAGTCGCCGGCGCGCCCCAGGTCGAAGTTGAGGCTGCGCACTGCCGAGCCTTGCGACAGGCTCACGCGCACTTCGGCTTGATCGCTCTGGGGCAATAACTTGACGTGATAGTCCAGGTCGACTTTCTTCGCACACCACGCAGGCATGCTCAGCGCCAGCAATACCAGGCTTGCCGTCAGCTTGGTTCCCACCCGCATAGAGACCCCTTGGTTAGCCGGCACGGAAGATCAGGTAATCCTCCCAGTCGTCTTCGGGCACGCTGCCTTCGCTGAGCATGCGTCCGGACTGGGAAATGCGTTCATGATGCACCGCATCGCGGTCGCCGCAGACCAGGTGATGCCACAGCGGCAGGTCTTTGCGTTCGCTGACCAGGCGGTAGCCGCAGGTCGGCGGCAGCCATTTGAACTGATCAGCCTGGCCCGGGGTGAGCTGGATGCAATCAGGCACCGAGGCGCGACGGTTGGGGTAGTCGGTGCACTGGCAGGTTTTCAGGTCGAGGAGTTTGCAGGCGATACGCGTGTAATAAACGCTGTTGTCATCTTCATCCTCGAGCTTCTGCAGACAGCACAGGCCACAGCCATCGCACAACGACTCCCACTCCTCCTGATCGAGGTGTTCAAGGGTTTTGCGTATCCAGAAAGGTTCGACTTTGGCGGCCATGGCTCTACATCAACATCGTCAAGTGAAAGGCCGTCAGTCTAGTGCCCAAGGCCCCTGGGGCCAAGCGCTTACGACTGGCGGTGTGACAAGACTTGTCAGTGCGGCGGACCCGCAGTAGCTTTGAGCACCGAATTGACGATCAGGAATTGCTCATGACACGTGTTGCCGATTATCCGATTCATCCCCAATTCACCGACCGCTGGTCGCCCCGCGCCTTCACTGGCGAAAGCATCCCGCAGGAGACCCTGCTGAGCTTTTTCGAAGCCGCGCGCTGGGCACCGTCGGCCTACAACTCGCAGCCATGGCGCTTTCTGTATGCACGTCGCGACACGCCAAACTGGGAACGCTTCCTGGGCCTGCTCAATGAATTCAACCGGGGTTGGGCGCAGCACGCATCGGCCTTGGTGATCATTGCTTCGAAAACCGACTTTATCGCCCCTGGCGCCAGCGAAGAAACGCCTGCGCTGTGGCACACCTTTGACACCGGTTCTGCCTGGGGCCACCTGGCACTGCAAGCCAGCCTCGCCGGCTGGCACACCCACGGCATGGCCGGCTTCGATCAGGAGCTGACGCGCAAGGAGCTGAAGATTCCGGAAGGTTATGCGTTGCACGCGGCGGTGGCCGTGGGCAAGCTGGGTGACAAATCGACCTTGCCCGAGTACCTGCAAGGCCGCGAAGCGCCGAGCCCGCGCCGGCCGTTGAGCGAGCTGGTGTCCGAAGGCGATTTCAGCCTCTGACGCTGACGCAATACCCTCTGTGGGAGCAAGCCTGCTCCCACAATTCGCTCCGGGTACAGTCAGTAACCGCGCTCGAAATCCACTTCCCCGCGCAACGCTTCCTTGGCCTGGTACGCGCGCAGGTTCTGCACGAACAACCCCACCATCATCGAAGGCGACGTCGGCGCCGAACTGTGGCCGGTCAGCAACAAGCCCCAGGCGGTCCAGAACGGGTGACGTTGCGGCAACGGCTCCTGGCGGCACACGTCGATCACCGCACCGGCCAGGTGCCCTTCTTTCAAGGCCTCGACCAGATCGGCATCCACCACCGCCACGCCGCGCCCGACATTGATGAACAAGGCGGTCGGCTTGAATTGCTTGAACAGCGCTGCGTCGTACAGGTCATGGGTGTTGGGCGTATTGGGCAGCAGGTTGACCACGTAGTCGACCTCCCCCACCAACCGACCCAATTGATCGAGCGCGGCCACTTCTTTAAACGGCGCCTGCTCACGTGCGGTGCTGGCGATACCGTAAAGCTCGACGCCGAACGGCACCAGGAAGTCAGCCACGCTCTGGCCGATATCGCCGGTACCGACCACCAGCACCTTGCGCCCCGCCAGGCTCTGGCCCATGCGGTTGTCCCATTTGCGCTCGACCTGGCTGACCAGCCGCGCCAGCACTTCGCGCTCGTGGCCCAGCATGTAGGTGAGCACAAACTCGGCCATGACCTGGCCAAAGATGCCGACCGCACGGGTCAGGCGATAGTTGCGGGGCAAGCCTTCGGCCAGCAGCGGTGTGATACCCGCCCAGGTCGATTGCAGCCATTGCGGCTGGTGGCCCTGACGCAACAGGGTCGCCAGCAGGTCCGGCTGGCCCAGCCACACCGGGCAATCGGCGGCCAGGCGCGACAGTTCGGCGGAATCACCGCTGGTCAATACCTCAAGGTCCGGAGCCGCGTCACGCAGCAGTTGGGCATAGAGCGGGTGATCCTGTTCAGCAATCAGAACACGCATGGTTCAAACCTTTCAAAAACAGTGCAGACGGCCGCCCGCATCCTTACGGCCACCGCCAACTAATACGAGTCCATGGAAGCAGGTGCCCTGAACAGGGCACTACCGATCAGATCGGGTCGTTGCGGCGCAGCAGCTCTTCGGGCAAGTGTTCGATGTACTCGTCCTCGGCCGGCGGCATTTGCAGGTGGTAGCCCTGCTTGTCGAGGTTTTCCAGGACTTGCACGATGTCTTCCTGTTGCAGCTTGCGCTCAGGCGTCAGCACCAGATCAAAGGCGTGCACCGGCTTGCCGAACACGGTGATCAAACCTTCGGGCACGCGCTCCAGGGCATCGCTTTTGAGTACATAGAGGTACATGCCGGCACGTTTCGGGCTGCGGTAGATGGAGCAAATACGTTTCAAGGCTGTTCTCCGGCAGTGGCCAGGCTGTCGAGCAGCGCCTGGCCCATCAACTCGCGGCGCCAGCCACGCAGCGAGTCTGGCAGTTGGTAAGGCCCATCGGGGTAGCCACTTTTAACCAGGGCTTCGAGGGTTTTCTTGCGCAGCATCAGTTCCGGCGCCATGTCCAGGCGTTCGGCGAACGCCTGGCCCAAGGCACGCAGTTCTTTGATCAGCGCGGCAGCATCTACCGGCAGGGGTTCTGCGACGGCAGGCGGCCATTGGTCCATGGGCACGCTACCGGCACGTTTGATCAGGTCCAGCAGGAACTGGCCATCCTGACGCACGGTGCGCGGGTGCATGTCTTCGATCTTGCCCAGCGCGGCGAGGTTATCCGGCTGGGTTTTGGCCAGGGGCCATAGCGAATGTTCGCGAATGATACGGTTGCGCGGCAGGTCACGGGCACGGGCCTGCTGCTCGCGCCAGGCGCACAGTTCACGCAGGACGGCCAGTTGGGCACGGGACAGTTTCCACGCCAGCTTGGCCTCGCGGTACACCTCGTACGGGTCGACTTCGCGGCGCAGGTTCGCCACCAGTTCGGCGCCGTCTTCCAGCACCCACGCGTACTTGTCATCGGACAAGCGCGGACGCAGGCGGGTATACACCTCGGCCAGGTGCACGGCGTCTTCGGCGGCGTAGCTCACCTGGGTCTCGGACAACGGCCGCTGCAGCCAGTCCGAGCGGGTTTCGCCCTTGGGCAACTCGATATCGAGCACGGTTTGCACCAGGCGCGAGTAGCCCATGGAGAAGCCGAGGTTCAGGTAAGCCGCGGCCAACTGGGTATCGAACAGCGGCACCGGCAAGCTGCCGGTCAGGCGCAACAACACTTCGAGGTCTTCGCTGCAGGCGTGCACCACCTTGATCACCGCCGGGTTTTCCAGCAAAGCGGCCAACGGTTGCCAATTGTCGATGGTCAGGGGGTCGATCAGGTAAGCGCGTACGCCATCACCAATCTGGATCAGCCCGGCAATGGGATAAAAAGTGTCGACCCGCATGAATTCGGTGTCGAGGGCAACGAATGGCAACTGCTGCCATTCGGCGCAATGCAGGCCGAGGCTATCGTTGTCGCAGATCCAGTGAATATCGATGGCCACACGGCTCTCCCTTGAAGAATGGCGCGCAGTATATATCGCGAAAGGGGCTTGCGAGCATTCGCAGTGCACACACGATCATGAAAACTCCGACAAGAGACGGAGAATAGTCCGACGAGCGGAACTTATCCTCTCTTACGCAGAACGTAGACCCGCCACAATTTGGAGCCCGGGAGGAATTCCTGGTAACTCAGGACCTTGAAACCGGCCTCGCGGAATTCACCTTCCACCGTTTCGCGTGCATTCACCGAGACGATCACCGTGTCGCGGCTGACTCGATGAAACTCGCGCAGCAACGTCAAGCGCACTTCACTGTCGAGGACGTGGCGAAACAATTCCAGGCAGAAAATGCAGTCCACCGCATTCGCCGACAGGCCAATGGAAAACGCTGAGCCTTGAAAGGTCTTGATTCGCTTGAGCAGCGCCGCCGGGTGATGGGTGCGCGCGTGGTCGAGCATGTTCTGGGAGTTGTCCGAGGCCAGGATCACCCGGTTGACGTGTTCGCCCAGCACGGGCCAGAACTGCCCCGAGCCGCAGGCCAGGTCAAGGATCAGCCCCGGCTCGCCCGCCACCTTCAACGCATGGCGCACCAGCCGAGCTGTGCGCCAGGCAGCCAGGCGCTGCAACAGCCCTGGCGGACGGGTGTCACCGCATACCCGGGCATGTTCACGGTCACAGCGTTCGGTGAATTCGATCTCGATGGAGGATGGTGGTTGTGGCGACATCGCGGGCTCATGTAGGCGAAACGGTAGTGAACGACCTTGATCCGCAGCTTAACCACTGCAACGTGAAAAAAAGGTCGAAACCGTCGTGACCACAAATCCTGTCAGGCCTGGTTCAGGTACCACCGCCAATCCTGCTCACCCACTTCCCCCATGAACTGGCGATATTCGGCGCGCTTGACCGCCAGGAACACCCCGAGGAACTCATTGCCGAATGCCTCTCGCGCCCAACTTGACGCCTCCAACGCACGCAGCGTGGTGAGCCAGTCGGTGGGCAGTAGTTCCTTGGCCTGGGCGTAGCCATTGCCTTGCACCGGCGCGCCGGGGTCGCGTTGTTCGCGGATGCCCCGGTGGATGCCGGCCAGAATCGCGGCGGCAGCCAGGTAAGGGTTGGCATCGGCGCCGCAGATGCGGTGCTCGATATGTCGCGAGTGCGCCGGGCCACCGGGAACGCGCAGGCTGACGGTACGGTTGTCCACCCCCCAGGTGGCGGCCAGGGGCGCATAGCTGTTGGTCTGGAAACGACGGTAGGAGTTGGCGTTGGGGCAGAACATCAGCAGCGAGTCGAGCAAGGTGCTGAGCATGCCGCCCACCGCCTGGCGCAGCAGGGGTGTGCCGTCGGCGGCTTCGCTGGCAAACAGGTTGTTCCCCTGAGCGTCCGCCAGGCTGACGTGCATGTGCATGCCGGTGCCTGCCAGGTTGTCGAACGGCTTGGCCATGAAGCAGGCGGTCATGCCGTGTTTATGGGCCACACCTTTGACCAGGCGTTTATAGCGCACCGCTTCATCCATGGCTTGCAGCGCATCAAAACGATGTTCCAGGGTGATTTCCACCTGGCCTGGGGCGTATTCGGAGATCGCCGTACGCGCCGGGATGCCTTGCAGTTTGCAGGCACTGTAGAGGTCGGCGAGAAACGGCTCGATCTGCTCAAGCTCGCGCAGGCCATAAACCTGGGTCGAGCGTGGACGATTGCCGTCCACATCCCGCGCCGGTTGCGGGCGGCCGTTATTGTCGGGCTTCTGGTCGAGCAGGTAGAACTCCAGCTCCGCCGCCATCACCGGGTAATACCCGTCAGCGTTCAACCCATCGATGACTTTGGCCAGTAAATGCCGAGGGTCGGCCACAGTGGTGGGCAAGCCTTCGGTGGGGTGCATGCTGACCTGCACGGCCGCCGTCGGGATCAGGCGCCATGGCATCCGCTGCAAGCTGCCGCTGAGCGGATAGGCGCGGCAGTCGATATCACCGACGTCCCACACCAACCCCGAGTTTTCCACATCATCACCGTTGATGGTCAGGCCGAGGATCGTGCTGGGCAATGGCCGACCACTCTCGTACACCGCCAACAGCTCATCGCGGTGCAGCAACTTGCCGCGCGGTACGCCGTTATTGTCGAGGATAAACAGTTCGAACATCTCGATGTCCGGGTTGTGTTCAAGGAACGATTGGGCTTCGTGCAAGCCGGCAAAAACACTCATGGCAATTCTCATACGGTTGTATCAGGCAGGCGCACAGGCGCCGCCGGGCAGATGCGCACAGGTGCGCGTCATCCATGGGGCGGATCAACGCAAGAGAGAGGTATCGGGTGGGCGGGCATGACGGCAGTGGAACAGTGCCCAGAATGCCAGCTCGGATGGCAGCGCCTCGACGACCGTCGAATCGCTCGGCACCACAGCGCCAGGCGATGTCTCAGGGTGAGTGTCGGGGGAACCATCCATGTGTAAGCCACAGTGAGGTAGAGGTCGGCCAGCGTCACACGCACACAACGGTTGTTCAATTCAGGGTTGGCGGAGTTTGGTTGCAGCTCGGCTAAACATTGCTATCCCCCGGCCCGCTGGAAATAATGACGGCCCCGCCCATGCCCCAAGGACTCGACCGCATGAAAGCTCCACTGGCCTTCTGTCTATTGGCAAGTCTGACCTCCTACGCCCTGGCCGATTCGCGCCTGGACGACGTGCTTCAACGTGGCACGCTGGCCGTCTGCACCACCGGCGACTACAAGCCTTACTCCGCGCTGCGCGCCGATGGCGGCTATGAAGGCATCGACATTGCCATGGCCGAATCCTTGGCCAAGAGCCTCAACGCGAAGATCCATTGGGTGCCCACCACCTGGAAAACCCTGATGCCGGACTTCCTCGCCCAACATTGCGACATCGCCGTGGGCGGCATTTCCGTGTCGCTGGAACGCCAGAAAAAAGCCTTTTTCAGCCAATCGCTGGGCGTCGACGGCAAGATCCCGTTGGTGCGCTGCGCCGACGTGCAACGCTACCAGACCGTCGAGCAGATCAACCAGCCGCAGGTGCGCGTAATCGAACCCGCCGGCGGTACCAATGAAGTATTTGCCCGTGCCCATCTGGGCCAGGCGCAGATACGCCTGCATGACAATGTGACGATTTTCGATGAACTGCTGGCGGGCAAGGCCGACGTGATGATCACCGACGCCAGCGAAGCGCGTTACCAGCAAAAACAGAAGCCCGGGCTGTGCGCGGTCAACCCGCAGCGGCAAATGCAGTACAGCGAAAAAGCCTTCCTGCTGCCCCGGGATGATGTAGCGTGGAAAAGCTACGTCGATCAATGGCTGCACCTGAGCGTGGCCACCGGGGAGTACGAGCGCATCGTCAACCAGTGGCTGGCGGCGCCCTGAGCTACAGCCGTCTACGCTGTTGTCACATCAATAAGAATGAGGACGGGGCATGAAGGGATTACTCAGAATCACCTGGCTGTTGCTGTTGTGTTTCAGCCAGGTGCACGCAGCCACGCAGGACGAGGACGCCCAGGCGGCCAGGCATCTGCTGGAAAAAGCCCTGGCTTACTACCAGACCAATGGCGACAAGGCCTTCGCGGCGTTCAGCCGCCAGGGCGAGTTTATCGACCACGACCGCTACGTATTTGTGGTCGACACCCAGGGTGTGCTGCTGGCCAGCGGCGGGCCTTCCTCCGCCTTGATCGGTCGCGATGTGTCGGAGCTACTCGGCCCGGACCTGCAAGCCTCGTTCAAACAGGCGCTGGCCGTGCCGGAAGGCCAGGGTATCCAGCAGGCCGACTACCGCTGGCAGAACTGGAACGATGGCAAGGTCGAACACAAGCACGTGTTCTATCAACGCGTGGGCCAGCGCATCCTGGCGGTGGGTTACTACTTGCCACGGGCTACGCCGGAACAGGCGCGAGCATTGCGCGACAAAGCGGTGAAAGCGCTGGTCAAGGATGAGGCCGGTACGCTCAAGGCGATCAACTCACTGGAAGGCGGCTTCCTGCAGGATGATCTGTACGTGTTCGTCGTGGACCTGGACACCCGGCGCTATGTGGCCCACGGCACCAACCTGCGGCTGGTCAATACCGACTTCAGCAAGATCAAGGACCCGGACGGCAAGCCCGTCGGCGAGCCGATCCTGCATCTGATGGCCCAACAGGACCAGAGTGAATACAAATACCGCTGGAAAAACCCGGTGACCGACAAGGTCGAGAACAAGCATGCGTACCTGCGCAAGGCCGGGCATTTCATGGTGGCGGTGGGTTACTACAGCCCTTGATCCGGGGTGGCATGCAATCAAATGTGGGAGCACGCCCTCGCCCACATTTCGCGCTTCATCCTGTCAGTTATCGAGCTTTATCTTCGCGGCCGCGTAACAGGCGATTCGGCATCGCAATCGCCGCCGCCAACCCCAGCAACGACACCGCCGCACTCACCATCAACAGATGCCTGAACGTCACCGCCAACTCGCCGCGCAGGGCGTCCCGGGCCGGGCCTGGCGCGGCGTTCAGGCCATCGAGCAACACGTTGCCGGAACTGCCCTCTGCAACCAACGAACCGCTGGCCAGGTGGGCAAAGCTGGAGTCCTGCAACAGCGCCAGCAGCAATGCCGACATACATGCCACCCCAACCGCCCCACCCAACGAACGGAACAGGTTGGTGGTGCTGGTGGCGACGCCGATGTCCCGTTGTTCAACGGAGTTTTGTGTGCCGACCAGGGAGGTCGGGAACTGCATGCCGGCAGCGATTCCGCACAGCAGCATGAAGATCGCCGTCAGCCCGACCGCCTGCGGAGCGCTGTAGGCCATGCCAAGGATGGCGAAAGGACTCAACAGCGCGCCGGTGAGAATCATCGGTTTATAACGACCGGTCACCGAGGTCATGCGCCCGGCAAAGTAGGCGCCCATCGGCAAGCCCATGGCCAGCGGCAGCAGGTGCAAGGCTGCGCTGTCGGCGCCCGAGCCGGTCACCGTCTGATAACGCAAGGGCATCAACACCGTCAGGGAAATCGCCTGGAAACTGGTGAAGAAAATCGTGCACCAGCACAGCACCGCGCTGCGGTTGGCGAACAGGTGCATGGGCAGCAACGGCTCGCGTGCGCGGCGTTCGTGCCACACAAATACGCTCAGCGCCACCAGCGCACAGGCCAACAACCCCAGCACCTGCTCATCGCGCCAATGATGGCCCTGGCCGATTTCGGTGATGCCCAGCAACAAGGCCGTCAGGCCGATGATCATCAGGACGGTGCCGAGGTAGTCGATGATCGGTGTGCGTTGCGGCACCGGCAGCCCTACCAGCGTGCGATGGGCCACATACCAGGCACCGGCGCCCAGCGGCAGGTTGATCAAAAATACCCAGCGCCAGGACAGATACTCGGTCATATAACCGCCCAACACCGGCCCGGCCACACTCGCCACCGCGTACATGCTGCTGAAATAGCCCTGATAACGCCCCCGCTCGCGAGGTGGGATGATGTCGCCGATGATCGCCTGGCTCACCGAGATCATTCCGCCGGCGCCGATGCCCTGGAGAATCCGCGCCAGCACCAGTTGCTCCATGCTTTGCGCCATGCCGCAGAACAACGAGGCCAGGGTGAACACGCCCATGCCGATCAGCATCATCGGCCGCCGCCCGTACAAGTCGCCGAGCTTGCCGTAGATCGGCACCGCCACCGTCATCGCCACCATGTAGCCGGAGATCACCCAGGCCAGCAGGTTGACGTCATGGAACTGCGAGGAAATGGCCGGCATCGACACGGCCACAATGGTCTGGTCCAGGGCGCCGAGGAAGATCGCCATCATCAGGGCGACGAGCACGCTGCGTACGGCGGGAACGGATGGGGCAGGCTGATTCAGGTGGGTCACGACAGAACCTTCGAGCAGAGCCCGCCAGGCAGGAAAGGCCGGCGGGAATGCTCGATACGATAGCAGGCTACTCGATAGCTTCGTAAGGAAGTCCGACGTAATTTTCTGCGATGGTTTTACGGCCCGCCTGCGAATGGATGAAGTATTCGAGTTCACTCTGTGCAATCCGCTGACTGAAGCCGTCCGCTTCCGGAAACTCATGCAGCATCGAGGTCATCCACCAGGAAAACCGTTCGGCCTTCCAGACGCGACGCAAGCAGATGGCGGAATACTTATCCAGCAAGTCCACCCGCCCTTCGCGGTATACCTTGAGCAAGATCCGATACAACGTACTCACGTCACTGGCCGCCAGGTTCAGGCCCTTGGCGCCGGTCGGTGGCACGATGTGCGCGGCATCCCCCAGCAGGAACAGGCGCCCGTACTGCATCGGCTCCACCACGAAGCTGCGCAATGGCGCGATGCTTTTCTCGATCGACGGACCGGTAACCAACTGTTGCGCAAGCGGACCCGGCAGGCGTCTTTTCAGTTCGTCCCAGAAGCGCTCGTCCGGCCATTCTTCCAGCGATTCGTCCACCGGCACTTGCAGGTAATAGCGGCTGCGGGTCGGTGAACGCATGCTGCACAGGGCGAAGCCGCGCGCGTGTTTGGCGTACACCAGTTCGGCGTGGATCGGCGGTGTGTCGGCCAGGATACCCAGCCAACCGAAGGGGTAGACCCGTTCGAAGACGTTGAGCGATTCGGCCGGAATCGACTGCCGGGCCACGCCGTGGAAACCGTCGCAACCGGCGATGTAGTCGCACTCCAGGCGAAAGGTTTCGCCCTGATGTTCGAAGGTCAGCCAGGGGCGATCGCTTTTCAGGTCATGGGGCTGCACATTGGACGCTTCGTACAACGTTACGGCGCCAGCAGCGGCGCGGGCCGCCATGAGGTCGCGGGTGACTTCGGTCTGGCCGTAGATCATGACCGATTGGCCATCGGTCAGGGATTTGAGGTCGATGTGGGTCAGCTCGCCATTGAGTGCCAACTCGAAACCATCATGCACCAGCCCTTCGGCGTCCATACGTCGGCTGACGCCTGCCTCGCGCAGCAGGTCGACCATGCCCTGCTCCAGCACCCCGGCGCGGATGCGACCTTGCACGTAATCGGCACTTTGGCGCTCTAGGATGAGGGTCTGGATACCCGCGTTATGCAACAACTGGCCGAGCAACAATCCGGAAGGACCGGCACCGATGATGGCGACTTGAGTATTCAGCGTTTTCATTATTTTTATCACCCGCAGGCTTCACCCGAACTGATCAAGTGAAAGAGTTGTCATTGGTCTTGTGGCTGACATTTTTCACTTGAGCGGGCAGCATAAGAAGGTGAGAACTGCCATAAAGCCTGCGCTTTTTGCCAATTTGGGCGATTACCGCACTACTGTCCTGAGTATCGGATTGAAACCATGACCAATACCGCGATTCCGGTCTTCAAGCTTTACGGGGAAAGCCAGCAATGGCCAACCCCCGATTTGTTGCACTGCGAAACCATTTCCCGAAGGAGTCGGGAATACCAGTGGGAAATCCAACCCCACCGGCACGCGGATCTGTGCCAGTTACTGTACGTCCACAAAGGCCAGGCGCACCTGGAAATCGAAGGCCAACGCACCACGCTCAACGAGGCCACCCTGCAAGTCCTGCCGCCCATGTGTGTGCACGGGTTCAGGTTTGCCGAAGAGGTGGAAGGCTACGTGGTGACACTGTCGGCGCCACTGGTGAGCCACCTGCAGGCGCAGTTGGGCGCCACGGCCGGAGGCCTGCAGACGCTGGGAAATTATCCGGCAGGTAAAGACGCCGATTACCTCAACGCACAGTTCGCCCGCCTGCAGGACGAATACGCCGACGAACAACCGGCGCGCGAAATGATGATGCATGCTCTGGTCAGCGTGCTGCTGGTATGGATCAGCCGCCAGGCGATCCAGCGCCGCCATCCGCGCGCGCCCAGGGGCCGCGAGTATTTTCGCCGGTTCACCCAGTTGGTCGAACAGCATTACCGCGAACACCCCAAGATTGAAGACCTGGCTCACAGGCTGGGCATCTCGGTCTCACACCTGAACGGGACGTGTCGGGAATTGGGCGGCCAACCGGCGTTGCAGATCATGCACGACCGCCAGTTGCTGGAAGCCAAGCGCTTGCTGACCTACACCAGCATGACCATCAATGAAATGTCGGAGGTATTGGGGTTTTCCGACCCAACCAATTTCTCCCGGCTGTTTCGTCGACGGGTCGGGTTCTCACCCAAGGCGTTTCGCGAGCAATTAAAGGCCGATCAGCCTACCTGAGCGCGCTGAAACTGCCGGTGCGGGGCACGCATTGGTCCTGATGACAACTGATCGCGAAAGCCGCCGGTTGCATGCGCGTTTGCTCAACGCGGTAGGCGGCAGTCCCGTACAGCGCGGTGGCGAATGCGCTGAGGGTGAAAATCATCAGGTACTTTCTGGTTTTGATGCTCATGGCACAGACCTCTGAACGGATCTAGACAGTGCTGTTTAAAGCATAGGTCAGTCAGGGCGAGTTGCCATTATCGGGCGTCATTCAATAGATTGATGTCGGTTTACAGGCCGGCATCCCACGCAGGCTCTTCGGGAAAGCGCAGCACCAGAAAATCCAGCAGGCTGCGCAGGGCCGAGGGCATGTGCTTGCGTGAAGCGTACACCGCGTAAATGCTCAAATGCCGAGGTTCTGCCTGGGGTAGCAAACGCACCAACTCGCCACGGCGCACGTAGTCACCGGCCTGGTAGCTGGGCAGTTGCGACACGCCCGCCCCGGCCAGGGTCGCACGCAACAGGGTGCTGGATTCGTTGGCAGTAATGTTGCCCTGCACCGGTACCGAGACATGCTCGCCTCCCTCTTCGAAATGCCACAGGCTTTTGCCGAAATAAGAGTGGGTCAAGCAGTTGTGGCGGGCCAGGTCCTCGACCTTCTGCGGGGCCGGATGCTCCAGCAAGTACGCCGGTGAAGCACACACCACGGAGCGACAGACGGTCAGGCGCCGGGCAATCAGGTTCGGGTCCAGGTCATTACTGATGCGGATGGCGACATCGATGCGTTCGTCCACCAGATTCACGGTACGGTCGAGCATTTGCATATCCACCGTCACCAAGGGGTAGCGCTTGACGTACTCGGCGATGGCATCCGCCAATTGCGCCTGGCCGAACGAGGTGCTGACACTCAAACGCAACAGGCCACGGGGTGCCTCATCGGGCTCGCTGACGGCGGCTTGCATGTCGCAGCACAGCTCCAGCAATTGCCGGCAACGCGGCAACGTTTCACTGCCGGCGGCGGTCAGGCTCAGCTTGCGCGTGGTGCGGTGCAGCAGGCGCGCGCCGACCCAGTCTTCCAGTTCGGCCAAATAGCGCGACACCACCGGGCGCGACAGGTCCAGATGGTCGGCGGCGGCGGATTGGCTGCCCAAGTCCACCACCGTCACAAACACGCGCATTGCTTGAAGACGATCCATGATTTGCCCGATTTTAGAAACAAACTATGTCCAAGCATCGCATTTTTTGTTGCGTTTGGTGCAACTAAGCTCTGTACATCCCTTACCGATGGCAGGAGCTGCCCGATGTTCTCAACCTTCAAACGCTTGACCCTGGCCACCGCCGCCCTGGCCTTTGCAGCCCACGCGGCAGCGGCAGACCTGAAACTCGACGTGTACAACCCAGGCGAAGCGGCGATCTTCCCGGTCAGTTCGGTGCTGGTCAGCGGAGCCAAAGACGCGATCCTGGTGGATGCGCAATTCGGCAAAGGCCAGGCTGAGCAACTGGTGCAGAAAATTCGCGCCAGCGGCAAACACCTGACCACCATCTACATCAGCCACGGCGACCCGGACTACTACTTCGGCCTCGATACCCTGACCGCGGCCTTCCCCGACGCCAAGGTGCTGGCGCCGCAACCGGTGGTCGACCACATCAAGGCCACCGTGGCCGGCAAACTGGCATTCTGGGGTCCGAAAATGGGCGCCGACAAACCGGCCAAAACCCTCGTGCCGCAAGTGCTTGAAGGCCACAGCCTGACGCTTGAAGGTGAGCAACTGGAAGTCATCGGCCTGGACGGCCCGCAGCCGGATCGCAGCTTCGTGTGGATCCCGTCGATCAAGGCCGTCGTGGGTGGCGTGGTCGTGGCAGGAAACATCCACCTGTGGATGGCCGACACCCAGACCGCCCAGTCCCACAAAGATTGGGTGGCAACCTTGCAACGCATCGAACAACTGAAACCGCACACGGTGATTCCGGGTCACTACCTGGGCAGCCCGTCGCTCGAATCCGTGGCGTTTACCGCTGACTACATCAAAGCCTTCGATATCGAGACGGCCAAGGCCAAGGACTCCGCCGCCCTGATCGCAGCCATGAAGAAGCGTTACCCGACCCTCGCCGACGAAAGTTCGCTGGAACTGAGCGCCAAAGTCGCCAAGGGCGAAATGAAGTGGTGATTGGTTTTTAAACCCTGATCGTACTGGAGAATGTCATGAGCAAGATTGCAATCATTGGTGCCACCGGCCGTGCCGGTAGCCAACTGCTGGAAGAAGCGCTGCGCCGTGGACATACCGTCACCGCCATCGCTCGTAATACCGACAAACTGACGGCGCGCCCGGGCGTGACCGTCAAGCAAGTCGACGCCCTGGATGCCAACGCCCTGCAACAGGCGGTGAGCGGCAATGACGTGGTGATCAGTGCCGCGCACTTCTCCACCCTGCCCGCCAGTGCCGTGATCGGCCCGGTGAAAAAGGCCGGCGTGAAACGCCTGCTGGTGGTAGGTGGTGCTGGTTCGTTGCTGCTGCCGGGTGGCGGGCGCGTGATCGACAGCCCGGGCTTCCCTGCCGAATACAAAGCCGAAGCCAGCGCGGGCGCGGAGTTTCTCGACGCACTGCGCCAGGAGAAAGAATTGGACTGGACGTTCCTGTCGCCATCGGCGGAGTTCGTGGAAACCGAGCGCACCGGGAAATTCCGCTTGGGCCAGGATGATTTGCTGGTGAGCAGCGAAGGCCGCAGTTGGATCAGCTTCGCTGACTTCGCTATCGCCTTGATCGACGAAGTTGAATCACCGAAGCACTCCCGCCAGCGCTTCACCGTCGGCTACTGATCCGCAGGAGGGGCAAGCTTTACACCTGTAGGCGCGAGCTTGCTCGCGCCTACAAAAAGCCTTAACCCCCCCTCCCACATTGCGCCTGGCTCACCAGCCAACTCATCAATGCTTCCAGCCCTGGCGAGGGCTCGGCTCCCGCTGGATATACCAGGTAATACGCCATCCCCGTCGGTACCTTCAATTCAAACGGCGTCGCCAAGCGCCCCGCTTTCAGATCTTCGCCAATCAGCGCGCTGTCGCCGATCGCCACGCCTGACCCTTGTGACGCCACCGTCATGGCCAAATCCAGCGTCTCGAAATGATGCCCCTGGGCCAGATTGCTCAACCGCGTATTCGCCGCGTTCAACCACAACGCCCAATCCCGCCCGTCCCGCGTGGGGTGCAGCAGCACCTGGTGCTGCAAGTCCGCCGGTGTCTGCAAACCAGCGAGCAAGGCAGGTGCGCAGACCGGCGTGAGCTGCTCATCAAACAAGTGCCGCGCCTCGGCGGCTTGCTCGGCAATGGGCGCATAGACCACCGCGGCGTCGAATGACTCGCGACGAAAGTCCACGGTGTAGGCCACGGTGGTGGTGAGTTCCACCGGCACATCCGGACGTTCACGCTGCCATTGCATCAGGCGCGGCAGCAGCCACCGCATGACACAGGTGGACGCCTTGAGTTGCAGGGTTTCGCGACGATCGCCGATCTGCTCCAGCGCATCCGAGATCAAGCCAAAGACCTGCTGCACACGCAGCGACCATTCCCGGCCCTCTTCGGTCAGGCTCAAGCCCCGCGCCTGGCGCCGGAACAAGGCGTAGCCCAAATGGCTTTCCAGCCCGGCAATCTGCCGGCTCACCGCGCCTTGGGTGATATGCAATTGCTCGGCGGCGCGGGTGAAGTTGCAACACTGGGCGGTGACCCAAAACGTGTGCAAGGCGGGCAGCGGAGGAAGGCGTTTCATTGCAAGTGAGCCATGACGTGAGGACATGGCCAGTATGACTTTTTATCGATTGTTGCCGCTACCGCCGAGCCGCTCCAATACCGCCTCGAATCCCTGACAAGAGCGACATGTATGGCGACCTGCGGCGAAGTATTGGTCAACCTCCTGGAACGCTACGGTGTGGACCAGGTGTTCGGTATTCCCGGCGTGCACACCGTGGAGCTGTACCGTGGCCTGGCGCGTTCCGGCATCCGTCACGTCACCCCGCGCCATGAACAGGGTGCCGGGTTTATGGCGGATGGTTATGCGCGTACCCGCGGCAAGCCCGGCGTGTGCTTCATCATCACCGGCCCCGGCATGACCAATATCACCACCGCCATGGGCCAAGGCTATGCGGACTCGATCCCGATGCTGGTGATTTCCAGCGTGCAATCGCGCAGTCAATTGGGCGGCGGGCGCGGCAAGTTGCATGAGTTACCGAACCAGAGCGCAATGATCGCGGGCGTGGCGGCGTTCTCCCATACCTTGATGTCGGCCGCAGAATTGCCGGGCGTACTGGCGCGGGCCTTTGCAGTGTTCCAGGCCGGTCGACCGCGCCCCGTACACATCGAAATCCCGCTGGATGTGCTGGTGGAAAACGCCGATGCGTTGCTGGGCTGTGAGCCCATCAGCGTGGCCCGGGCCGGCGCGGCGCCGTCGTCGGTCAAGCAAATGGGCCAATTGCTTGCCGCAGCGAAACGCCCTTTGATCCTGGCGGGTGGCGGCGCCATTGGGGGCGCGCCTGAGTTGACGCGCCTGGCCGAAACCCTCGGTGCACCGGTAGCACTGACCATCAATGCCAAGGGCATGCTGCCCTCCTCTCATCCACTGCTGATCGGCTCGACCCAGACCCTGGCCGCCACACGCGCGCTGGTGGCCGAAGCCGACGTGGTGCTGGCCATCGGCACCGAACTGGCGGAAACCGACTACGACGTGACCTTTGCCGGCGGCTTCGAGATCCCGGGCGCGCTGCTGCGTATCGATATCGACGCCGACCAGACCGTGCGCAACTACCCGCCACGGGTGGCACTGGTGGCCGACGCGCAAATGGCCGCCGCCGCGTTGCTGGACGACTTGCACAGCCAGCCATTGCCGGCTCGCGATTCGACCTGGGGCAGGCAACGAGTCGCCCGTCTGTGGGCCGAACTGACGCCGGCGTGGGATGCCGCCACTCGCGCACAGACTCTGTTCCTCAACACGATTCTGGATGAACTGCCTGGCGCCGTGCTGGTGGGCGACTCCACCCAACCGGTGTACAGCGGCAACCTGACCCTGAACCTCGACCATCCACGTCGCTGGTTCAATTCTTCCACCGGCTACGGCACCCTGGGCTATGCCTTGCCGGCCGCTATCGGCGCCTGGCTGGGACGTGGCGACGGGCAGCCGGTGGTGTGCCTGATCGGCGATGGCGGCCTCCAGTTCAGCCTGCCGGAACTGGCCAGTGCAGTGGAAGCCCGTACGCCGATCATTGTGCTGCTGTGGAATAACCAGGGTTACGAAGAGATCAAGAAATACATGGTCAACCGCGCCATAGAACCGGTGGGCGTAGACATCTATACGCCGGACTTTATCGGTGTGGCCAAAGCCTTGGGCTGTGCTGCCGAAAGCGTCCACGGCATTGCGCCGTTGCGGGCGGCATTGCGCGCCGCCATGGACCGCCAGGGCCCGACGCTGATTGAAGTCGACCAGGCCCTGTGGACGCAGGGGGTGGCGGAATAAGTGGGGACTGCACGGTGTCTGCATTGAGACTACGTGACGCACCGGCGATAGCGCACAGGCGGAGACTGACGTCGTGTTAGCAACATTATTTGTCCCACACCAAACATAGAAACGGCCTACAGAGCTTTCTATTGGCACGCTCGTTCCGTTAAGCTTTTGTGCAGTCTTGTACTGAGTTCGGTACAACGGGTTTACGGACGAAACCGATGCTAAACAGTAACTTGCTCAGAAAGCTCGATATGCAGGACTTGATGGTATTTATCGCCGTCTATGACCAGAGCAGCGTTACCGAGGTATCCGAAACGCTGTTCGTCAGTCAGTCCACCGTGAGCTACAGCCTGAAGAAGCTGCGCACCAGCTTTGAAGACGAGCTGTTTATCAACACGCGGGCCGGCATGCGCCCGACCTACAAGGCCACCACCATGTATGGTCATGTGCGCAAGATCCTGGAAAGCATCAACCTGTGCCACGCCGGTGGCCAGGCCTTCGACCCGAAGCAAAAGGCCGCTTCGACCTGGTGATGGCGTCGGCCCACACGTGCACCGTGCCCATGACGAACCGGTGGGTATGTGCCGACCTGGCGTTTCTATAAGCCTTAGCCGATCGCGACTTTGCTGTAGGACTCGCGATCCATGTCGACCAATTGCACACTGAACTGGACCTGCAGGTCCGCCGGCCATTCGCTCAGGTCCTGCAATGCCGCCAACAGGCTTTGCGACAACTGCTGCTTGATCTGCGGCGACCGCCCGCTGAGCAATGACAGCTTCACCGCGATAAAACCGCGGGGGCTGAGGGAAGTGCCGACCTGGAAATGTTCCACCTTCACTGCGCGGCTCTTGATATCGAACTCGGACGCGAACTGCCCGGACGCCATCAGCACGTTGTTGAGCCGCAACAGGGTTTTCTCGACAGGCAGCTCTGTGAGGTTGGCGGTGTATTCCAGATGCAGGTGCGGCATTAAAAGCTCCCAATGGTTGTAGGAAAAGAGTCATAGATATAGCACGCAGCCGGGCTGATTCAGAGCGCTTTCAGTGTGAAACTTCTGCCACGCTGCGCAGCGAACGATTCTCCCAAAACGCCACGATCACCAGGATCGCCGTGGTCAGCGCCCCCAGCACCAGCGCCGAAAACACCTGTTGCCAGCCCAGCGGTAACAACACCAGCAACATCAACACGCCGCCCAGGTGCGAGAGCGGTGGCAACGGCCGGCTGGTCATCACCCATTTGAACAACGCACTGCCCAACAGAAACACCCCCGGGCCCGCGATGATCGCCAGCACGCCCGCCTGGCTGGCATGCCCCGGGTGCACCAGCACCAGCTCGTCGGCCACCGCGCTGACAATGATCCCCGCCACGATCAACACGTGCAGGTAGGTGTAGGCAATCCGTGCCTGTCGGCCTGGGTCGGCGGAACTGGCAATTCGGTGATGAGCGCGTTCGGCACCGCTGTCAAAATAGATCCACCACAGGGCGATATTGCCCACCACGGCCACCAGGAAAGCGCCGAAACCTTCGACACTCCAAGGCAACTCGGCGAAGGTGGCGCCGGTCACCAGCAGTGATTCCCCGAGGGCAATGATCACAAACAGGCCGCAGCGTTCGGCCATGTGACTGCCTTCCACATTCCAGTCCGCCAGCGTTGAACGCCCAAGCCCCGGCACCCAGAAATACACCGACGGAGATATCAGCTCGATCAATAGCGCCAGCGCCCAGCAGGCCAGGCGCTGCTCGCCCTCCAGCAACGCTCCGGTCAGCCAGAACACACCGGAGCAGAGCATCCACACCAGAATCCGCTGGAAATTGCGGATCATGTTCAGTGACTCGCCACGCACGGCCCACAAGGCAAACAGCGTACGGCCCACTTGCATGCAGACGTAGGCGCCGGCGAATAACAGCCCTCGGTCCGTAAAGGCCTTGGGGATTGATGACGACAGCAACAGACCGGCCACCATCAAGCCGAACAGGCCGAGGCGCACAGGGATTTTTTCCGGGTCGAGCCAGTTTGTGACCCACGAAGTGAAGATCCACACCCACCACACCGCGACCATCATCAGCGCCACCTGCACCGCGCCAACCAAGGTCAGGTGGGCCAGCAGCGAATGGGACAGTTGGGTCACGGCAAACACAAACACCAGGTCGAAGAACAACTCGACCATGCCGACCTTGCCACTGTCCTGACTGCCGCGCCCACGTAGTAATGAACGGGGTAAGGTCATCGGTGCTTCTCCCTGAAGGGTTGACTCAAGATTTTGGCGGCGGCTCCGCCAGCAAACCGCGCTCACTCATGAAAGCTTCCAGGCGCGAGCGCATCCAGCGTTCCGCCGGGTCGGTATCGACATGGCTGAGCCAGACCATGGACAGGTCCAGGGTCGGGGTTTCAAACGGAAACGGCTCGCAGAACAGATGCCCGCCGGCGGCCATGGCCTGGGCGGTGTAGTCCGGGAGGCTGGCGATCATGTCGGTGCCGGCGAGCAATGCCGGCAGCGCGCTGTATTGCGGCACCGACAGCACCACCTGGCGCTTGCGGCCAATCTCCGCCAGCCATTCATCGGCAAACCCGGACACGTTGGCGGTATGGGACACCAGCACATGGGGCCGTGCGCAATATTCGTCGAGGGTCAGCGGTGTGTCCGAAGCATCGGCGCGCAACAGGCACGGGCGGATATGCCGCAACAGTTTACGTTTGGCGTTGGCCGGCAGGCCGCGGGTCTGGGTGATGCCGACCGTGATATCGCCGGAAGCCAGCAAGTCCGGGATACGCCAGTAATCCACATGCTGCACCACAAACACCACCGATGGCGCCTCCTGGCGCAACGCCCGCAGCAACGGCGGCAGCAGGCCGAACTCGACGTCGTCGGACAGGCCGATGCGAAAGGTCATGGTGCTCAGGGAGGGGTCGAAATCGTGGGTCAGGCTCAAGGCCGACGACAGCGAATCCAGGGCCGGCGACAGGTGCTGGATGATCTCCTCGGCCCGCGCCGTCGGTTCCATGCGGTGACCGACGCGTATGAACAGCGGGTCATTGAACAAGGTACGTAAACGGTTGAGGGCCGAACTGATGGTCGGCTGGCCGAGAAACAGCTTCTCCGCCACCCGTGTCACGTTGCGCTCGAGCATCAGTGCTTCGAAGACCACCATCAGGTTGATGTCGGCCTTGCGTAGTTCATTACGATTCATCGGCGCCTGCCCCTTTCCCCAAGACATCGCGCAGTTTAGAAAGCCCATGGGCCTGCGTCTATGTGAACACTGTTCATCGAACGGCTTTGGGACTATAAATCAGCTCTTGAAGGTCACAGGAACACCATCGTGCTGGTCATTATCGCCTTGGCCATTATCGTGGCCGGGTTCTGTCTCTGGGTTGTCCGCCTCATCGCCAACCCCACCGTGAGGACACTGCTGCGCGTATTTATCGGCTTGTGCCTGGCGACGGTGATCGCCTATATGGTACTGGCGGCGGGGTTTCCGACGTCGCTGCTGGTTTAATCTCAAATGGCCTCAACCTGGTTGAGAGCAAGGACTGCCAAGCATGAAATTCGCCTACACCATTATCTATGTGCCGGACGTTGCCGCCTCCCTGGCATTCTTTGAAATAGCCTTCGGCTTCAGTCGCCGTTTCCTGCACGAGTCAGGCACCTATGGCGAGCTGGAGACAGGCGACACCACCCTCTCGTTTGCCGCGCATGAATTGGCGGACATGAACTTCGACGGCGGCCATGTGCAGGCCCATGCCTCACGCAAACCGTTGGGGATGGAAGTGGGTTTCATCACCGAAGACGTGTTTGTCGCCCACGCCAGAGCCCTAGCACAAGGCGCGACGGAGCTGTCGCCACCGAGCACGAAGCCCTGGGGGCAAGTGGTGTCTTATGTGCGTTGCCCGGATGGAACGCTGGTGGAGTTGTGCACCCCGATCCATTGATCGGGTGCACCTGTTCAGGGTTTGAGCGGACGCTCCTGATCAAGCTCGGACAGTTCCGTACCGTCATCAGGATGCTTCCAGGTCTGGGGTTTTTCCTCACGCGGCTGCCGGGGTTGTTCATGCTCCGGCTCGTCGCGCTTCTTCTGCTCATGATCCATAGCCACCTCCCGTCCGTAAGAATGGGTCACCTGTGCAGCATAGAACAAGGTGAGCACTTTGGTCGCCCGCTCCCCTTTGATAACTTTCATGCATCAATTCATCCAAATAACTCACTTATCATTTCTTAATGTGTCAGCCACTATCCCGGGTCCTAAGCGAAACAAGCTCTTAAAAAAAACGCTGGAGACACAAAAACCATGACTAGCCCTTCCCGGCCCGACGCTGCCCCTTCGAAAGTAGGTGCGGTATTACGCGTTACCTCGGGCAACTTCCTCGAACAGTTCGACTTCTTTCTGTTTGGCTTCTACGCCACCTATATCGCTGCCGCGTTCTTCCCCGCCGCCAATGAATTTGCGTCATTAATGATGACCTTCGCCGTATTCGGCGCAGGTTTCCTGATGCGTCCCCTGGGCGCGATCATCCTGGGTGCCTATATCGATGACGTCGGTCGCCGCAAAGGGCTGATCCTGACCTTGTCGATCATGGCCAGCGGCACGCTGCTGATCGTGCTGGTACCGGGTTATCAAACCATTGGTCTGTGGGCGCCGTTGCTGGTGCTGCTGGGTCGTCTGCTGCAAGGTTTTTCGGCGGGTGCGGAACTGGGCGGTGTGTCGGTGTACCTGTCTGAAATGGCCACCCCAGGCCGCAAAGGCTTCTACACCAGCTGGCAGTCCGGCAGCCAACAGATCTCCATCGTGGTCGCGGCCGCCCTGGGTTATGGCCTGAACCAGTGGATGGAACCGGCCACAGTGGCCGACTGGGGCTGGCGCATCCCGTTCGCCATCGGTTGCGTGATCATCCCGTTCATCTTCGTGCTGCGGCGCAACCTGCAGGAAACCGAAGAGTTCGCCAACCGCAAACACCGCCCGAGCATGCGCGAAGTACTGGCGACCCTGGCGAAGAACTGGACCATGGTGATCGGCGGCATGCTGATGGTCGCCATGACCACCACGGCTTTCTACCTGATCACGGTGTACGCGCCGACCTTCGGCAAGACCGTGCTGCAACTGAGCACATCCGATGCCTTGCTGGTGACGTTGCTGGTGGCCGTGTCGAATTTTGTCTGGCTGCCGATCGGCGGCACGTTGAGCGACCGCTTCGGGCGCAAGCCGGTGCTGGTGGCGATGACCGCCCTCACCGTGCTCACCGCTTACCCTGCGCTGTCGTTTGTGGTGAATGCGCCAAGCTTTGCACACATGCTGGAAACCCTGCTGTGGTTCTCCTTCCTCTACGGCATGTACAACGGCGCAATGATCCCGGCCCTGACCGAAATCATGCCGGTGGAAGTACGTGTGGCCGGTTTCTCCCTGGCCTATAGCCTGGCGACTGCCATTTTCGGTGGCTTCACCCCGGCGATCTCCACTTGGTTTATCCATGTCACCGAAGACAAGGCTTCGCCGGCCTATTGGATGATGTTTGCCGCGCTGTGCGCCCTGTGCTCGACCTTGGCCCTGTACCGTCGCGCCAATGCCCGCGGGCAGGTAATGCGGGAGGCCGTATGATGCGGTCGCTGCTCAATAGCCTCACGGCCCTGGCCTTCGGCACCCTGGCGCTGACGGCGCAGGCCGAAGAGCTCAAGGTGATGACCTCCGGTGGTTTTACCGCTGCCTATAAACTGCTCGGCCCGCAATATGCCCGGCAAAGCGGCGACACCCTGGATACCATCCTGGGCCCGTCCATGGGCAAGGCACCGGAAGCGATTCCCAACCGCCTGGCCCGTGGCGAACACGCCGATGTCGTGATCATGGTCGGCTATGCGTTGGATGACTTGATCAAGCAAGGCAAGGTCGACCCTGCGTCCCGCGTGGAACTGGCGGATTCGCGCATCGGCCTGGTGGTGAAAGCAGGTGCTGCCAAACCTGCGATCAGCACCGATGCCGAGTTGAAGGCTGTGCTGACCCAGGCCAAGTCCGTGGCGTATTCGGACAGCGCCAGCGGAGTGTATGTCGAGAAAGAGCTGTTCAAGAAGCTCGGCATGCCCGCCAAGGGCACCATGATCGAGCGCCTCCCGGTGGCCGAACAGGTCGCCAAGGGTGACTACGAGGTGGGCTTGCAGCAGGTGGCTGAACTGTTGCCGGTACCGGGGGTGACCTACGTCGGCAAGATCCCGGAAGACGTACAGTCCGTAACGCGCTTTGCCGCGGGGATTCCGGTCAATGCCGAACATCCGGCTCAGGCGCGGGCACTGCTGAAGTTCCTGGCCTCACCCGAGGCGCAACCGGTGGTGCAATCCACCGGCCTGGACTCGGTGTCACGCTGACCGAAACGGCATCTCACGCACCAACCGCTCCAACTCCAGCGCCGCCGGCGGCAACGTCCGCCCGCGGCGCTTGATCAAGCCCACATTGCGCATCACCTGCGGTTCCACCAGCGGCACACTCACCAGGATCGGGTGCGTGCCGGGCGGCATTGCAATCGATGGCACCATCGCCACGCCCAATCCTGCCTCCACCAGCCCGATCATGGTGGTCACGTGATGGGTCTCGCAGACACTCGGTTTCTTTACCCGCACGCCGCGCAGGGCCTGGTCCAGCAGAAAGCGGTTGCCCGAGGATTTGTCCACGGTGATGTAGTCGTGTTCATAAGCTTCAGCCCAGCTCACACTCTGGCGCCCGCCCAATGGATGGTCATGGCGGCAGGCCAGGACGTAACGCTCCTGCAGTAGCAGTTCGAACTCCACCTCATCGGCCAGACTGCCGCTGAAACTCACACCGAAATCCGCCTCTCCGCTCTCCACGGCATTGCAGACCTCACCGGCGCTGGCATCCAGCACCCGCAGGCGAATCTTCGGGTAGAGCTTGTGAAACTCGGAGATCACATGGGGCATGAAGTAATAGGCAGTAGACGGCACGCAGGCAATGGTTACGTTGCCCATCCGCGTGGACGCCACATCGCTGATGCCCATCAAGGCAATGTCGAGGTCATCGAGAATACGCTCCACCTGGGGTAGAAACGCGCGGCCCACCATGGTCAGGTTGACGCGCCGGGTGGTGCGCTCGAATAGCTTCACGGCGAGCGCGGACTCGAGTTTTTCGATACGTCGACTGAGGGCCGGTTGCGAGATTCTGATGGCCTCGGCGGCAGCGCGAAAACTGCCTTTGTCTACCACGGCGCGGAAGGCTTGGAGATCGTTGAGGTCGAAGTTGATGTTCACGAAGGTCGCCAGTGGCTGTCAGGGTGGGGGCATTATCGTATGGGAGTTGCCGGGACGTCATGTACCTGGACCTGGAACGGCGTAGACGCATGGTTTTCGGGGACAGGCGATTATCCCGGGGTGAAGTTCAATGGCAGCCTTGGTAGGGTGTCCGACTCGATTATTTTCTCCCTACCTTCACCGGCGCACACCCATGACCCCAATAATAAAAAACCATCGCGCGCTCCGTTTCGGCGCGTGGACCCTCGGCCTGCTATGCCTCGCCACCCTGGGCTTTTTTGCCTGGCAGAGTTTCTACCCGGTGCGGGCCGGCGATGGCTGGAGCTATGCGGTGATTCATCGAGACGTGGCCAAGGCGGCGTCGCTGATGCCCCTGCATGATGGCTCGCTGATGGTCACCCAGGAGCTCAAGGACGGGCTGGGCAGCATCGTGCGTATCCACGCGGATGGGAAGCGCGAAGTGGTCGTGGCCAACTTGTCCAAACCCGACGGCATGGTCGCCACCCGTGGCGGCTGGGTGTTCAGCCAGGAATCAAGCGATGCGCCCGTCAGCTATCTCAAGGACGGCGTCGTCACGGAGTTGTTCCGCGGTGAAAACGTGCAGGGCCTGTGGATCGAGGGCGACGACCTGTACGCCATTGAAGACCGCAAGCCCACCGGTCGCCTGATGCGTTACCGCTGGAGTGACCGGTCCCTGAGCGTGCTGCGCGATCAGGTCGAGGAAGGCGAAGCCATCGTGCGTTGCACGGATGGGCGCATGCTTTATACGGAAAAGAAAAAGGGCGTGGTACGTGAACTGACCGACGACGGCAACGACCCGGTGGTGCTGACGGGCCTGAACCAGCCGACGTTCCTGATGTGTGACGAGCGTGGGTTGTGGGTCAACGAGGACTCGACGCACCGGGCGCGCTTGCTGCTGATTGACCCCTTCGGAAAACAGCACACCATTCTGTCGTTTTTGAAAGCGCCGCAATCGATTGTTCCGACAGGGCGTGGGACTTACCTGTTGGCAGAGGGTGGCAGAAACCGGGTGCTGGAACTGGTGCCAGAAGGCCGCAAGGTTTCACCCTGAGCGGGAATGAAGCGGATCAGCAATACTGAAAATTGCTGACCTGCTCTTTCCAATAAATATAAAGACATAAATATCAATAAGTTAATTCTTATTAAATCATGCATAACGCCGGCGGACGTCGATACTGAGAGCTTGGATGTACCACCCTCTCAGTAGGTCTTACATGGAAAAAACCGTCATTGCCGCAATGCTGAGTTCTTGTCTATCGGGCTGTATCGGCGTGCAGTTTTCACTGCCCGACAAGCACTCCAATTCCACCGTTGGTCCTCAGCAATCCGCAGAAAACGATACAGCGCGAGCGTGGTGCGGAATGACGCTATGGGCCGGCTTGCCTCTGCCGTTGAAGCTCCCAGTGTGCAAAATTCCTCCCTCACCCTCGCCTTTGTACGCCTGCGGCCCCTTCATGTTTCTGGGCCCGCTTATGCATGGCTATGAGGGGAATTTCTTATGTGGGAAAACTCCCAGGTAGAAGCATGACAAACGGCATAGAACTCAGTTTTTGATCATTCCCCAGCCCGCGTGTCCATGCTCAGCCATGTCGGCCGCGCCTGAAAAGCTGGAATCAAAAAAACACCCACTTGCATAGGTCCCGCCATGGGACTAGGATCTTCGCATGAGAATTATCGCGATCAGTCAACTCAAGAGTTTCTGGCAAAAGTACCCTGATTCAGAGCAACCCTTACTTGCCTGGCTGGATGAGGCAAAAAATGCAAGCTGGGTAACACCGGCACTTATCAAACAACAGTTTCGCAATGCCAGCATTCTCAAAGGCCGAAGGGTCGTATTCAACATCAAAGGTAATGACTACCGGCTCGTAGTCTCCGTGGCGTACCGCTACGGAGCTCTCTATATAAAGTTCGTCGGTACGCATGAACAATACGACGCAATTGATGCCGATACGGTTGAAACGGAGTAACCCATGAAAATCCGACCTATCCATACCGAACAAGACTACAGAAACGCACTCAAGTCGGTCTCCCCATTGTTCGATCACGAACCGGAGCCCGGGACACCGGAAGGTGATTATTTTGACGTAATGATCACTCTTATCGAGGCCTACGAGGCGAAACACTTCCCGATTGACCTACCTAACCCAATCGACGCGATCCGATTCCGAATGGAACAATCCGGTCTGTCAGTTGCAGACCTGGTGCCCGCCATCGGTCGCCAGAACCGCGTTTACGAAGTGCTGAATGGAAAACGTGCCCTCACGTTACCGATGATCTGGAAACTACATGAGATGTTTGGAATTCCAGCACAAAGCCTGATAAAGCCGATAAAAGCCTGCTGAGTATTAAACCCAGGGAGGCTTTGCGCTTAAGTCTCCCAGCTGTAGCGTCACCTTAGGGGTTGCGCACGGGTCAGCTACAACGATCATCCTGTTCTCGTTGACTGACTGCATTTGCCGAGCAATCGTCCCAACCTCGCGCGCTTACGACAAACGACTGCGCGTTACTGTCCAGCGTCTCCAGGTGATACCCGCCGTCCTGCACGATCGCGCACGGCATTCCCAGCCCACGTATGCGATCGCCTGACCGTAATCGGCACGGTCGGCGTCGGAGATGGCCTTTGGGCCAGTTCGGCTTGGGCGGCACCGGTTCGTCACCGGATGCGAGAACCTGTACTGCAAATAAAGCTGCGGCCATGAAAAGTGCGGTGCAGTAACCAAGGCCTGTTCACGGCAAGTCTTCACGATTGTCATGCGCCGTCACGATGAAGAAGAACAGCAGCAAGAGAGACAAGCCACCATGGGCCATTTTGCCAGCAGGTAAAGCGTGGTCCGGCTGCCGGCCTGAAGCACGTCGAATCGATTGCACTGATGATTATTATCGAAACGAGCGCCTGGGTGCCTGGCAAAACCGGTTCATATAATCGCCTCCACTTTCCCCTCCCCGCGCCTGGCTTCAGGCGTCATTCCCCTTGGAACCCATATCATGCCAAGTGCCAGCCAAGCCCCTAGTGGCCCCCCAGAACATAATCAACAGAGTGTCAAACAGCAGTGGCTGGCGATTCTCTCGGTTGCCGTGGGTGCGTTCGCCCTGGTGACCAGTGAATTCCTGCCGGTGGGCGTACTCAACGACGTCGCCAGCGACCTTGGCATCAGTGCCGGCCATGCCGGCCTGATGGTGACGCTGCCCGGCATCATGGCCGCCCTCGCCGCCCCGTTGCTGTCAGTGATTATTGGCGCCATGGACCGCCGCTATTTGTTGATCGGCCTGACGTTGATCATGATCATCGCCAACACTGTCGTGGCGTTCGCCAGTGACTTCAGCCTGCTGCTGTTCGGTCGCGTCCTGCTGGGCATCAGCATCGGCGGGTTTTGGGCCACAGCCATCGCCCTCAGCGGTCGCCTGGCCCCCAAAGGTGTGGGCGTCGCAAAGGCCACCTCGATCATCATGATGGGCGTGACCCTGGCCACCGTGCTGGGCGTGCCTGTCGGCACCTGGCTCAGTGGCCTGATGGGCTGGCGCATGACCTTCCTGGTCACCGCGCTGCTGGGCGTACCGGTGCTGCTGGCGCAGGTCTTCCTGCTACCTCGGCTCAATCCGGAAAAGGCCATTCTGATCAGTGACCTGCCGGCCTTGTTTATCAACCCACGCGCTCGGGTCGGGTTGATCGCAGTATTGCTGATTGGTCTGGCGCACTTTGCGGCGTACACCTACGTCGCGCCCTTCTTCAAAAACAGCTCCGGCTTCGACGGCCAGACCATTGGCTCACTGCTGCTGATGTTCGGCGTAGCAGGCGTCGCGGGTAACATTTTTGCCGGCTTCGCCGCCAACCGCAGCGTGCGCTACACCCTGCTGCTGGTCGCACTGATGATCGGCACCAGCACCGCCTTGTTCCCCTACTTCGCCACCGGCCTGACCGGCGCAACGATGCTGATCGCACTCTGGGGCTTCGCCTTTGGTGCCTTCCCGGCGTGCGCCAGTATCTGGATGTTTGTCGTGGCGCCCAAGGATGTTGAACGCGGTATGCCGCTGTTTGTGGCCTTGTTCCAGGTGATCATTGCCTTGGGCTCGTTCTTCGGCGGGCGAATCGTTGATCAGATGGGTAGCTCGGTACTGCTGAGCCTGGCTACGGCGTTGGTCGGCGTTGGTTTTGTCACGGTGCTGGTGCTGGGGCGCAATGTGAGTAATAGCTCGGTGACGCAACCTGCCTGAGCAGAAAGCAGACAGCAGAAAACGAAAAAGCCCCGTAGCTCATTCAGCTACGGGGCTTTTTCTATGTAATGGCGGAGAGATAGGGATTCGAACCCTAGGTACCGGTGAAGGTACAACGGATTTCGAATCCGTCCCATTCGGCCACTCTGGCATCTCTCCAACGGCGCGCATCATAACAGTGTGTTTCGCGGAAGCAAACCCCAAAGAAGATTTTTTTCCGTGCTATCAGATGCTTGCGTCGATTAAAGCGGTACGCCCAGACGATTGGCGACTTCTTCGTAGGCTTCGATCACGTCACCGAGGCCCTGGCGGAAGCGGTCTTTGTCCATCTTCTTCTTGGTGTCCTTGTCCCACAGGCGGCAGCCGTCCGGGCTGAATTCGTCGCCCAGGACGATGGAGCCGTCGTGGAACACACCAAACTCCAGCTTGAAGTCCACCAGCAGCAGGCCGGCGTCGTCGAACAGTTTGCTCAGCACGTCGTTGACCTTGAGGGACAACTCTTTCATGCGCGCCAGTTGCTCAGCGGTGCCCCAGCCGAACGCCACAACATGGGATTCGTTGATGAACGGGTCGCCCTTGGCGTCGTCCTTCAGGAACAGCTCGAAGGTGTAAGGGTTGAGCTTGAGGCCCTCTTCCACGCCCAGGCGCTTGACCAGGCTGCCGGCGGCGTAGTTACGCACGACGCATTCGACCGGGATCATGTCCAGCTTCTTCACCAGGCACTCGTTGTCGCCCAGCAGTTTGTCGAATTGGGTCGGAATGCCGGCCGCTTCGAGTTTCTGCATGATGAAGGCGTTGAACTTGTTGTTCACCATGCCTTTGCGATCAAGCTGTTCGATGCGCTTGCCGTCGAATGCCGAAGTGTCGTTGCGAAACAGCAGGATCAGGCGGTTGGCGTCGTCGGTCTTGTAAACCGACTTGGCTTTGCCGCGGTAGAGTTCTTCACGTTTTTCCATGATGGGCTCCGCTTTGAGTGAGGTGGGCTAGGCGATATGTCGCCAGTCGAGCCCTGAATCTTGATCGGCCAGTTGCAGCCAGTCCGGGTCGCACCCAAGGGTGTCGACAAAACATTGCCGGGCAAGCGTCGGCAGGTTGTTCTTGCTGCTCAGATGGGCCAAGACCAGATGCTGCAGGTCTTGCCAGCCCAACTCATACACCAGGTACGCCGCCTGATGGTTGTTCAAATGCCCCAGTTCGCCGCCCACCCGCTGCTTGAGAAAGTACGGGTAATGACCACGAGCCAGCAGGTCTCGACAGTGGTTGGACTCGATCATCAAGGCATCGAGGTCGCGGTAACCGTCCAGCACCTTCGCACAGTAGGAACCCAGGTCGGTGAGCACGCCGAAACGCCGCTCACCGCCACTGAACACGTATTGCGTCGGCTCCTGGGCGTCGTGTGCCACGGCAACCACATTGATGCTCAACGCGCCGATTTGCAGTTGCTCGCCACCGGCCAGGAAACCAGCAGGGTCAATGGGTTTGCGCATCCCGCGCAAGGTGCCGCGACTCAGGTATACCGGTAGATTGTAGCGCCGAGACAGCAAACCCACGCCATGCACATGGTCGGCATGTTCGTGGGTCACCAGAATCGCACTGAGTTGCGCGGGGTGAACCCCCAGGCGCAGCAGGCGCCGCTCGGTTTCTCTTAACGAGAAACCACAATCCACCAGCACGTACGTGTCGTCATGAGCGACCAGCGTGCCGTTCCCTTGGCTACCGCTGCCGAGAACGGCAAAACGCATCGGATCAGCCCAGGTTGTCCTGAATCACGCCCAACACTTTGCGCGCTGTTTCAGCCGGCGCGACGGTGTTGATGTTCTTCTCGACGGTGACCTGGACACTTTCGCCAACCTTGCTCAAACGAACCTGATAACGCTCGGCACGGGTTTCGATCTCTTCCTTGGTCGGCTTGCTGCCGAACAACTTGCCGAAGAAGCCTGGCTCGTCGTCTTTCTTCTCGGCCTTTTCAGCCACGTTGATGTAGTACAGGCCCAGGCTGCGGTTGATGTCCTCAACACGCCAAGGGCCTTTCTCCAACGCGCGACCTACACTGGCCCAGGCACGATCCAGGTCTTCACCCAGGTTCAGCACCACGTTGCCGCTGCCGTCTTCGGTGAGGCTGACGCGGTTAGGCGTATCGTAGTCGCGCGCGGCAAGCAGTGATACCGAACCGCCCTTCTCGGAGATACGGCTCATGCTGGCCAGCATCTCGTCGACCAGAGCGGCATCAACGCCGGTGTTGACCGAGCGGTTGGTGAAATCGACATTGGCCGTGCTGCCGGCAGGACGCTCGGCGCTGACCACATACACTTCACTGGTATTGCGCTGCACGCCAGGCTCGATGCGCACGCGCACACGGGCTTCGCTGTCGGCCGCTACACCACCGGCCTGCAGGCGCTGGGCCATGTTGGCGGACAGTTCACTGCCGTGCTGCCAGGCAGTGGTGAACTCACCGGTCTGCGGGCGTTGCTGGTCAAGACGGAAACCATTGTCCTGGAAGAACTGCACCGCCACCGGCCAGACTTCGGCAGGTGGGCGCTGAGCCACGATCCAGCGGTTGTCGCCGCTCTTCTGCAGGCTGTAATCGCTGGCTTCCGCCACGGCGGTGATCGGCTGTGGGCGCGGCACGACGAACTCACCTTGGACGGTGTCATCGGCAACGTTGCGTGGAATCGGCAGCAGTGGGTCAAGGCGCTTGGCGACATTGACATCAGGCGGCAACTGCATCGGCTTGGTCGCTTGCGCGTCCAGGTAATCGCTGCCGCGGTCGCGGAAGTAGCCTTCCGGGCCCCAAATCCAACCGCAGCCACTGGTGCTGGAGATAATCAAGGCAAGTGCGGAAAGTCCGGCCAATCGCTTCATGCGTAGTGCTTCCTCAATTAAACCAGGACGCCGGACTGGCGCAGGGCCTGTCGCAGCGGTTCGTGACAGGCTTCGCTGAGACGGGTGAGCGGCAGACGGATACCGTCCGGCATCATGCCCATTTCAGTCAGCGCCCATTTCACGGGAATAGGGTTGGATTCAATAAACAGTGTCTTGTTGAGCGGCATCAGCTTCTCGTGGATCGCACGGGCGGTCGCGGCATCACCGGCGATGGCAGCGGCGCACATTTCGCTCATGGCACGTGGGGCCACGTTGGCGGTCACGGAGATGTTGCCCTTGCCGCCCAGCAGGATCAGCTCGACAGCCGTGGCGTCGTCACCGGAATACACCAGGAAGTCGCTGCTCACGCCGGCCAGGATGTCCTTGGCGCGCTGCAAGTCGCCGGTGGCTTCCTTGATGCCGATGATATTCGGCACGGTGGACAGGCGGATCACGGTCTCAGCCTTCATGTCGCAGGCGGTACGGCCCGGAACGTTGTAGAGGATCTGCGGGATCTCGACAGCTTCGGCGATGGCGCGAAAGTGCTGGTACAGGCCTTCCTGGGTTGGCTTGTTGTAGTACGGGGTCACCAGCAGGCAAGCGTCGGCGCCGGCCTTCTTGGCGTTTTTGGTCAGCTCGATCGCTTCGCGCGTCGAGTTGGCGCCCGTACCGGCGATTACGGCGATGCGGCCCGCGACACGCTTGACCACGAACTCGATCACCTGGATGTGTTCTTCCACATCGAGGGTCGCCGATTCACCTGTGGTGCCGACCGCAACAATGGCATTGGTGCCTTCTTGCAGGTGGAAGTCCACCAGTTTGCCAAGGCTGTCCCAGTCGAGATGACCTTGTGCATCCATGGGTGTGACCAGTGCCACCATACTGCCCGCAATCATGCAACCGCTCCTGCCGGAAAAAGAGAGCCGTAATGGTACTGGCGCCAAGATGCTTGCACAAGCGAAGTACCGTCTGAGGATGCGTTCTGGACCAACTAAACGACGGGCAATGCCATCATTGGCCCAAAGCATGGCCTGAAGCACGATGAAACCCGACCGGTCACGCAATGAAAACGCCGCCTCCTAGCCCTTGGCGACGCTTTTCGCTACCCTTCATCCTTTGATCGATACAGCCACACAGTATCGACCGCTCATCGCTTTAGGAAGGCTGCATGTCCACCCCCACAGTTCGCGAACAATTCCTTGTAATCAGTGCCCTCGGCGCCAACCCCATGGAGCTGACCAACGTCCTGTGCCGCGCCAGCCATGAGAACCGCTGCGCCGTCGTGACCTCCCGCCTGACCCGCCACGGCGAATGCAGTGCACTGGTGCTGCAGATTTCCGGCAGCTGGGATGCCCTGGCGCGCCTGGAGACCGGCTTGCCGGGCCTGGCCAAGAAGCACGACTTCACCGTCAACGTAGTACGCAGTGCCGCATTGGAGAATCGCCCTCAGGCGCTGCCCTATGTCGCTTATGTCAGCTCGGCGTATCGCTCGGACATCGTCAATGAGCTGTGCCAGTTCTTCATCGACCATAACGTCGAACTGGAGAACCTGACGTGCGACACGTACCAGGCGCCCCAAACCGGCGGCACCATGCTCAACGCCACGTTCACCGTCACCCTGCCGGCGGGCGTGCAGATCAGTTGGCTGCGCGACCAGTTCCTGGATTTCGCCGACGCCCTGAACCTTGACGCCCTGATCGAGCCATGGCGCCCACAGAACCCAATGTAAGGAAGTACTCATGCCGGTAGCCATCGATACCCCCGTGACCGATTTCGAAGCCCAGGCCACCAGCGGCCAGACCTTCAGCCTCGCGGCCCTCAAGGGCAAGCAAGTGGTGATCTATTTCTATCCGAAGGACAGCACCCCTGGCTGTACCACCGAAGGCCAGGGTTTTCGTGACCAGTACGCAGCGTTCAAGGCCGCCAACACTGAAGTATTCGGCGTGTCGCGCGACAGCGTGAAGTCCCATGAGAACTTCAAGGGCAAGCAGGAATTCCCGTTCGAGCTGATCAGCGACAAGGACGAAGCAGTTTGTCAGCTGTTTGATGTGATCAAGCTGAAGAAGCTGTACGGCAAGGAATACCTGGGTGTCGATCGCAGCACCTTTTTGATCGACAAGAATGGCGTGCTGCGTCAGGAATGGCGTGGTGTGAAAGTGCCAGGCCATGTGGATGCGGTGCTGGCGGCGGCTCAGGCGCTGGACAAGGCATAAGAGCAGACTGGGTGTGGCGAGCGCTTGCTCGCCACACACGGCCCCACCGTTACAACAACGGCGCCACCACCGGCTCCTTTCGCGGCCACGCGTCCAGCACCGCCTTGAACAGCGTCGCCAGGGGAATCGCAAAGAACACGCCCCAGAATCCCCACAGCCCACCGAATAACAGCACTGCGCATATGATCGCCACCGGGTGCAGGTTGACGGCCTCCGAGAACAGCAGCGGCACCAGCACATTGCCATCCAGGGTCTGGATAATGCCGTACACCGCCATCAGGTAGATGAACTGGTCGCTCCACCCCCACTGGAACAAAGCGATCAACATCACGGGCACCGTCACCACCACTGCGCCGACATAGGGCACCACCACAGACACGCCCACCAGCAGCGCCAGTAACGCCGCGTAGTTCAGCCCGAGGGCAACAAAGGCGATGTAGGTAACGCCCCCGCAGATGACGATCTCAATCACCTTGCCGCGAATGTAGTTGGCAATCTGGCGGTTCATCTCCTCGGCCACCCGGGTAATCAGTGCCCGTTCACGCGGCAGGTACCCGCGCACCCAGCGGCCGATCATCTCGCGGTCCTTGAGGAAGAAAAACACCAGGATCGGCACCAGCACCAGGTAGATCATGATGTTGACCAACAAAGGCAGGCTGGACAGAGAAAACGTCAGCGCCCACTGCCCGAATTTTCCGATCTCGCCACGCGCCACTTCAATAGCCTGCAACACCTGCTCATCCGACACCAAATGCGGATAGCGCTCAGGCAACAACAGCAACAACGATTGCCACTTGGCCAGCATCCCCGGCAACTCGTTGAACAGGGTGATCATCTGATGCCACAGCAGCGGCAGCACTACCACGATGAACACCACCAGCAAGCCCATAAACAAGGCAAACACCAACCCGACTGCCACACCACCTGGTAAGCGCAAACGTTCCAGGGTGGTAACCAGCCCCTGCATCAGGTACGCCAGCACCATCCCTGCCAGTACGGGCGCCAGCATGCCGCCCAAGGTGAGCACGGCCGTAAAAGCCAGGAACAGCAGGACGGCCAGCACCACGGCTTCTTCATCAGAGAAGTAGCGCTGAATCCAGTCTCGTAACACTTTGAACATCAATCAACCTCGGGTGGTATGAACGAACGGTTCAAGCTTTGCGCAACCAGTAACGGTACACACCGTCAAGGTCTTCTTCGTGCAGCAAGGTGTGGCCGGCCAGTTTGGCAAATGTCCGGAAATCTCGTTGGGAACCGGCGTCCGTGGCAGTCACCTTGAGAACCGCGCCGCTGGCCAACTGGTTGAGTTCCAACTTGGCCTTGAGCAGGGGCAGCGGGCAATTGAGGCCACTGGCGTCAAGTTCCGCATCAAAGGCTACAGCGTCGGTCATGGTTTTACTCCGAACAAGCGTTGGGGCCGCTTAGAATATCTGGTCCGAAGCTCAGTGTCCGGATACAGTAAGCTCTTTGTCGAAAGGCTCTGTGCATGACTTTTTTGCGCCCTACCCTGCTGACGCTGGCTTGCTTGCTGGCCTCTCCGGGCTTCGCTGACGACCTGCCGTCACTTGGCGACGCCAGTTCTGCCATTGTCTCGCCACAACAGGAATTCCAATTGGGTCGCGCCTGGCTTGCTTACCTGCGCGGTCAGGTCTCGCAGCTCAACGACCCACAGCTCAAGGACTATGTCGAAACCAGCGTGTACAAACTGGTGGAGACCAGCCAGGTCAATGATCGGCGCCTGGAGTTCATCCTGATCAATAGCCCCCAACTCAACGCCTTTGCCGCGCCTGGTGGGATTGTCGGGGTCAACGGCGGACTGTTCCTAAATGCCCAGACCGAAGGTGAGTATGCATCGGTATTGGCCCACGAATTGGCTCACTTGTCCCAGCGTCACTTTGCACGGGGCGTAGAAGCGCAGTCGCGTATGCAGATCCCGATGATGGCCGCCCTGCTCGGCGGTATCATCGCTGCGGCAGCAGGCGCAGGTGACGCCGGTATTGCCGCCATTGCCGGCAGCCAGGCGGCGGCCATCCAGGAGCAGCGCCGGTTCTCGCGCCAGAACGAACAGGAGGCCGACCGTATCGGCATCCTCAATCTGGAAAAAGCCGGTTATGACCCGCGTTCGATGCCCACCATGTTCGAACGGCTGATGCGCCAATACCGTTTTGACGCCAAGCCGCCGGAGTTCCTGTTGACTCACCCGGTTACCGAGTCGCGGATTGCCGACACCCGCAACCGCGCCGAGCAAGCCAAGCCCGGCGGCACGGAAGACAGCTTGCGCTATCAATTAATCCGCGCGCGCGTACAGCTGCAATACGAAGATACCCCGGGCCTCGCCGCCAAGCGCTTTCAGGCACAACTGGACGAGAATCCAAAAAACGACGTGGCGCGCTATGGCCTGGCTATTGCCCAGATCAAGGGTACCAAGCTCAAGGAGGCCCGAGAAAACCTGGCCCCCCTACTGGCCAAGTCGCCCAACGACATCACCTACAACCTGGCGCAGATCGAGTTGGATATCACCAACAATCGCCTGCCGGACGCCCAGCAACGCACGGACCGGATGCTCATCCAATACCCTGGCAACTATCCGCTGAATCAGGTGCGCGTGGACTTGCTGCTCAAGCAGAACCGTACCGCGGACGCGGAAAAAGCCTTGGATGGCCTGCTCAAATCCCGTCCCGATGACCCCGATGTGTGGTACCAGGTTGCCGAGACACGCGGTTTATCCGGCAATATCATCGGTTTGCATCAGGCCCGCGCCGAGTACTTTGCCTTGGTCGGTGACTTCACGCAGGCCATTCAGCAGTTGGACTTTGCCAAGCGCCGGGCCGGCAGCAACTTCCCGTTGTCCTCGCGTATCGATGCACGCCAACGTGAATTGATTGAACAGGAACGTTTGGTAAAAGGGATGATGGGGTAAACCCATCGCCCACAAAAAAGCCCCGCCTCCGTTAAACGAAAGCGGGGCTTTTTAATAGGCTAGAGCATTACTCTGCCAGTTTGAACGTGATGAAGCTGGCACGCCCCTGACGCAGGACACGCATCGACACCGAGCGATTCTTCGGCAACGCCTTGGCGATGTCGGTGAATTCCTTGGTGGAGTTGATCGCCTGGTTATTCAGGTGGGTGATCACATCGCCCGGTTGCAGGCCGATCAAGGCAGCTGGGCCGTCCTGGACTTCCTTGATCACAACGCCGCCCTTGAGGTCGAAGCTCTTCTTCTGCTCGGCGGTCAGCTCAGCCACCGCAATGCCCAGGCGGTTGCTGCTGCGCTCAACGCCTGGCTTGGCATTGCCCAGCGCGTCGAGGGTGGCATTCTCATCAGGGATAGCACCAACGGTCAGCTCGATGGTTTGACGCTTGCCATCACGAATAACTTCCAGCTTGGCTTTGCTGCCCGCTTTCAGAGCACCAACCAGGTGCGGCAAATCGGCGGACATAATGATCGGCTGGCCATTCATGCTCAGGATCACGTCGCCTACTTGCAGCCCGCCTTTGGCAGCCGGGCCGTCGTCCTGAATCTGCGCGACCAGTGCGCCGGCCGGCTTGTCGAGGCCGAAGGATTCAGCCAGGTCTTTGTTAACCTCCTGGATCACGACCCCCAACCAGCCACGGCTGACTTTGCCACCGCTCTTGAGCTGGTTGGAAACGTCCATGGCTACATCGATAGGAATCGCGAAGGACACGCCCATGAAGCCACCGGAGCGGGTGTAGATCTGCGAGTTGATACCCACTACCTCGCCCGCCAGGTTGAACAGCGGACCGCCGGAGTTACCCGGGTTGATCGGCACGTCGGTCTGGATGAACGGCACGTAGTTTTCGTTCGGCAGGCTACGGCCAATGGCACTGACGATGCCCTGGGTGACGGTATGGTCAAAGCCGAATGGCGAACCGATTGCCACGACCCACTGCCCGGCTTTCAGGTCCTGGGATTTGCCCAGTTTCAGCACAGGCAAATCCTTGCCATCGATTTTCAGCAAGGCCACGTCGGAACGTGGGTCCGTGCCGATCAGCTTGGCTTTCAACTCACTGCGGTCGGCCAGGCGCACGAGGATCTCGTCAGCATCGGCAATCACATGGTTGTTGGTGAGGATGTAGCCATCGGGCGAAATAATGAAACCCGAGCCCAGGGACTGCGCTTCGCGCTGGCCACCGCCGCCGCCACGTGGGGAACGTTGCTGCGGCATACCGCGCTCGAAGAACTCGCGCAGCATCGGCGGCAGCCCCTCGAGGTCCGGCATCTGCTGGTTCGAGACTTTGCGCTCGGGCAATTTTTGCGTGGTACTGATGTTCACCACGGCAGGCGAGGCCTGCTCCACCAGTTGGGTGAAGTCAGGCAGTTCAGCCGCTTGCGCGGACACAGCCTGACCCAGCACCAGCACCGTGGCGACTATGGACAAGTAAGACTTCAAACGTGGTATCGACATACAGCTCCCGTTACGACGAGCAGGGTTGAGCGACAGGGTTCAAGAAACGCCGAAAGCTACGACAGGCATTTTTGTTCCGCGAACAAAACAAGGCCAGGATCGACAAACCCTGACCTATAAAAAACATGGGGATTTTTTGCAAGTGAAAATACTGATCCGGACATTTCATGTTCTCAACACCCAACCATGCAGGGGCTCACATTGAAAGATCAGGATGAACATAGGATTAACAACTCACGGCTGGGTGGCAACCTTTTCACCGCGCACCGACAGCGCAATGCGTTCGGCAGTGCCGATGGGGATTTCGCCGACAACCGTCACCATCACCTCACCGTCCACCGTGTTCAGGCGCCGCGACACGGCAACCGTGGGCCCCAGCTGAGTGCGGGTTTCGCTCACGTTCGCGCCGTCTGTCGACTCGAGAAATACCGAGAAGCGCGCAAGACCGTCGTCATACATCAAGCTGTCAATCGTGGATTTGGTGTGGGCATCCTGGCGTGCGGTACTGCTGGTGAGCTGAAAACCAGGTGGTAACCAATTCAGATGCCATGCCTGACTTGCGGGCACTTCTGGCGCGTTGCTTTTAGAGAGGGCGATAGGTGTGCATTCGCTGCTTGGCTGCAGATCGCGATCAGAAGGTGTCACCGACGTATTCAGGCGGGTGAACTGAAAGCGCTCCAACAACTGTCCCTGATCGTTGAGCAGCAACGATTTGAGTGGCAACGCCGTTTCACGATCCAGATGCAGCTCGAAACCATAGCGGTATTGGTCCCGTGGCGTGACCGAGACAATCACCGCATTACGACCGGCCACGCGGGATTTACCGATAACTGTCAGTTCGTAAAGTGGAGTGAGTTTTTGTGGATCGAGAGCACGCGCAGCCGAGGCGTCACGCGAATTCCCAAGGCCTGCGACGAGTGTGCCACTGACGCATTGAGTACGGCCATCTACCCGCACAACTTCCTGGGCAGAACCGTCGAGCTGTAATAACCGCTCACGAACCTGACCATCCTGGACGCGATGCCAGATGTTATGGGTAGAAAAACTGCCATTACGCTCGTAGACGAACGAACCTTCGAAGCTTTGCTGCTGCTCTGCCCGCCCAAGTCGAGTCAGCCAGTCTTGAGCTTCATCGGCGTGGGCGGATAGTGCAAACCAGCTGCTGAGCAAAAGCGTAAGGAGCGGTATGGCGCGCATAGGGCTCCTCAGCGGTTCAACGGTTTTCCAGGCTTGCAGCACGTGCGTAAGGCAGAGCGCTTTCAGTACCTTTCAAGGCAGACTCCTGTGCGTGTTGACGCAGGTAGCCTGGAAGGCGCTGATCCTGCCAGCCGGATTGCCCTTGAAGCACACCGTTGGCCATAGGGCCGGTGGCGTCGGAGCTTTCCTTGTAGCCGGCCAGTACAGCTGGACCCTTGACTTGCGGACCTGCCATGACCGGTTGCTGAGCCTGTTGGGCCAGTTCATTGCCGGCGATCTCGTCCTGGTTGTAAAGGCGAACACCCGCCAATACAGCCACAGTCACCGAGGCAGCCACAGCCAGGCGACCCAGGCTGCGCCATGGTCCCCGAGCAGCTTTTGCCGGAACGGCTTCATCAGCCAGTGCAGCAGAAACGGCCGCAGCAATATCCAAACGAGGGATTAGTAGATCCTTGTGCATCACCGCCCGAGCGACTTGGTAACGAGACCAGGTATCACGGGTTTCGGCATCATCAAATGCGTTGAGCACTCGACGAAGTTCCAGTTCATCCGCTTCGTTATCCATCACTGCGGACAGCGATTCCTGCAGGGCATCACGACTCATGGCGGTTCCTCTCTTGGCTGTCGCCGCTGTCTTTAGTTTTCCTGCAACAACGGTTGCAAGGCTTTGTCGATGGCTTCCCGGGCCCGGAAAATCCGTGACCTTACAGTCCCCACCGGACATTGCATGACGCTCGCAATGTCTTCGTAACTCAGACCATCGAATTCACGTAAAGTTAACGCCGTACGCAAATCTTCTGGTAGCTGCTGAATTGTGCGATGAACGGTGCCCTCGATCTCGTCGCGCAACAGTGCACGCTCCGGCGACTCGAGATCCTTCAGACCATGATCACCATCGTAGAATTCAGCATCTTCTGAACTTACATCGCTATCAGGTGGGCGGCGGCCGCGAGACACCAGATAGTTCTTCGCCGTGTTAATGGCGATGCGATATAGCCACGTGTAGAACGCACTATCACCGCGGAAATTGCCTAGCGCACGGTATGCCTTGATAAAGGCTTCCTGTGCTACGTCCTGCGCTTCATGGGTGTCGTGCACGAATCGCACGATCAACCCGAGAATTTTGTGCTGATATTTCAGCACTAGCAGATCAAACGCACGCCTGTCACCGCGCTGAACGCGCTCGACCAGCTGCTGATCCTCTTCCTGGGTTAGCATGAACACTCCTCGTTGTACTTGAAGGAGGCTTGCATAACTAAACGACCAGGCTTGCAAACATAGACTCGGGCTTTTCGCAAAAGTTCTCCCCTTTCAAGCAAGTTTCCGGCGCGCACTGATTTGGCACACACGAAAAACGCAGCACGGGCAACGCCGGCTGCGCGAATAATCTTGTCGTCGGTTTCCTGACGCGTCCAATGCTCCCGACGGGCCAATAAACTCAACGTTTCCCAGCTTTCGGGCAACCTGCTATTGAGTCGGATCTGCTGCTAAAAGTTCCCATTTCAATAACCGGCTGCTTTCAGCCGCGTCATACAAGGCAATCTCATATTGCCACGAATGCCCGGCTATTGTGCCGCTCCCCCCCTCTATATACTAGTGGCCCGTGTGACCCTTTGATTCGCCGATCCAGGCGTCCTGTTCGCGCCAGCCTCTCGGATCGCTTTTTGCGGAATCCTTCCAATGAGCCAACAATTTCAACACGATGTCCTGGTGATCGGCAGCGGCGCGGCCGGTTTAAGTCTTGCGCTGACCCTGCCCAGCCATTTGCGCATTGCAGTACTGAGCAAGGGCGACCTGGCCAACGGCTCGACCTTCTGGGCCCAGGGCGGTGTCGCTGCCGTGCTGGACGACACCGACACGGTGCAATCCCACGTTGAAGACACCCTCAACGCCGGCGGCGGCCTGTGCAATGAAGAGGCGGTGCGCTTTACCGTCGAACATAGCCGTGAAGCCATTCAATGGTTGATCGATCAAGGCGTGCCGTTCACGCGTGACGAGCAGGCGGGCAACGATGATGGCGGATTCGAGTTCCACCTGACCCGTGAAGGCGGCCACAGCCACCGACGCATCATCCATGCCGCCGACGCCACCGGTGCTGCGATCTTCAAGACATTGCTCGACCAGGCGCGCCAACGCCCCAACATCGAACTGTTGGAGCAACGCGTCGCCGTAGACCTGATCACCGAAAAACGCCTGGGCCTGGAAGGCGAACGTTGCCTCGGCGCCTATGTGCTCAACCGTGCCAGCGGCGAGGTCGACACCTACGGCGCACGCTTCACCGTCCTCGCGTCCGGCGGTGCAGCCAAGGTGTACCTCTATACCAGTAACCCTGACGGTGCCTGCGGTGACGGCATTGCCATGGCCTGGCGCTCCGGCTGTCGCGTGGCCAACCTGGAGTTCAACCAGTTCCACCCCACTTGCCTGTACCACCCCCAGGCCAAGAGTTTCCTGATCACCGAAGCCCTGCGCGGTGAAGGCGCGCACCTGAAACTGCCAAATGGCGAGCGCTTCATGCAGCGCTTCGACCCGCGCGCCGAACTGGCGCCACGGGATATCGTCGCCCGCGCGATCGACCATGAAATGAAGCGCCTGGGCATCGACTGCGTCTACCTGGACATCAGCCACAAGCCCGAAGCCTTCATCAAGACCCACTTCCCGACGGTCTACGAACGCTGCCTGACCTTCAATATCGACATCACCCAAGGCCCGATCCCGGTGGTGCCGGCGGCGCACTACACCTGTGGTGGCGTAATGGTCGACCAGCATGGCCGCACCGATGTGCCGGGCCTGTATGCGATCGGCGAAACCAGCTTCACCGGCCTGCACGGTGCCAACCGCATGGCCAGCAATTCGCTGCTTGAATGCTTCGTCTACGCGCGCTCGGCGGCGGCCGACATACTGGAGCAGTTGCCACGTATCGCGGTGCCCGCCGCCCTGCCCCGCTGGGACGCCAGCCAGGTTACCGACTCGGACGAAGATGTGATCATCGCCCACAACTGGGATGAGTTGCGGCGCTTCATGTGGGACTACGTGGGAATCGTGCGCACCAATAAACGCCTGCAACGGGCACAACACCGGGTGCGGCTGTTGCTGGATGAGATCGACGAGTTCTACAGCAACTACAAGGTCAGCCGCGACCTGATCGAATTGCGCAACCTGGCCCAAGTCGCGGAACTGATGATCCGCTCCGCCATGGAGCGCAAGGAAAGCCGGGGCCTGCACTACACGCTTGACTACCCGCAGATGCTGCCCGAAGCCCGCGACACTATCCTGGTGCCAACCACCTACGGCGGCTGAACTTGAGGCGCACCCGCAGACGCCGATGCACATCGGCGCCCTGCGCGTCCCTCGGTACACAGAGTGAACGCACGCGCCACTCACCCGGCACGCGGTAACGCAGCACCACGACCAACGGCAATGCCAGGCTGTCGGGCCGCAGTTGCACACGGTGCCAGCCGCGCTCATCACTGAACAGGTGCCAGCCGTCTTCGTCACGGCGCAGACCTCGCACCGACGAACGGTGAGTCAACAGGATGTGTCGCGGTAACACCCAGGCGGCGTGAGCCAGGCACAACAGCATGCCAAGGCTTGAATAAGGCAGATCGAGAACCGGCCAACTCCCCAGCGCGAACAACTGGGCAAGAAGATACGCCGCCAGCAGCAGCCGGGAGGGCCGCCAGCGGCATTCGAAGCGACTATTTGGGCTGGACACGATCCAGGATCATCCGAACCATGCGCTGCAGCTCCGGGTCTTGCGACTCGTTGCGCTCCATGAACCAGCCGAACATGTCCTGGTCTTCGCACGTCAACAGCCTGACGTAGAGGTCACGATCTACCTGGTTGAGCGTCGCGTATACCTCTTTGGTAAACGGCACCAACAACACATCCAGCTCCAGCATGCCGCGGCGGCTGTGCCAGTAGAGGCGATTGATTTCTACATCTTCGACCATGGAGCGCTCCTCAAATAGGCGGCAAGTATACAGGCCCGACGGCAGTGGAACAGTCGGCTTTGGTCGCCTCTTATGGAAACTATCCATTTGCCGGGCGCCCCTCTATGATGCACCCATGACTTTTTGACCTGCGATGACCCATGGCTGACTCTGCTTTTTTCTGCCCCCTGTCCCACGAAGGCGTACTCGCCGTCCGCGGCGCCGACGCTGCCAAGTTCCTGCAAGGGCAACTGACCTGCAACCTCAATTACCTGAGCGACACTCAAGCAAGCCTCGGCGCGCGCTGCACACAGAAAGGGCGTATGCAGTCGAGCTTTCGCATCCTGCTGCAAGGCGACGGCGTGCTTCTGGCAATGGCCACCGAATTGCTCGAACCGCAACTGGCTGACCTGAAAAAGTACGCGGTGTTCTCCAAATCCAAACTCACTGACGAAAGTGCCGCGTGGGCACGCTTTGGTCTGACAGATGCGGACCAGGCCCTGGCCAGCCTCGGCCTTCCATTGCCTGCCGAAACCGACAGCGTCGTGCGTACCGATTCGCTGATCGCCATTCGTGTCTCCCCCAACCGCGCCGAACTCTGGGTCCCTGCAGACCAGGCCGAAGCCATACGTACGCAATTGAGCGCACAGTTGAAAGAAGCCGGCCTGAATGAATGGTTGCTCGGCCAGATCCGTGCAGGCATTGGCCAGGTCATGCCACAAACCCGCGAGCTGTTCATTCCGCAAATGCTCAACCTGCAAGCCGTAGGCGGCGTCAGCTTCAAGAAAGGCTGCTACACCGGCCAGGAAATCGTCGCGCGCATGCAGTACCTGGGCAAGCTCAAACGACGCCTGTATCGCCTGAGTCTCAATGCGGCCGAACTGCCCGAGCCTGGCACCCCACTGTTCTCTCCCAACCACAACAGTTCGATCGGCGAAGTCGTGATCGCGGCAAAAGCTGACCAGGGCGTTGAACTTCTGGCCGTGTTGCAAGCCGAAGCTGCCGACGGCGGCGATATCCGCTCAGGCACCCTGGAAGGCCCCGGCCTGCAACTGCTCGACCTGCCCTACCTATTGGATCGCGATAAAGAGATCCAGCGTTAATCGCCGTACCTTTTGCAGCACCCTAGAGAGCATGAATGAACAAGCTGGCGGAAAAAGTTCAACAGGCTTTGGTAAAGGCCATCGACAACGATGACCTGGTTCTGCCGACATTACCGGAAGTGGCCCTGAAGATTCGCCAAGCCGCCGAAGACCCGGATATCAGCATCAGCCACTTGAGCAAAGTGATCGGTCGCGATACCGCTTTGTCGGCGCGGCTGATCAAAGTGGTCAACAGCCCCCTGTTGCGCGCAACCCAGGAAGTCACCGACCTGCATACCGCCATCACCCGGCTGGGCACCAACTACAGCAGCAACCTGGCCATCGGCCTGGTGATGGAGCAGATCTTTCACGCCCGCTCCGAAGTGGTCGAACTGAAAATGCGCGAAGTCTGGCGACGCAGCCTGGAAGTGGCAGGCGTCAGCTATACCCTGTGCCGCAGCCACAGCCAGCTGAAGCCGGACCAGGCCGCCCTCGGCGGGCTGGTGCATCAGATCGGCGTGCTGCCGATCCTCACCTATGCCGAAGACCACTACGAGCTGCTCGCGGACCCGGTCAGCCTTAATCACGTAATCGACAGCATTCACCCCGTGCTCGGGGACAAACTGCTGCGCGTCTGGGAGTTCCCGGAGATGCTGGCCAGCCTGCCGGGGCAATACCTGGACCTGGAGCGCGACTCGCCGAAGCTGGACTACATCGACCTGGTGCAAGTCGCCGCCCTGTATTGTCATCGAGGCACCGACCACCCGCTGGCTGATGTACCGGTATCGACATTGCCGGCCATGAAGAAGCTACGCCTGGATCCCTACAGCGATGCCCTGCGTGCAGAGCTGGATGAAGCGCGCTCAATGTTTTACTGATCACCCCGCGATAAAACTCACCCGCACTTTCAACCCCGCTGATTCACCGTCGTGCAAACTGATCTGCGCCAGATGCGCCCGGCAGATCTCCCCAACAATCGCCAACCCCAGCCCTGAACCCACGCCCTGCTGGCTACGGCGATAAAAGCGCTCGAAAACCCGGTCCCGCTCATCGAGCGGGATACCTGGCCCGTCATCCTCGACCTCAAGCACCGCCGGGGCCGTGACCCGCAGAATCACGTTGCCGCCGGGTGGGGTGTGGGCGAGTGCGTTGTCCACCAGGTTACTCAGCAGCTCGTTCAACAATGTAGGCTCGCCGCGCAGCCACACCGGCTCATCGGCTTCCAGCGCCAGGGCGACGCCCCGCGCATGCGCCAACGGCGCCATGGCCATGCCCAGTTCCCGCGCCAACTGGCTAAGGTCGAGTAACTGCGCGCCCCCCTCGGCAATTGCCCGGGCACCGTTTTCAATACGCGCCAGGGACAACAATTGGTTGGCCAAGTGAGTCAGGCGGTCGGTGCCCTGGGCGGCGGCCTCCAGGGTGCTGCGCCAGGTGCCGGGGTCTTCGGCACGCAGGCCCAGTTCCAGTCGGGCCTTCAGTGCGGCCAACGGCGTACGCAACTCGTGGGAAGCGTCGGCAATGAACTGCGCCTGGCGCTCGAACTGACCGCGCAGACGTTCAGTGAAGTGGTTGATCGAACGCACCAGTGGGCCGAACTCATGCTGCACCTCCACCAGCGGCAGCGGCCGCAAGTCGTCGGGCTGACGCTCCTCCACCGCCGTGCGCAGACGCTCCAGCGGGCGCAGCGCCGCGCTCACCGCAAACCACACCAGCAGCAACGCGCCGATAGCCAGCATGCCCAAGCGCAGTAAGGTATCGGCCATCAGGCTGCGCGCCATGGCGACGCGGGCTTCCTCCGTCTCGGCGACGCGGATTTCCGCCATGCCGTTCATATTCGGTTCCGACACCGCCTTGAGCAGGCTCACCACCCGCACCGGCTGGCCCTGGTACTTTGCATCGTAGAAGCGCGCCAAGGCGGGGTAATCATCGGTGCGCGGCGTGCCGGGCGGTGGTCCGGGAAGGTGTTCGTAGCCGGAGATCAGCTTCTGATCAATGTCGTTGACCTGATAATAAATGCGCCCGGCGCTGTCGTAGGCAAAGGTATCCAAAGCCACATACGGCACATTGGCGCTGAGCGTGCCATCGACCTGGGTCAACCCGGCGGCGATCGTCCGCGCCGAGGCCAGCAGCGTGCGGTCATACGCAGTGTCGGCGGCTTCGCGCCCATTCCAGTAGGCACTCATGCCACTGGCGAGCATCAACACCACCAAGAGCAGCGCCAGGTTCCACAGCAACCGCCAACGCAGGCTGCTGGGCTTATGCATCACGTGCTTCCAGCAAATACCCCAGGCCGCGGAAAGTCACGATGGCAATGGGTTGGCCATCAAGCTTCTTGCGCAGGCGGTGCACGTAGATTTCGATCGCATCGGGGCTGGCTTCTTCGTCGAGGCCGAACACCTGGGAAGCCAGTTGCTCCTTGCTCATCACGCGGCCCGGGCGTGCAATCAAGGCCTCCAATACCGCTTGCTCGCGAGAGGTCAACGTCATCAGTTCGCCCCCCACCGTGAACCGCCGCGTATCCAGGTCGTAGACCAGCACGCCGCAGGTCTGCTGGCGCTCGCCGCCGAGTACGCTGCGGCGCAGCAGCGCCTTTACCCGTGCTTCCAGCTCCGTCAGTTCAAAGGGTTTGGCGAGGTAGTCGTCGGCCCCCAGGTTCAGGCCATGCACGCGGTCCTTTACGTCACTGCGCGCCGTCAGCATCAGCACCGGCAGGTTTTTACCGCGCGCCCGCAAGCGTGCCAGCACCTCGAAACCGTCCATGCGCGGCAACCCGACATCGAGGACCGCTACCGCATAGTCCTCGCTGCTCAAGGCCAGGTCCGCGGCCACCCCATCGTGCAGCACATCGACGGTCAACCCTGTGCTCTTGAGCGCCTGGGCGACACTTTCGGCGAGTTGCAAATGGTCTTCAACCAAGAGGACACGCATGGATTTCCACCTTATACGGGCATGGTCGGCGCCACGCTTTGCGGGGCAGTTTACAGGCGCCGCATAGCCTGTGAAGCCCGAAAACACTGAAAGACAACTGAAAGGTTAGTGAAAGGTTCGCCCTTTAGCATCCAACCTCGGTGGTCTATGCCCACCCAGTTGCCTGACTCGCAACGCCCGAAAAACGCCTCGAAGCGTTTTCGCCAAAATAAGAACAATAACGGAGTACACAACGATGCTGTCGACACAGCCCCAGGCTCGCCCGCCTGTGCGTTTTTCCCGCCTGACCCGAACCGCCCTGACCAGCGCCGCCGCCCTTGCCGGCTTTTCCCCGGTCAGCCAGGCCGCCTTCTTCGAAGACAGCAGCGCGACCCTGGAAACCCGCAACATGTACTTCAACCGCGATTTTCGCGACGGCACCAGCGCCCAGCAATCCAAGCGTGACGAATGGGCCCAGGGCTTCATGCTCAACCTGCAATCGGGCTACACCGACGGCACCGTCGGCTTTGGTGTGGATGCGCTGGGCATGCTCGGGGTCAAGCTCGACTCCAGCCCCGATCGCACCGGCACCGGCCTGTTGCCCACCGATGACGGTCGCGCGGTCGACGAGTACTCCAAGCTCGGCCTGACCGGCAAAGTGAAGATCTCCGCCACCGAGCTGAAAGTCGGTGCACTGATGCCCGAGCTGCCGATCCTCAAGCCCAACGACGGTCGCATCCTGCCGCAGACGTTCAATGGCGGCCTGCTGACGTCCAAGGAGTTCAAGAACCTCGTGTTCACCGGTGGCCGCCTGGACAAAGCCAAGGACCGCGACTCCACCGACTACGAAGACATCGCCCTCAACAATAAGAACAGCCGTTTCGTCAGTGGCGCCACCGGCAAGCACTTCAATTTCGGCGGTGTCGACTACACATTCGCCGACAAGATCACCGGCAGCTACCACTTCGCCCAACTGGATGACGTCTACCGCCAGCACTTCCTCGGCCTGGTCGCCTCGCGTCCGATGGGCCCCGGCACCGTTGGCGCCGACCTGCGCCTGGCCATCAGCGATGACACCGGTGCCGCCCGCGGCGGCAAAATCGACAACACCTCCCTCAACGGCCTGTTCAGCTATGCCCTCAATGGCCATAAGCTCAGCGCCGGTTACCAGCACATGTCCGGCGACAGCGCTTTTCCCTACGTGGATGGCAGCGATCCGTACCTGGTCAACTTCGTCCAGATCAACGACTTTGCCGGCGCCGAAGAACGCTCCTGGCAGGCGCGCTACGACTACGACTTCGCCAAGCTGGGGATTCCCGGCCTGAGCTTCATGAGCCGTTACCTGTCAGGCGACAATATCAAGCTCAGGAACGGCGAGACCGGCAAAGAGTGGGAACGCAACAGCGAGATCCGCTACGTGGTGCAAAGCGGTACGTTCAAGGACCTCGCCGTGCGCCTGCGCAATGCCACGTACCGTTCCAACTATTCGGCCCGTGATGCGGATGAAGTGCGCCTGCTGGTCAGCTACAGCGTGGCGCTTTGGTAGTCAAAAAGCTCATAACAACAACGACGGAGATACCCATGACCTTTTCATTGCGTAAATTGGCCCTTGCCGCCGGCTGCATGCTGTTCGCCGGTCAACTACTGGCCGACGAACCCAAACGCCCGGAATGTATCGCCCCGGCTTCCCCCGGTGGCGGTTTTGACCTGACCTGCAAATTGGCGCAAAGCGCGCTGGTCAACGAAAAGCTGCTGAGCAAACCCATGCGCGTGACCTACATGCCCGGCGGCGTGGGCGCGGTCGCCTACAACGCGGTGGTGGCTCAGCGCCCTGCAGATGCCGGTACGCTGGTCGCCTGGTCCAGCGGTTCGCTGTTGAACCTGGCGCAAGGCAAGTTCGGTCGCTTCGATGAGAGTGCCGTGCGTTGGCTGGCGGCGGTGGGCACCAGCTACGGAGCCATCGCAGTGAAAAGCGATTCGCCCTACAAGACCCTCGACGATCTGGTCAAAGCCCTGAAGAAAGACCCGGGCAGCGTGGTCATCGGTTCCGGCGGCACCGTCGGCAGCCAGGACTGGATGCAAACCGCGCTGATCGCCAAGGCCGCCGGGATCAACCCGCGCGAGCTGCGTTATGTGGCACTCGAAGGCGGCGGCGAAATCGCCACGGCTCTGCTCGGTGGTCACATTCAGGTGGGCAGTACCGACATCTCCGATTCCATGCCGCACATCTTGAGCGGCGACATGCGGCTGCTGGCGGTGTTCTCCGAGCAGCGCCTGGACGAGCCGGAAATGAAGAACATTCCGACCGCCAAAGAGCAAGGCTACGACATTGTCTGGCCCGTAGTGCGGGGCTTCTACCTCGGGCCAAAAGTCAGCGATGCCGACTACGCCTGGTGGAAGGAGGCCTTCGACAAACTGCTGGCCTCCGAAGAGTTCGCCAAGCTGCGTGACCAGCGCGAGCTGTTCCCGTTCGCCATGACCGGCCCGGAGCTGGACACCTACGTGAAGAAACAGGTAGCTGACTACAAAGTGCTGGCCAAAGAGTTCGGCCTGATCCAGTAATCGCCCCTCTTTTGCACGGCCGTGCCCTCATGAACGAGGGCACGGCCCAGGAGTTCCACATGCTCTTACAACGCATTTTCGCCTCGGTGATGCTGCTGGTCTGCGCGGGATTAGCCCTGATGGCCTGGCCGTATCAGGCGTCGTTTTCCTACGAGCCGGTCGGGCCGCGGGCCTACCCGCTGCTGATGCTCGGGCTGATGAGCCTGGGCCTGCTCTACATGCTCTTTCGCCCACAGCCGACCAAACACACGGAAGAAGAACCCGCGCTGGACCGCCAGACGCTGATCAAGATCGGTATCTGCGTGGCCCTGTTGCTGGTCTTTGCCGGCACCTTCGAATCCCTGGGTTTCATCCTCAGCAGCATGTTGATCGGTATTCCGATGGCACGGCTGTATGGCGGCCGCTGGTTGCCCGGTGCGGTGATCATCACCTTGATGAGCGTCGGCCTTTATCTGTTGTTCGATAAAGCCATGGACGTACCGCTGCCCCTCGGTCTGCTCGACGTTCTGGAGAACTGATATGGATACTTTCGGCTATTTGGGCCAGGGCTTCGGCGTCGCGCTGAGCCCCTACAACCTGGTGACCGCGCTGTGCGGCACTCTGATCGGCACCGTGGTCGGCCTGTTACCGGGCCTGGGCCCGATCAACGGCGTGGCGCTGTTGATCCCCATCGCTTTCGCCCTGGGCCTGCCGCCCGAGTCGGCGTTGATCCTGCTGGCCGCCGTGTACCTGGGTTGCGAATACGGCGGGCGTATCAGCTCGATCCTGCTCAACATCCCGGGCGAAGCCTCTACCGTGATGACCACCCTCGACGGTTATCCGATGGCCCGTAAAGGCCTTGCCGGTGTGGCGTTGTCGTTGTCCGCCTGGAGTTCGTTCATCGGTGCGTTCATCGCTACCTGCGGCATGGTGTTGTTCGCACCGCTGCTGGCCAAATGGGCGATTGCCTTCGGCCCGGCGGAATATTTCGTACTGATGGTGTTCGCGATTGTCTGCCTCGGCGGCATGGCCGGTGACAAACCGTTGAAAACCTTTGTCGCGGCGCTGATCGGCCTGTTCCTCTCGGCGGTGGGCATCGACGCCAACAGCGGCGTGTACCGCTTTACCGGTGACAACATCCACCTCACCGATGGCATTCAGTTCGTGGTGCTGGTGCTCGGCCTGTTCTCCATCAGCGAGATCCTGTTGTTGCTGGAAAAAACCCACCGTGGCCAGGAAGCGGTCAAAGCCACCGGGCGCATGCTATTCAACCTCAAGGAAGCCGGCGCGGTGTTCGCGGTGAATATCCGTTGCGGCTTGCTCGGGTTCATCATGGGCGTGCTGCCCGGTGCCGGTGCTACCTTGGCGTCCGCCGTTGCCTACATGACCGAAAAACGCATGGCCGGTGCCGGCGGCAAGTTCGGCCAGGGTGACATGCGCGGCCTCGCGGCCCCGGAAACCGCCATCGGCGCCTCCGCCTGCGGCGCCCTGGTGCCGATGCTGACCTTGGGCGTACCCGGTTCGGGCACTACGGCGGTGATGATCGGCGCCCTGTCGCTGTACAACATCACCCCGGGCCCGCTGCTGTTCCAACAGCAACCCGACATCGTCTGGGGCCTGATCGCGTCGTTGTTTATCGCCAATATCATGCTGGTGATCCTCAACATCCCGATGATCCGCATCTTCACGCGCATCCTCGCCGTACCGAACTGGGCGCTGGTGCCCGTGATCGCCATTATCACCGCGATCGGTGTGTACGCCGTGCATGCCACCACGTTCGATCTCTTCCTGATGATCGGTATCGGTATCTTCGGCTACATCCTGCGCAAGCTCGACTTCCCGCTATCGCCCGTATTGCTGGGTTTTATCCTCGGCGGCCTGATGGAACAGAACCTGCGCCGCGCGCTGTCGATCTCCAACGGGGCGCTGGACATCCTCTGGTCGAGCCCGATCACCTTCGGTGTGTGGGTGCTGACTGCGCTGATGCTGGCCTTCCCGCTGGTGCGTATCTACCGCAAACGTGCCCTGCAGCGTCGTGCCGTGGCCGATGTCTGAAGCCACCTTTAAACATTGGTGGGGAACACCGCTGGTCGGCCTGGCCGGCGGTTACCTGGCCAGCCTTGTCGGCTGGCCTTTGCCGTATATGGTCGGCTCGCTGCTGGCGATCATCCTGGTGCGCTGCCTTACACCGTGGCAACTGGCGGAGATCCCCGGCGGGCGCAAATGCGGGCAATGGGTGGTCGGCATCGGCATCGGCCTGCACTTCACCCCGGTGGTGATCGAACAGGTGATGAGCCACTTCGGGCTGATCTTCTTCGGCGCGTTGGTCACCAGCCTGTCGAGCATCGTGGGCGTGTGGTTGATGCGCCGCAGCGGCGAAGACCGCGCCACCGCGTTTTTCTCCAGCATGCCGGGCGGCTCCGGTGAGATGGTCAACCTCGGCGCACGCAACGGCGCGGTACTCAGCCGGGTCGCGGCCGGGCAGAGCTTGCGGGTACTGGTGGTGGTGCTGTGTGTACCGGCGATCTTCAAATATGTGCTGGAGGGTGGCACGCCACAGTTTCATCCGGCGCCGGTGAGCTGGCCCTGGTTACTGATGCTGTTTCCGATTGGCGCGCTGATGGCCTGGGGCTGGCAGCGTTTGCGCCAGCCGAACCCATGGCTGTTCGGGCCGTTGCTGGTGAGCGCCACCGCCAGTGTTGTGTGGGACTTGCATATCGGCCTGCCCGACGGCGGCAGCCAGATGGGCCAGTGGCTGATTGGCAGCGGCCTGGGTTGCCACTTCAACCGGCAGTTCTTCCGCCGCGCGCCGTCGTTCATCGGGCGCACCTTGATCGGCACGGCCTTGACCATGGCATTGGCGACCGTCGCTGCAGTGGGTTTGAGCGCATTGACTGGCCTTGACTTGCGCTCACTGACCTTGGGCATGATGCCCGGCGGCATTGCCGAGATGAGCCTGACGGCCGAAACCCTGCAATTGTCGGTGCCCTTGGTGACGGCGATGCAGGTGATGCGGTTGCTGTTTGTGTTGTTTCTGGCGGAGCCGTTGTTCAGGCGGTGGGATCGCCTTCCCTGACAGGCCACATCCATTCGTCGGAACTGTCAATTCTCACAGCTAGCGATACTGATGTGCCGTCGTTTCAATCAACCCAACCGCCTGGTCCATTAAAGGAAGTGGTTATGAAACGTACCGTCAACCCCACTCAGCAGCAAAACGACGACGTGGAGCCTGAAGGCATTATCGGTGTCGTACACCTTACCGACACACCAAGCCGCCTATTGGTCAACGTGGACGGAACACGTCTATATGTTGCCAGCACTAACGGTGAGTCAGTGACGATCATCGATACCGCAAGCAATGCCATCATCCACACGGTTGAAGGTCACGGAGCTCCACTCTGCATGGTCCTGCACCCGACGCGCCCATGGCTCTATATCAGCTATGCGAACCGCCCCGGTAATCCTGTCATCATGGTGATCAGTACCACTACCTTTGACGTACTCGACACGTTGAGCGGCTTTATCTCCATCAACGGCATTGCGATTAGCTCGAGTGGGTTGCGGCTTTATGCTCCAGACCGCGCCGGCGAGCTGGATATCATTGAAATCAGCAATCCTCAGCAACGCGTCAAACTGAGATTCAACGCTGCGCCCGACATCGTCACAATCGCACCAGGGAATGCACGAGCCCACCTGGCCAACGGGTTCGCGAGTTGGTTCACGGTCCATCTAGGGACCAATCGTTTGGTGAGTACCGTCAATACACAAGTTCCCAGCCAGCCCTCCACTATCGCTCATGCAACTTACATCGCCCGCATCTACATCCTTTACCCGAGCGCCAATCAGATTTACATAGGCGACACCACCACTAACCGACAAAGCCGAATCCTGAGCAACCTGCTGCAGCCGTGGGATATCACGTTCAATAGCATGCGCGGGCTGGCCTACGTCACGGAAACCCAAGGTCACCGGGTCAGTATCCTCGATACCACCAGCGAAAGCGTCATCGGCACCTTCGAGGGGTTCAACAGGCCCATGGGGATTTCCAGCACCAGTGATGGCCGTATGGCCTATGTCGCCAACAGCGGCGACAACACCATTGCTCGAGTAAGGCTTTAAGCCCAGGCCGCTCCGGGTTCAGATTGGAGGTAATCGCCACTCAATCGGCGTTTCTCCATTTTGCTCGAGGAATTTGTTGGCACGGCTGAAGTGCCCGCATCCCAGGAACCCGCGATACGCCGACAACGGCGACGGGTGTACCGAGGTCAGCACCAGGTGCTTGGTGGCGTCGATCAGCTTCTGCTTGCTCTGGGCATGCGCGCCCCACAGCAGGAACACCAGATGCGGCTGATGCTCGCTGACCACTTCGATAATGCGGTCGGTAAAGAACTGCCAGCCCTTGCCCGCATGGGCGTTGGCATTGGCGCGCTCTACGGTCATGGTGGTGTTGAGCAGCAGCACGCCCTGGTTGGCCCAGCTCTGCAGGCAGCCGTGGTTGGGGATGTCGATGTTCAGGTCGCGCTTGAGCTCTTTATAAATGTTGACCAGCGACGGCGGCGTCGGCACGCCCGGCTGCACCGAGAAGCACAGGCCATGGGCCTGACCGGGCCCGTGGTACGGGTCCTGGCCGAGGATCACTACCTTGACCTTGTCCAGCGGCGTGGAATTGAGCGCATTGAAAATCAGCGGGCCTGGCGGGTAGATCTCCTTGCCGGCGGCATGCTCCTGGCGCAGAAACTCGCGCAGCTGGGCCATGTACGGTTTGTCGAACTCATCCCGCAGGGCGTGTTTCCAGCTGGGTTCGAGTTTGATACGGTCGCCATCAGTCATGATTGAGTCGTCTTGTAAAAAGAATGGGCGAACCCTAGGAAAGCGCACCCCGCTTGTCAATTGATCTGACACACCACCGACACTTTCCCGCCCAGCGATCATACTGATCCTTCAACGTATCGATTGAGGTCACGATGAACCTGCACTTTGAAGAGCTGACCTGCAGCGACGGTACGCGCCTGGGCATTGCCAGCCTGGACGCGGAAAAATCCCTGAACGCCCTCTCCTTGCCAATGATCCTGGCCCTGGGCGAACGCCTGGAGGCCTGGGCCAAAGACCCGCATATCGTCTGCGTGCTGCTGCGCGGCAACGGCCCCAAAGCCTTCTGCGCCGGTGGAGAAGTACGCAGCCTGGCGCAGGCCTGTCGTGAACAACCCGGCGTGGTGCCAACCCTCGCCGCGCAGTTTTTTGCAGAGGAATATCGTCTCGACTATCGCCTGCACACTTACCCTAAGCCGCTGATCTGCTGGGGCCACGGTTACGTGCTCGGCGGCGGCATGGGGTTGCTGCAAAGCGCGGCGGTGCGCATCGTGACGCCAAGCAGCCGCCTGGCCATGCCCGAAATCAGCATCGGCCTGTACCCGGATGTGGGCGCCGGCTGGTTCCTCTCGCGCCTGCCCGGCAAGTTGGGTTTGTTCCTCGGTCTCACCGGCGCCCATATCAACGGTCGGGATGCCCTGGACCTGGGTCTGGCAGACCGTTTCCTGCGCGACGATCAACAAGAGGAACTGATCGACGGCCTGCTGCGCCTGAACTGGCAGGAGCAGACCGCTAAACAGCTCAACAGCCTGCTCAAGGCCCTGAGCCAGGAAGCGCTTGGCCAGCAGCCCGAAGCGCAATGGCTGCCGCGCCGTGCGCAGATCGACGAGTGGTTGGACGTCGGTGACGTCAGTTGCGCCTGGCGCGCCTTGAGTCTGCTGCGCGACCACAGCGACCCGCTGTTGAACCGCGCCGGCAAGACCCTCAGCGAAGGCTGCCCGCTGACCGCGCACCTGGTCTGGGAGCATCTGCAGCGCGCCCGTCATCTGTCGCTGGCCCAGGTGTTCCAGGTGGAGTACACCTTGAGCCTCAATTGCTGCCGTCATCCCGAGTTTGCCGAGGGCGTACGGGCACGCTTGATTGATAAAGACCAGGCCCCCCATTGGCACTGGCCGGATATCGACGCGATTCCGGACGCGGTGGTCCAGGCACACTTCAACAAAGCCTGGGAAGGTCGTCACCCTCTGGCGGATTTGTCCGACTACTGAAAGATCACTGCAGCCGGCCGTTGACCCTGAACGCGCAGTTGTCGGGCTGGCTGTCCTGGCACAGGAAAACCGGTTGGTTGAACGGGCCTATGTCAGGTTGCCAATACAGCGTACTGCTCAATGACATGTTAGTGACAAGGTCGCCCATGGCCGGTCTCAAGGCGACCAGGTTGCCGCTACTGGTGCGATAGAGACATTTGTCCATGAAGCCGTTTTCCCGCTCTTGTCCGCTGCCCGGCATGAAGATTGCGCCGATGAACAGATCGATAAAATCGCGGACTTCGACCTTCGGACTCAGCCACAGCAACTGTTTGTCGGCACTTTTAAAATGCCCGTCAACGTACCGGATCATGGAGGGATAAGGGCATCCTTGCTCAGCCTGCACCTGGCCAATTGCGCTGAGCATCAGCAGGAGCAGGGCTATCCGCTGTTTGAATATTGAGAGGCTCATTCGACTGGTCGCTCTACTGGAAAAGCACAACGGCTTTTATGCAGTGAAATCCATTTTGGCCCCAAAATATAGCTGTTAATTTTGACAGTTTTTATGAACGCCACGTATAAAAAAACGGCGCCTCATGCGCCGTTTCTTCGGGCCTATCAACGATGACCGCCGCGTCCTCCGCCATGATCGGAACCGCGCCCGTGACCGCCATTCCCCCAGCGATTGCCCCAGTCCTGATTTTGATAGGGTCGGTAACCGGGCCGTGGGTAATACCGCGGTGTCGGTTGATAGTAGCGTGGAGACGAGTAATACCGTGGCGCCGAATAGTAGCGTGGTGAAGGTGCGTAATAGCCGCGCCCGTACGGATAATAGGTAGGACCGCCGTAGTAATAGGCTGGCGCCGGTGCGGTGTAGACTTCAGAGCGGTAGTAGGTGCCGCCTCCCTCGTAGTAAGGCACGCAAGCTGACAAGGTCAGGCCGAGTAAAACGGTAAGCAGCAGTCGTCGATACATGGCGGCCTCCTGGACCGCGAAAGAGCGCCTCCAGCGACGCTGGGGGGCGGCATCCAGCTTTCGCTGAATGACGAAATATCTGACATCAAAAACGGAAACTGGTGCGCTCTTGCAACAGTTTTATACATCTGCGCGAGCTTAATCGATTAAGTAAATTTGTTTGGCAGGCAACTTTGGCAATTGCAATGATGTCACTATGACATCGCAAAGGGCCAGGGAGGCTCTAGCGTGCCCCCTTCGCTACCCTTTCCGGACTTGCCCATGAAAATCTCAACCAAATTGCTGCTTTCATTTTTACTCTGTGCGCTGGTCACCCTGGGGGTGGGCCTGCTGGGCATCAAAGGGGTGGTCCGCCTCTCCACGGCATTGGAGCTGACGTTCTCCAACAACCTGGTTTCCGTGAGCAACACGGCCGCCACCCTCAGCGGCCTGACGGCCCATAACCGCGGCATGTACCGCTTGATGGACGCCAGCAAAGGCGATGTTGCGCCACAGGACCGCGAGCGCGTGCGCCAGGATATCGCCCAGGAACTCAAGCGCAGCCAGGCCTCCTACGCGACCTACCGTGCAACGCCGCTGGAAGATGACGAACGGGCAGCGGGCGATAAGCTCGATAAGATCTGGCCCGCCTATGTCAGCAGCTCCGAACGCATTGTTTCTCTGCTCGACGGCGGCCAGATCGATCAAGCGCGTACCCAGCTCAATACCACCAACAACGAACTGTTCCGTCAGGCACGGGAGCTGATCCGCGTCATGGTCGAGTCCAATAACCGCCAGATCAAGGAAGGCGCGATCGCTGCCGATGAGCTGCGCGACAGCGCATTGACGTGGATGATCGGCGGCATTGTGCTGGCGTTCATCATTGCGATCATCATCGGTGTGTTGATCACACGCCTGATCACACGCCCCATCGCTCAGGCCGTGGAAAGCGCACAACGCATCGCCCAGGGTGACCTGACCCAGGCCATCATCACCGAACGCACCGACGAAGCCGGGCAACTGCTGATGGCGTTGTCGGATATGCAGGGTGGCCTGAAAAACACCCTCGTGGAGATCGCCAACGCGTCCGACCAGCTCGCATCGGCAGCCGAAGAACTGAGTGCGGTCACCGATGAAAGCAGCCGTGGCCTGACGCGCCAGAATGATGAGATTCAACAAGCCGCCACTGCCGTCAACCAGATGACCGCTGCAGTGGACGAAGTGGCCAGCAACGCGGTTTCGACCTCTGAAGTCTCGCGTCAGGCCACCACCGAGGCCGAAGAGGGCCGCCAGCAAGTGGAACAGGCGGTGTCCGGCATGAATTCAATGGTGGATGAGATCAACGGCTCCACGCAATCGGTTGCAGACCTCGCCGGCCAGGTGCGGGAAATCGGCAAGGTGATCGATGTGATTCGCGGCATTGCCGAGCAGACTAACCTGCTGGCCCTTAACGCCGCCATTGAAGCGGCGCGTGCGGGTGAGCAGGGGCGTGGTTTCGCGGTGGTCGCCGATGAAGTAAGGGCGCTGGCGCACCGCACCCAGACGTCCACGGTCGATATCGAAAAGATGATTGGTGAAGTGCAGACCGGTGCCGACAATGCCGTGGCGGCCATGACCAAGAGCCTGACCTGGGCCAACAACACCCAGGCCCTGGCGAATAACGCCGGCGAAGCGTTGCAACGGATCACTACCAGCGTGGCGAAGATCAATGAGCGCAACCTGGTGATCGCCTCCGCCTCGGAGGAGCAGGCCCAGGTAGCGCGCGAAGTGGACCGCAACCTGCTGAACATCCAGGACCTGTCTGCCCAGACGGCCGCCGGCGCCCATCAGACCAACGCCTCAAGCCAGGACCTCTCCCGTCTGGCCACCTCGTTCAACGTCCTGGTCAGCAAGTTCCAGCTCTAAGTAGCATGCGCAGGGTCGGCCCTGTATCGTACAAGGCACCGGGATTCTCCGGAAACTTGTCCGATCCAGCCCGAACCTGCCCATGACCACACCAGCACTCTGCCCTGCCTGCGGCGCCCGCAACAACTGCTCCCTGGCGGACCCTCGCACGGTCGACCAGGCGTGCTGGTGTTACAGCGTCACCATCGACCCGGCAGTGCTCCAGGCCTTGCCGGACCCATTGCGTAACAAGGCCTGCCTGTGCCCGCGCTGTGCCCAGGTCGACGAGCAGTTGCGTGGCGCTGAGCCTAAGTAATGCGGGTTGATCGTTTCCTCAGTAACCTCTCGCGCTTCAATCGCCGGCAAGTTCGCCTGTTGCTGGTTGAGCGCCGTGTGTCGGTCGATGGCGTAGCCGTCAGCGACCCTCATTACGAAGTGCGGGAATTCAGCCGCGTATGCGTTGACGATGATGTGCTGCAGGCCGGCAAACCGGCGCGCTACTTCATGCTGCACAAGCCTCAGGGCTGCGTGAGCGCCACGGTGGACCCGCAGCACCCCACCGTACTGGATTTACTGGATGAGCCGGACAAACATGAATTGCACATTGCCGGCCGTCTGGATTTCAACACCACCGGCCTGATGCTGATCACCAACGACGGCCAGTGGTCGCGCCGCCTCACGCAACCGCAGACCAAACTGCCCAAGGTCTACCGCGTGGAAACCGAGCAGGACATCGGCCCGCAATACGCGCAGACCTTCGCCGCGGGCCTGTATTTTGCGTTTGAAGACCTCACCACCCAACCGGCCGAATTGACGTTGCTGGGCGCCAGAACCGCGCGCTTGAGCATCATTGAAGGGCGCTACCATCAGGTAAAGCGCATGTTCGGACACTTCAATAACAAGGTGATCGGCCTGCATCGCGAGCGAATGGGCCCGCTGGTGCTGGATGCAACCCTCGCGCCGGGCCAGTATCGCGCGCTGACCGCGGAGGAAATCCGACAGGTATGACGACCGTTCGGCCGGTAGTGGCAAAAACCCATTTCTGCGGCTTGCGACTTCAAGGGTCAGATGCTTGAATCAAACCGTCAGCCGAAATATGACTGATGAGTCGCCTATAACCTCCAAGAAACACTTTGCCCCGCCCGCGCTTGATCTACGGGCCTTCCCGGCAAACAGCCCGCCCTAACAACACCCGTCGACCAGCCGTCCCCGGATCGACATGGGCCCTCATTTTTCCAGGCGTATGCCTACCTGTCATAAAGCTCGTGCAGAGTGATCTGCGCGCCCTACCCGCTTGCCAGGAGTCTTATGACATGAGGCCAGAAATCGCTGTGTTGGATATACAGGGTCAGTATCGGGTTTACACGGAGTTCTATCGCGCGGAAGCTGCTGACAAGACCATCATCCTGGTCAACGGCTCCATGGCCACCACGGCATCTTTCGCCCAAACCGTGAAAAGCCTGTACCCGCAATTCAATGTGGTTTTGTACGACCAGCCTTACGCTGGCCGCTCCAAAATCCATAACCGTCACGAGCAAATGCTGACGAAAGAAGTCGAAGGCCAGATCCTGCTGGAACTCATCGACCATTTCGCCGCTGAACACGTGCTGTCGTTCTCCTGGGGCGGTGCCGCCACTCTGGTCGCCCTTGCCCACCGCCCCCGCCGCGTGGAAAAAGCGGTGATCAGCTCGTTTTCTCCGGTGATCAACGCGCCCATGCGCGATTACCTTGAACGCGGCGTTGACTACCTCGGCAACCTCGACCGCCACAACGTCGGCAACCTGGTGAACAGCACCATTGGCAAACACCTGCCCTCGCTGTTCAAACGCTTCAACTACAAGCACGTGAGCAGCCTGGCCGAGCATGAATATGGGCAGATGCACTTTCACATCAGCCATGTGCTGAACAGCGACCGGTTGTGCTACCTCAAGGCTGCCAGGCAGATCGATATTCCGGTGCTGTTCTTGAACGGCGAATGGGACGAATACACCAGCGCCCAGGATGCCAAGTTGTTCGGCCAGCACGTGGCGAACAGCACCTTCAGCACCATTCAGGCGACCGGGCATTTCCTGGACATGGAGCACAAGGCGGCAAGCCGGGACGCCCGGGATGCGGTGGTGGGTTTCCTCAAACCAGAGCGTCAGGTCAGCCGCTTGCGCTACCAACAGGGCCAGACGCAGCATGCCTTTGCGATTTGAATATGGCTCACTGTGGCGAGCAAGCTTGCTTGCGCTGGGGTGCGAAGCAGCCCCACTGTTTTATTTAGGAGCGCGTCGCCCCCAGCGGGAGCAAGCTCTCTCACCACAGGCACGCTCGCTCCCACAGTGGATCAAGTCGTCGGCTTACGTAACCTGCACATTTTTGAAGAAAAACTTCAAATCCCGGCGAACATCTGGTACAAAGTCAGCCGCTCTGAGCGGGTATAGTTTAGTGGCAAAACGAAAGCTTCCCAAGCTTTAGTTGAGGGTTCGATTCCCTCTACCCGCTCCACTTCTCTGCCGACTCGTTGACTTCTCTGACATCTCAGAGAAATAAAGCGAGAAAGCGTCAAAACGAAATAGCCCTTCTGCAAAAATTCGCGAGACGGTGAACCCTCACCGCGTACGATCGGGTCCACCCGGGTCATGCTTTCGCATGCGCAATACCAGTCAAACTTTCTCCTCTACGCCTCGCTGCACCACCCACGCCAGCGGCAGCGTCACCCATAACACCCCCGCCAGCAGCATCACCGCCATCGGCACACCCCATGCGTCCCCTATGCCACCGAACACCACCGGTGCCACTGCCCCGCCACCAATGGTGCCGGTATAGAACAGCGCAAACGCCTGCTCCCGCCTGGCCGCGCCTGCCAGGTCCGGCACAGTGCCGTAGAGCACCGAAGACGTGCCATTGAGTACCATGCCGAGCACCGGCAGCATCACCATCAACCCGGCCAACGGCAAGTAAACCGCCGCGACAATCAGCAGCGCGGTGCTGGTTTCCGTCAGCCATACGGTTTTCATCATGCCAAGACGGGCGCCGAGGTAACCGCAGAAGAGTTTGCCGAATGCGCCGCCGATAAACAGCATCGTCAGCGCCAAGCCAATGCCGGCGGTACCGGCACCTTTGGCTTGCAGCAGGAATGGCAGGAAGGTCAGAAACCCCATGCGCACGGCGCTGTCGAGAGTGCCGGTGAGGATCAGTGCGCGCAGGCCTGCGGCGGACCCCGCTCCGGTGAGAGGCTTCGTCTGTTTACTCGCAGTGGGCGCAGGGGGTTGGCCTGGGATCATCCACCACAACAGCCCCGCCGCCATCAGCCCCAGCAAGCCCAGCAGTGAGGCACTGGCGCGCCAACTGACAATGGTGAGCAGCAGGCCGACCAACCCTGGAATCAGTGTTTTGCCGATGTCGCCGGCGAAGTTGTACTGGGACAGCGCTTGCTTGACGCCACCACCCTCCTCGTAAGCGTCAGTGATCATCGAGGACGCCAGCGGGTGTTGGGTGCTGGCGCCCAGGCCGCCGAGCAGCAGCGCCAGCAGCAACATGACCAGGCCAGTGGCTTGCCCGACCACCAGGTAAGCGGCACCTGCCAGCGCGGTCCCCACCACCAGCATCGGCATGCGCCCCCAGCGCTTGGCGGCACGACTGGCCATGAGTTGGAACACCGCCATCGTCCCGGAGTAAGCGCCTCGCAGCAGACCGATCTGGGCGTAGGACAACGCGAACTGGGTTTGCCAGATCGGCAGCAGTACGTAGATGACATCGGTGAGGCCATCGTGCACGGCATGGGCGCCGCAACCCGCAATGAGCGAGCGGCGGCGGGAGGATTTCTCAATGGCAGGCAGGGCGACAGTATCGTTCATGGTGTTGGGACCCGTTCAGGCCGATGGGGCGTCCAGCCGATCAGGGCGATCAGCAAGGTGAGGAGCTGGAAACCGATAATCAGGCTCACGCAGCCGGGCCAGCCCCAGTGCTCCCAGATCGCCGCAGGAATGATGGCGCCGCAACTGCCGCCCAGGTAATAACAGGTGAGGTAGATGCCTACGGCGACAGTCTTGCTGTCTCGGGCACTGGCAGAGATAAAGGCATTGGCGGCGGCTTGGGCGAGAAACACTCCCGTGGAACTGAGGGCAAGGCCTGCCACGATGCACCACAAGGGCGACAAAAGGGTCAGTGCCGAGCCCGTGACGCCGAGCACGACGGCAACGCTTAGCAGTTCGGCATGGGACCGGGCCTTGCTAAGGCGACCTGCAACGGGAATCACGATCAGGGCCAGCAGGAACACCATATAGAGCACGCCCAAGGCGGCGGGTCCAAGATTGTATGGCGGTAAGCCGAGGTGCAGCCCCACGTAGGTAAACGCCGCAACCTGTGAAAACAACACGCAAAAACCTACGGCATACGCCGCCAACAACGGTTGGCGAAAGACCCCCGATGATGTCGCGCTCCGCAGTGCCGTCCGTGGCCGATTGGCGGGCAGCAGAAACTGGATAAACCCGCCCACCATCAAGCTCAGCACCGCCAGCCATTCAAAGGCCTCGCGCCAGCCCACATATTCGGTTATGACCCCCGTAACGAAGCGCCCGGCAAATCCGCCCAACACGGTCCCCGCCACATAGAGGCTGGTGACTTCAGTCACCGTGCTCCCCTGCCAGCGATCACCGATGTAAGCCACGCTGGTGGCAAACACCACCGGGATCAACATGCCTTCGACGAATCGCCACACCAGCACTTCGGCGAAGCTGTCGGCATAAGCCGTCATCAACGTCGGCACCGCCAGCAACAGCGCGGCCCCGGCGATCACCGTGCGCTGTTCGAAACGCCCGGTCAGGCGGCTGACGAAGGGTGCGGTGACGGCCACGGCCAGGGTGGTGACCGTGATGCTCCACCCCGCCGCCCTGGCGCTGATCTGAAACTGCGTGGCAAAGGTCTGGAGAATGCTCTGGGTTGCATAGAGGTTGAGAAACGCCGCGCATCCACACAAAAACAGGGCAAGGCGGGCACAATGCAGGCGCGGTTTCATGAAACATCTCGGTTTATTTTGTAACGCCTTTATAGAATGGGTGGCAGGACCGTGACCAATACCGATTTCCGACCGATCAATACCCAAGGACCAGGATGCTTGACCTACGCAAGCTGCGTTACTTTCTGACGGTCGCCGAAGAACTGCACTTCGGCCGTGCCGCCCTGCGCCTGCATCTGGCCCAGCCACCACTGACCCGGCAGATCTCGGCCCTGGAAGCGGAGCTGGGTTTCAAGCTGTTCGATCGCACCAGCCGCACAGTGGCCCTCACCGCGCAGGGCCGTGCGTTTCTGCCCTATGCCCGGGGCGTGCTGGAGCAGGTTGAGCGGGCCCAAGTGATCGCCGGCAAATTGGCCGCCGGTACCGCCGGGCAACTGACATTGGGCTATGTCAGCTCAATCGCCTTGTCGGATCTGTTCAGCCAGACGATCCAGGCGTTCGCCCAACGTTTTCCCGATGTGCAACTGACCCTGGTGGAATGCGCCTCCGGCAGCCTGGGCGCGCAGGTGGCGGATGGGCGCCTGGACATCGGGCTGAGTCGCCTGCTGCCACAGACCGCAGACGTACAAGCCCTGTCATTGGGCGAGGAACGCTTGGTGGCGGCGGTCTCCAGCGAGAGTCCCCTGGCGCTCCAGCCACAGGTCAGCCTGGCGCAATTGAGCGCTTACCCATTGATCCTGTTCCCGCCTGATTATGGGTCGGGGTTGAACCAGTCCATCGAGCAGCTTTACCGACACCACGGCGTTCCTTTGCGTCCAGGCCCGACCGGGCGGCAGATCACCTCGATCATTGCCCTCGTGGCTGCCGGGCAAGGTGTGGCGCTGGTGCCGGAATGCACACAGAGCCTGATGAACAAAGGTGTGGCATACCGACCCTTGGTGGAGGTGGATGCGTGTGCCCGGTTATTGGTACTGACTCGCAGTGAAACCAAAAGCGTGTTGGTTGAAGCCTTCCTCACCGTCATCGCGCAGGCTCTACCGACTCGCGCTCGGGTGTTCTCGCGTCAGCGGCTCTAAGGTGTTGCGCCAGGACTGCCGACGGTCACTCAGAAATATCTGAATGCCGTGGCGGCCGCACCTTGTGATGATGGCAACTCGTCAGCCCTGAAAGAAGGATCAGCGCAATGCTTGAACCCGGACAATGCACACCAAAATCTATACCGCGCCAAGTGGTGGGCTGGGTTGTGGTATTGCCGCTATTGGTTTCATTTGTGAGGCTGCCATTTCCGTTTGGATTGTTCCTGGCGCTCGGCTCAATTGCAGCATCCGCATATGGCGTTTGGCTGGCCCGGCGCCATGCCAGCCGACGCGTAACAGTGTTCGCCTGGGTCGTCACCCTGCTCAATGTCACCTCATTGATATTGACGGGTAATGCATCAGTCCTGGTGGCGCTTTATTGGACCGCTTGGCTTTATGGGTACCCGTACTATTCCAATTGGGTTTACTGGACCTTCTAGGCGGCAGCAGAATTTGACCGCAAGAATCGTAGTTTCCAGTCGGGCGGATGGACTTACAGTAGTGTCGTACTTATCTCCCCAGGAGCCCGATCATGTCTTACGAATACAAGCTCATGCCCTCCCCCGTCGGCCAGCTCACGCTGGTAGCACGCAATGGCAAACTCAGTGCCATCCTGTGGGAAAAAGAGCGCGCCAACCGCGTACGCCTGGGTCAATTGCAGGAAGCCAATGACAGCCCGGTACTGATGGAGGCCGAGCGCCAGTTGAGGGAATACTTTACCGGCACCCGCAACCGTTTCGAGCTGGAACTGGACTTCGTCGGCACCGAGTTTCAGAAGCAGGTGTGGCAGGCGCTGCTGACCATCCCCTTCGGCGAAACTCGCAGCTACAGCCAGATTGCCCGGCAGATCGGCAACCCTAAAGCCGTGCGCGCAGTGGGGGCGGCCAATGGGCGTAATCCGATCTCGATCATCGCGCCTTGTCATCGGGTGATTGGCGCATCGGGCGGGCTGACCGGGTTCGCCGGAGGGCTGGAGGCCAAGCAATATCTGCTCGCACTGGAAGGTGCCGGTCAGGCGGAGTTGGCATTCTGAGGCGTTGGGTACCGCTTCGTAGCATTCCGCGCGCTGAATCAATTGTTAAAAGAAATTTCAGAGCACGGCTGCGGTCAATCTTTCATCACCTCTAGATTCAAGGAATACGGTCATGAAATTTTCCGCAGTTTCCCAATCCCTGTCCCGCTGGGCAGGCAGTGCCCGGACATTTTACGCGGCGGTCGCGTTGATTTTCCTCTGGAGCCTCAGCGGCCCGTATTTTCACTACAACGATACCTGGCAACTGATCATCAACACCTCGACCACCATCATCACGTTCCTGATGGTGTTCCTGATCCAGAACACGCAGAACCGCGACAATGACATCCTGCATATCAAAATCGACGAGTTGCTGCGCGTGTCCAAAGACGCACAAAACGCTGTGTTGAGCCTGGAGGGCCTGGACCGCAAAGAGCTGGAAAAACTGCGCAACCAGTACCGCAGCATCGGCAACACGGGCACCGTCACCCTGAACGGCAACTGTGGTGAGAATGGCGAAGGTGCGCCGCCCACACGAACCGATTTGAATCAGGCATAAAAAACGGCGGTTGGAGAGATTCCAACCGCCGTTTTCATTTCCGGCAAAGGCGTCAACCGTCGCCTTGGTGGCCTTTGCCGTAGGTCGATGCCAGCGCCCGGGCTTTCTGCAGACGTTCCTGCAACTTGGGCAGCGTCTCATCGACCAGGGCTTTTATTTCCGGCACATCCGACGCCGCGCCTTCCTGTTTGAACAGCGCGATGGCGTCTTCGCTTTCCTTGACCTGTTGCGCGGTGTACGCGGCGTCAAAGGAATCGCCATCCTTGAGTTCCGGCATCAGGGTTTCGGCTTTATCGACGATTTTCTCCCGCGGTGCCACCGGCAGGTCGAGCTTCTTGGCGATCGCCGCCAAATGCTGGTTGGCCAGGGTGCGTTCGTTGATCACCTCGATGGTGTAATCCTTGATTTCCTGGGATGAGGTTTTGGCGTGGGCCATGCGACTGGTTTCGATATCGGCCATCCCTTTGGCCGAAGCCTGCTCGATGAATTCAGCAGGCGACTGGGCGAAAGCATTGCTGGCGCCGAGGCCCAGCAGCATCGCGAAACTGGCGGTGCGTAACCGGAAAGCCATGCGGCTCATGATAGGTTCCTCCAGGGCAAAAATAAGGGCGGGGCAACACGTCCCCGCCCTCAATTCGAATTTTCATGGCGGCAAAGGTTTAGAAAAACCTGCCCGGCGCGACGAACGGTCGTCTGCGGCTCAGGCCGGCTTGCTGCCGAACAGCCCCGGCAACGCGTGCGCCAGGGCATTGATGGCAAAGCCGATAAACATCACGCCGCAGAGCCTGGTGATGAGGATTTCATGGCGCTGATACACCGTGCGCACGCGCTGGGCGCCAACCACGCCGACCAGGATCGCATAGGCCAGCAGGCCGCCTAGAAAGCTGAGGGCAATCAGTGACGGCAGCATCGACCAGGTCAGCAATTCAGCACGGCTGGACAACAACGCGGTAAAAGTCGCGACCGCCACCGGGTAAGCCTTGGGGTTAGTCAAACCGAACAGAATGCCGTGCCAGAACGGATGCCGAGCGGCCCCCTGAGGCGCATCGCTGCTGCGACGCTGGGTGCGAATCGCCCGCCAGCCGAGCCAGAACAGATAGAGGCCGCTGAGTACGCCCAGTACATCAAATGCACTGCTGCCCACCTCCCTCGCGCCGACAATGGCGATCAGCGCCGTGCTGCACCAGACCACATCCCCGAGCAAATGCCCACACAGAAACCCCGCCCCGGCACGGCGGCCACGGGCGGCACCAATACCGAACACGGCCAGCACGCCAGGCCCAGGCGTAATACCGTAGATAAAACCCGAAGCAAGGACGGCGAGCAGCAGGGACGGGGTCATAGGCGCGACTCTGACAGACGGTTGGGGGCGGATGGATTCTGCACGTTCTGGTGCTACGGGTAAAACTTCATTCCGGCATAAGGCTGCGCGCGACAGGCGTGCAGGCGCGACGTCAGGTCACCGACATGGACTTCGAGCTTATGGCCGTCCGGGTCGAGAAAGTAGAACGACGCACCTTCGCTGCGGTTGTCGCGCCACTCTTGCACACCCGCGGCACGCAGGCGAGCCACCACCTCGCCGAAGTCATGGGCGCTCGCAGTCAATGCGTAGTGGGTGTAGTCGACAACGGGTGCCGACACGCGCGACGGGTCGAGCGACAAGCACAGCCATAAACCGGGCAAAGAAAGGTAGGCGCCGTTGTCCCAGGTGGCGTCGAGCCGAAGCTGCAACAAATCATGGTAGAAACTGACGCTGCGGTTCAGATCGGTAACGGCAAGGGTCAGGTGGTTGAAGCCTGAAAGCATAGTGTTTTCCTGTTATTGGGCGCCTTCGGACAATACACCCTGCACCTGCCCGATCAACCACTGCAACCCCGAATCCCCGCCCCGGCGTGTATGCCACGCCAGTTCAAAAGCAAAAGAGGGAATATGAAACGGCGGTGGCACAGTCAGCAAATACCGATGGTCAATGTTCAGCAAGCCGCGGGACGAGACCGTCAGAATCAAATCCGTGCCCTGGATCAACTGCGGTGCCACCCCCCAATGCGGCAAGCTGATCGCCACATGCCGACGCTGGCGAATCGCGCTCAACGCCCGCTCGATTTCCGGTGTGCCGCTACCGCGCATCTCCAGCAGCACGTGGGGACGCGCCAGGTAGGTGGGCAGATCCAATACGCCGCTTTGCGGCAGGCTGCTGCGATCCACCAGACAGGTGTAATGCTCCTCGAACAAAGGGGTGGTACACAGCTCGGCAGGCAAATCGGGGAACACACCGGCAGCCAGGTCGATGTCGCCATTAAGCACACCATCGACCATGCCTTCTCGGCTGGCTTGGATGATCTGCAGATCCACGCCAGGCGCATCACGGCGTAGAACCCGGGTCAGTTGCGGCAGGAAAATCGCCGCGCTGTAGTCCGACATCGCCACACGAAACCGGCGTTTTGCCGACGCGGGATCAAACCGGTTAGGCGCCAACAGCGCCTGCACCTGGGCCAGGGCTTCAGCCAAAGGCGCTGCGAGCTCCAAGGCTCGGGCGGTCGGCACCAGGCCACCGCCCTGGCGTACCAGCAACGGGTCGCCCAATAGATCGCGCAGGCGCGCCAACGCATGGCTGACAGCCGGCTGACTCAGGTGCAGACGTTCGGCTGCCCGCGTCACATGTTGCTCGCTGAGCAGCGCGTCGAGGATCACCAGCAGGTTGAGGTCGATACGGCGCAGGTCATTCATAAGCTGCATGCCCGGCATAAGAACTTGGAATTTAAATTTGCGTGACGAATAGCCTAGAGTCCAGCAAAACCTTTGGGAGAATGAAGATGACGACGTTGCACTGGGTAGGCTTGTCAGCGCTGGCGGTGATCGCGGGTGCCGTGGTGCCGTTTCAAAGCGCAATCAACGCCAATCTGGGGCGAGGGCTGGGTCATCCGCTGTGGGCCACCCTCGCCTCGCTGTTGGTGAGCATTGTGGTGCTGCTGCCGGTGATCCTGGCGCTGCGCCTGCCGCTGCCAAGCCTGGCGTTTATCGGCAAGGCACCGCTGTGGATGTGGGCAGGCGGTGCGTTTGGGGTGTGTTTCATTTCACTGGCGTTGATACTGCTGCCCAAGTTGGGCGCCTCAGGGTTTATCGCACTGGCCATGGCCGGGCAGATTCTCGCCTCGTTGCTGCTCGATCATTTCGGTTTGTTTGGCCTGGCGGAACGCCAACTGACAACGCCCCGCGTGTTGGGAGCGTTGTTGTTGATGGGCGGGGTGATATTGATTCAGTTCAGCGCAGCGCCCGCCAAAGCCTTGGCTGCTGCATGAGCATGGGTCAGCGCTTGTCGGAAGTCCGCAGCTTTTGCGGCAACCCCCACAGCAGCAGCGCAGCGGCGATCAGCGCACACACGCCGATCACGTAGAGTGCCGGGGTCGTACTGCCCGTCATGTCCTTGATCCGACCGACCATCACGGGGCTGACAATACCGCCCAGTTGCCCCAGGGTGTTGATCAAGGCTATGCCGCCGGCGGCCCCTGCCCCGGCACCCGCCAGCAGCTTGGGCGGCAACGTCCAGAAGGTGGGGATCGACGCAATAATTCCCGCGCCCAGCAGCCCCAGGGCAATGATCAGGAAAAGGGTGTGATCATCAAAGATCCCGGCGCAAAAGAACCCCACCGCGCCTAACGCGACCAGCCCACTGACAAACTTGCGCCGTTCACCCGTGGCGTCTGACCAACGTCCCACCAGCACCATGGTGATAGCGCCGCAGATGTAGGGGATGGCAGTCAGCAGGCCGATCACTACGGAGCTTTCGATACCGGTGCTGCGGATCAATTGCGGTGCCCAGAAATTCAAGCCGTAGGACGCCACCTGGATCAGGAAGTAAATCAAGCCCAGCATCAGGAAACCGGGAATTCGCAGTGCTTGAAGCAACGAGCCTTTTTTATGGACTTCATGCACCGCAATACGGCTTGAGAGCAACGCCTTTTCGTCACTGTTCAACCAGGGCGCATCTTCGATGCGGTCCTTGAACTGCGTCAGCACCATCCACGCCAACACCACACAGGGCAGGCCGCCCAGCAGGAACAACCAGTGCCAGCCGCGCATCTGTAACACACCGTCCATGTGATCCAATACGAACCCGGAGAACGGTGCGCCTATCAGCCCGGCAAAAGCCGACGCCAAAAACAGCATCGAGGTGATACGCCCGCGGAAATCCTGGGGGAACCAGAGGGTCAGGTAATACAGCACGCCAGGTGCAAAGCCAGCCTCCATGGCGCCGATCAGAAAGCGCAGGGCATAGAACTGCCATTCAGCCGTGACGAACACCATGGCTGCCGTCGCCAGCCCCCAGGACACCATGATGCGCGCGATCCAGCGTCTTGCGCCGACCTTGTAGAGCATCATGTTGCTCGGCACTTCGAAGATGACATAACCGACAACGAACAACCCGGCCCCCAGACCGTACGCGGTGTTGCTCAAACCGAGGTCGGCCTGCAGCTGGAACTTGGCGAAGCTGATGTTGATGCGGTCAAAAAAAGCAAACAGGTAACAGACCATGATCAACGGCATCAGGCGCCAGGCGACCTTGTTCACGACTGCCTTGATCGGATCGGCTTCTCCGGCCGGGCGCGCGCCGGCCTCTAACGTATTAGTGCTCATGGTTTCACTCCAGAGGACAGCTCACAGGTGTCCGATTGTTTTTGTTGTCTGGTAAGCAGTTACAGCGTGGCGATGTAATCCGGCGGTGGGTGCAGGTCACAGTTGCGCCCGGCCTTTGCCACCTGACCGGGCAACTCATGACCCAGCAGCGCCGGCAGGCGACGGGACATTTTCAGCAGATGCGGCAGATCGATGCCGGTGTGAATGCCAACCTCCTCGCACAGGTTGACCAGGTCTTCGGTGCAGATATTGCCCGACGCGCCCGGCGCAAACGGGCAACCACCGAGCCCACCCAGCGCCGCGTCAAAACGCCGGGCGCCGGCCTCGTAGGCGGCCAGTACATTGCACAAACCCAGGCCCCGGGTATTGTGAAAATGCAGGGTCAGGTCGCTGGCGGTCACGCGCTCCAATACACGCTTGACCAAGCGCTCCACTTGGCGCGGGTTGGCCATGCCGGTGGTGTCGGCGAGGCTGATACCGCGGATGCCGAGCGCTTGATAAGCGTCGACAATTTCCAGTACGCGGTCTTCATCAATCGTGCCCTCGAATGGGCAACCGAACGTGGTGGCGATGCTGCCATTAAGACGCACCGGGTGATAGGCGGCAAAGCGCGTGATATCGCCAAACGCCGCCAACGATGCCTCGCAACGCATGCGCATATTGGCCAGGTTGTGGGTCTGGCTGGCGGACATCACCAGGTTCAACTCGTCGGCGCTGGATTCGATGGCGCGCTGCGCGCCCTTGAGGTTGGGGATCAGCGCCACGTAGATCACGCCGGGTCTGCGTTGAATGCCCTGGAACACCTGCTCACCATCGCGCAATGCCGGGATGGCTTTGGGGGAAACGAATGAACCGGCTTCGATCCGCGAGAATCCGGCCAGGGAAAGCTGGTCGACCAGCGCGATTTTGTCGGCTGTCTCCACCCAGGTCGGCTCGATTTGCAGGCCATCGCGCGGGGACACTTCCTGCACGATCAGCGCCTCTGAATAATCAGTGATCATTGCACCACTCCGCAGGTTTTCAGGCGTTGGATATCGGCAGCCGTCAAACCCAGGTTACCGAGGATGTCATCCGTATGCTGGCCCAGGGTCGGACCTTGCCAGTGGACCGCGCCGGGCGTCTCCGACAGCTTGGGCACGATGCCGGGCATCTTCACCGACACACCACCGGGCAGCTCGGCATCGAGCAGCATGTCGCGTGCCTGGTAATGCGGGTCGCTGACGATGTCGGCCACCGAGTAGATACGCCCGGCCGGTACTTCGGCGGTTTCCAGGGCATTGAGCACCTGCTCGATAGGCCGGCTGCTGGTCCAGTGGGTAATCGCAGCGTCCAGTACGCCGCTTTTCGCCGCGCGGCCATCGTTATGGGCAAACTCCGGCGCTTCGGCCAGATCGGCGCGGCCGATGGTGGTCATCAATCGCTTATAGATCGGGTCGCTGTTACCGGCAATCACCACATAGGCGCCATCGGCGGTGAGGTAGGTGTTGGAGGGTGCGATGCCGGGCAAGGCCCCGCCGCTGCGCTCACGTACATGGCCGAGCATGTCGTATTCAGGCACCAGGCTTTCCATCAGGTTGAACACACTTTCGGCGAGGGACACATCGACTATCTGCCCGTCGCCCTGGCCGGTCTTGACTCGCAGCAACGACATCAGCGCACCGATCACGCCGTGCAAGGACGCCAGGGAATCCCCCAGGCTCACGCCCACCCGCGCCGGCGGCGAGTCCGGGTTGCCGGTGGTATAGCGGATACCCCCCATGGCCTCGCCAATGGCACCAAAGCCCGGGCGGTCGCGGTAGGGGCCGGTCTGGCCGTAGCCAGAGATACGCACCAGGGTCAGCTTGGGGTTGAGGGCGTGCAACACGTCCCAGCCCAGGCCGAGTTTTTCCAGCCCGCCGGGGCGCAGGTTCTCGATGAGCACGTCGGCGTCGCCGAGCAGTTGTTTGATCAGGCCCAAGCCTTCAGCGGACTTCAGGTCCAGGGCCAATGACTTCTTGTTGCGCGATTGCAGGTACCACCACAGCGACGTGCCTTCGTGCAGCTTTCGCCACTTGCGAAGCGGATCGCCCTGCCCCATGGCTTCGATCTTGATCACCTCGGCGCCGAACTCGGCCATCAGGCGCGCGGCAAACGGCGCGGCAATCAGGGTTCCGATCTCGATCACCTTGATACCGCTCAGGGGAGCCGTCATGGGGTGTACCTCTTATTCTTGGAATGTGACGCCAAGGCTAGAGGACTGAGCGGGAAGAAAGCCAACCGTCAGTTGGCAAGGAGCGTTCGCGAAACGCGAACAAACAGCGAATTACCTGTAGGAATGTGCCGAATGACTCAGGTAGTCAAAGAGCAAACGGCTGACGGGCGAGAGCTGCGCCTCATCGCGTACCACCAGGATCAGACGGCGATCGGACCAGTCATCCGTCAGCGGTACGGCATGCAAACCCAGTGCGCGACCAAATAATTCAAAAGCCTTCTGCGGCAGGATGCCAATCCCCATATTGGCCTGGACCATCCGGCACATTGCATCGAAACCCGGCACATGAATCCGCAGCCGCAGCATCTTGCCGGCCTCGCGCGCGGCGGCATGGGTGCGCATATTGATCGAGCTGGCAGAATGCAGGCCGACGTAATCGCTGCCCAGGGTTTCGGCGAAGGCCAGGGACTGGCGGGCCGCCAACGGATGGTCCGCCGGCATCAGCACCACCAGTTTGTCGTGGCGGTAAACCACGCGCGGCAGGCCCTTGGTGTCGGTGTCACTGGAGCAGATACCCAGGTCCGCCACGCCATCCAACACGCCTTGCACCACGCCGTTGCTGGGACGTTCTTCGAGGTCGGTTTTGACTTCTGGGTGCAACTCGGAAAAATCCCGCAAGTCTTCCGGAAGGAACTGAATGATCGCCGACAGGTTGGCCAACATCCGCACATAGCCCCGCACGCCGTGGCTGTGCTCGCCCAGTTCCAGGCCCATTTTTTCGAAGTTGAACAGCATCTGCCGTGCATGGTGCAGCAACGTCTCACCGGCCGCCGTCAGGTCCATGCCCTTGGCCCGGCGCACGAACAGGCTGACGCCCAGCACCTGTTCCAACTCCATCAAACGCTTGCTGGCCGCCGACACCGCGATGGCTTCCCGCGCGGCGGCGCGGGTCAACGTGCCTTCTTCAAACACGGCAACGAACAGTTGCAGCGTGATCAGGTCCAGGCGCCGCACCAGGCTCTTGTGCAGCATCAGCGACGCTCGGCGGCCAGGCGATTGATCCCGGCCTGTTCCACCACCGCCTGAGGCGCGCCATGGCGCACCGCCGCGAGCATCGCCTGGCCGACGGTTTCGGTACTCACCACCCAACCCGGTTTGACCCGGCGAAAGAACGACAGCAGCGGGCCGAGCACGGTATAGAAAGATTGGTAGAGCGGCGTTTTCGAGCGCACGCCGTGCAACGGTTGGATCACCCCGGGCCGGAACAGGTACACCGCTTTGAACGGCAGGCGCAGCAATGCGTTTTCGGTCTTGCCCTTGACCCGCGCCCACATCGACTTGCCCGACTCGGAGCTGTCGGTACCGGCGCCGGACACATAGATAAACGTCATTTGCGGATTGAGCCGCGCCAAGGTGCTGGCCGCAACAAGCGTCAAGTCATAGGTAAGGTGGGTGTAGCGGGTTTCACTCATGCCTGCCGACGAGACGCCCAGGCAGAAGAAACAGGCATCGAAGCCTTGCAGCAGGTTTTCCAACGGTTGGAAATCGAGCATGTCGCTGTGCAACACCTGATGCAGCTTGCCGTGTTCCTGGGCCAACGGCGTACGCCCCACGGCGACGACTTCCTGAACGTCGGACGCCAGCAGGCACTCGCGCAACACACCCTGGCCGACCATGCCGGTGGCGCCGAATAGCAGAACTCTCATAAGGGGACCTCAGCGGCAAGCCGCACGCTTCATGCTCAAGTTGAATGCAGTTCGACTTGTAGCTTAACGCTTGCGGCTTGCGCGTGCCCCTTTAGAACGCGCTGCGGAAAATCTCCTCAATCTGACGCTGATCGGCTCGCCGAGGGTTGGTCACCCCGCAGGCGTCTTTCAACGCGTTGGCGGCCAGCAGTGGGATGTCCTGCAACTTGGCACCCAACTCGCGCAGCCCGGCCGGGATTTCAACATCCTGCGCCAAGGTGCGGATGGCCACGATCGCCGCCTGGGCGCCCTCCTCCGGCGAGTTGCCTTTGATATCGGCGCCCAGTGCGCGCGCCACGTCGCTCAAGCGTTTGGCACTGACACTGGCGTTGAAGCTCTGTACGTGGGGTAACAACACCGCGTTGCAGACACCGTGCGGCAGGTCATACAGACCGCCCAACTGGTGCGCCATGGCATGCACGAACCCCAGGGAGGCATTGTTGAAGGCCATGCCGGCGAGGAATTGCGCATAGGCCATGTTTTCCCGCGCGGTCATGTCGCTGCCATCACGTACCGCCAGGCGCAGGTTGGCGCTGATCAATTCGATGGCCTTGATCGCACAGGCATCGGTAATCGGGTTGGCGGCGGTGGACACGTAGGCCTCGATGGCGTGGGTCAAGGCGTCCATGCCGGTGGCGGCGGTGAGGCCCTTGGGCATACCGACCATCAGCGCCGGGTCGTTGACCGACAGCAGCGGCGTGACGTTGCGGTCGACGATGGCCATTTTCACATGGCGGGTTTCGTCGGTAATGATGCAGAAGCGGGTCATCTCGCTGGCGGTGCCGGCGGTGGTGTTGATGGCCACCAACGGCAGTTGCGGCTTGCTCGATTGGTCGATGCCTTCGTAGTCGCCGATATGCCCGCCGTTGGTGGCGCACAACGCAATGCCCTTGGCGCAGTCATGGGGCGAACCGCCGCCCAGGGAGACCACGAAATCGCAGGCATGGGCTTCCAGAAGCGCCAGGCCTTTCTCGACGTTTTCCACATTGGGGTTGGGCTTGGCGCCGTCGTAGATCACCGAGTCGATGTCCTGCATCGCCAGCTTCTCGGCGATCATGCTCGCGACGCCCGCCTTGGCCAGGCCGGCGTCGGTGACGATCAGCGCCTTGCGAAAACCGTAATTGCGGATGGCGTCCATGGCTTCGTCGAGGCAGTCGGTGCCCATGATGTTGACGGCGGGAATGAAGAATGTGCTGCTCATGGCGAATCCTCAGAGGCTTTATGCCTACAGGATCAACCTCTGTCGCCTCAGGCATCTTGATCAGGATCAACGCCGGCTCGTGATAAAGTCACCCACCCGCCGATTTTGAGTAGACCCGCCGCAATGAAGGATTTCCAGGATATTGACGCCCACCTCGAAGACTGGAGCGCGGTGCGCAGCGCCATCGACTTCAGCGCGATTCTGATCGGCAACGGCGCCAGCCGCACGATTTGGGAAGACTTTGCCTATGATTCGCTGTTCGAAAATGCCCGCACCGTCGAAGAAAAACCCCTGAGCCAATCCGAACTCAGTGTGTTCGACGCCCTGCAAACCCGCAGCTTCGAGCAGGTCCTGGGCGCACTGAAAACCACCAGCCGGGTCAACAAAGCCCTGGCCGTCAGCTCGGCAGCGCCGCGTAATCGCTACTACGCGATCAAGGAAGCGCTGATCAACGCCATCCACGCCGTGCACATCCCGTGGCGCCTGGTGCAGCCATCAACGCTGGCGACGATCCACGCAGAGTTGGCAAGCTACCCCACCGTCTTCACCAGCAACTACGACCTGCTCAACTATTGGGCGATCCTGCACACGCCGGGCATCGACGATCTGTTTCACAGCGCCGACGCCAGTTTCGACCTGCGCAACACCCACACCGACGCCACACGCATCCTCTACTTGCACGGCGGCCTGCACCTGGTGCGCAACCTCGATGGTACGGCGCGCAAACTGGCGTCTACCGACAGCACCTTGCTCAGCAGTTTCGCGATCAACAATACAATCAAGACCCTCGATGACGTGCCGCTGTTCGTCAACGAAGGCAAGGTGCAGGAGAAGCTCAAGACCATCCGCAGTTCGGACTACCTGTCGTTCTGCTATGAGCAGTTGCTCAGTCATGAAGGGGCGCTGTGCATCTTCGGCCATGATCTGGGGCCGCAGGATCAACACCTGGTGGATGCGGTTCGCCAGGCGAAGCCCGCGACCCTGGCGATCTCGGTGTCGGGGCGCAGTGACGGGTTTATCCGCCAGCAGAAGCGCCGGTATTCGGAGCTGTTTGAGGGGGCTGGGGTGGAGCTGAAGTTCTTTGCGGCGCGCACGCATCCCCTGGGTAATCCGGCGCTATCAGTACCTGTCGAACGCTGATGCGCTGAACAAAGAAGATCAATGTGGGAACTGGCTTGTGTCCCACATTGATCCTACTTCAAGCACGCATCAGCGTTACTCTTCGGTGCTGTGCACCACCACCAACAGTTGCGCCTGCACCTCCCCCACCGAACGAAGCCGGTGCGGCTTCTGCGCGTTGAAATGCAGCGCATCCCCGCGCTCCAGAATCACCCGCTCGTTCATGAAATCCACTTCCACCCGGCCTTCATGCACAAACAGAAATTCTTCCCCCAAGTGCTCCTTGAAGGTCTTGTCGGTGAACTCCGCCGGCGGGTAGATGATGAACGGCAGCAGGCTGCGTTCGCTGACCTGATGGGCCAGCACGGCATACCCCGGCGTGGTGTCCGGCCGCTCGTGACTGCGCACCAGGCTGTAGCTGTCGAGGCTTACGTTGTCTTCGCTGAACAACTCCTCGACCTTCACGTTCAACGCCTTGGCCAGCTTCAGCGCGGCCGCAATCGACGGCGTGTTCAGCCCGCGCTCGACCTTGGACAGGTAACTCTTGGTCATCCCGGATCGTTCAGCCAAGGCCTCAAGGGTTACGCCAAGTTTTTTTCTCAATAATTTCAAACGGATAGACATGCGCTGCGGTTAATCCATGCAGAAAAGCAAGAACTTTGCTTGCCTATGACACTTTGTGTCATATAGCATCTTTAGTGTCATTTGCGTCCACCCCACGACCTTGCGAGCAACGGGAGACCAGCAAACCAGACGTCCATTGAACCACCCAAAGGACACCGATATGGCCAAGACATTAGCACTCCCCAAAGACCAACTGGTCAAGCAAGCGCTGATCCAGATGCAAAACACCCTGGCAGATAATACGTGGACCGACCGGCAAAAGCTGGCGCTCACGTGCCGCATCCTGTTCGAGCATGGCCACGACTCCGGCCTGGCCGGGCAGATCACCGCGCGCGGACCCATGCCCGGCACCTATTACACCCAGCAACTGGGCCTGGGCTTTGATGAGATCACCGCCAGCAATCTGTTGCTGGTCAACGAAGACCTTGAAGTGCTGGAAGGTCACGGCATTCCCAACCCGGCCAACCGCTTTCACACCTGGGTGTACCGTGGTCGGCCGGATGTGAACTGCATCATCCACACGCACCCGACCCACATCGCTGCGCTGTCGATGCTGGAAGTGCCGCTGCAGGTCTCCCACATGGACCTCTGCCCGCTCTACGAGGACTGCGCTTTTCTGAAGGCTTGGCCGGGCGTGCCGGTGGGCAATGAAGAAGGGGAAATCATCACTGCGGCGTTAGGCGACAAACGCGCGATTCTGCTCTCGCACCACGGCCAGCTCTCCACCGGTGCAAGCATCGAGGAAGCCTGTGTGATCGCGCAGTTGATCGAGCGTGCGGCCAAATTGCAGTTGCTGGCGATGTCGGCCGGTACGATCAAACCGATCCTGCCGGAACTCGGTCGCGAGGCCCACGACTGGATCTCCAAGCCCAAGCGCCATGGCGCCGCGTTCAACTACTACGCGCGGCAGAACCTGCGTCAACACGCCGATTGCCTGAACTGATTGCCCTTTTCCGAGCGGAGACTTGCCCATGTCCAATCCAACTATTCACGGCATCATCGGCTACACCATCACCCCGTTCAGCGCCGACGGCCAACGCATTGACCTCGACGCCCTGGGCCGCTCCATCGACCGCCTGATCGACAGCGGCGTGCATGCCATCGCGCCCCTGGGCAGCACGGGCGAAGGCGCGTATCTGAGCGATGCCGAGTGGGATGAAGTCAGCGCCTACAGCCTGGCAAAAATCGCCAGGCGTGTACCGACCATCGTCAGCGTGTCCGACCTGACCACGGCCAAGGCCGTGCGCCGTGCGCGGTATGCCGAGGCCAATGGCGCCGATGTGGTGATGGTGCTGCCGGCCTCGTACTGGAAACTCAGCGAGGCGGAGATCCTCGCCCATTACGCTGCGATCGGCGACAGCGTCGGCATACCGATCATGCTCTATAACAACCCGGCCACCAGCGGCACGGACATGTCAGTGGACTTGATCCTGCGCATTGTCCAGCAGGTCGCCAACGTGAGCATGGTCAAGGAAAGCACCGGCGATATCCAGCGCATGCACCAGTTGCGCCGCCACAGCGACGTGCCGTTCTACAACGGTTGCAACCCGTTGGCCCTGGAAGCCTTTGCGGCAGGTGCCAAGGGTTGGTGCACGGCGGCGCCGAACCTGATCGCGCAATTGAACCTGGATTTGTATGACGCGGTGCTGGCCAATGATCTGGCCCTGGCACGGGAACTGTTCTATCGCCAGTTGCCATTGCTGGAGTTCATTCTCAAAGGCGGGTTGCCGGCGACGATCAAGGCCGGGTTGCGGTTGACCGGCCTGGAAGCGGGCGATCCGCGGTTGCCGGTGTTCCCATTGGGTGAAGCGCAGATCGAGCGGTTGAAAACACTTCTGCGCTGACACTCCTTATGTGGGAGGGAGCACATCGAATTATCAAACCACCCTCCCACTGTTCTACAGCGTTTGCGCTTAAATGGAGACAAATGACAATAGTTCTCGATATCATTCGCGACTTTTCTACGTCGCACTTCGTCAAGAAGGATATCCATGTCTCGTCCCAAGCCCGACCCGCTGTCGGCCGATGCCTTTCGCGGGTTTTATGCAGATATCCTGCATTTCCTGCGCAAACGCACGGACAACGCCAGCGATGCGGCGGACATGACCCAGGATGTCTTCACCCAATGGCTGGATTACCGCGACCGGGCCAAGGTTGAGCAGCCACGGGCGTTTCTGTTCCAGATGGCGCGCAACCTGCTGCGTGATCACTGGCGTAAACAGAAGGTACGCCACACCGTTCATGCCGGTCCGGCCGATATCGGCACCGAACCGGTCGCCGACGAACAAAACGATCCCATGGCCGCCGCACTTCGCATGCAGCGCCTGGACCGGTTGAAAGAAGTCCTCGCCGAACTCTCGCCGCGCAGGCGAGAAGCCCTTATGCTGCACCGCTTCGAAGGCTTGAGCCAGGCGCAGATCGCCGAGCGCATGGGGATTTCGACCAGTATGGTGGAAAAGCACATCGCTTTTGCCCTGCTGCACTGCAAGCGACGCCTTCAACACGCACCCGGCACGGAGCAGCCAGAATGAACCGCCTGAGCGAGAACGACGCCCTGGACATCGAAGCGAGCGACTCGATCGATGCACAAGCCGCCAGTTGGTTTGCCCGCAACAGCAGCGAATCGCCGCGAGCCGACCGCAAAGCCTTTGCCGCCTGGCAAGCGGAGCCGGCCCACGCTCGCGCCTATGCCGAGTTCGAGCAGCTGTGGGACGACCTTGCTCAATTGCAGCAACACAACAGGCCCGTGCCGCTGCCCAAACGCAAACCCTCGCTGTGGCGCCCAGCCCTGGCCGTGGCCGCCGCCCTGGTCTGCGCCGTGATGACCAGCCATATCGGCACGCCCCGCGAGCTTTATCACAGCCAGGTCGCTGCCCACGCCAAAGGCATGCGCACCCTGCACCTGCCAGACGGCAGCACCCTGTATGTGAATGCCAACACACGCCTGCGGGTGGATTTCACCGCCTACCAACGCATCCTGCACCTGGAAAAAGGCCAGCTGTACATCGAAGTGGCGGCCGACAAAGAGCGCCCGCTGTACGTGCAAGCCGGCGAGGCAAGTGTGCGAGTAGTCGGCACCGGCTTTGACGTGCGGCGCAGCCAGCAACAACTGGTGGTCAGCGTCGCCCACGGCCAAGTGGCGTTCGAGCCGGACGCAAAAAACCCGGTGGCCCTGCTCGGCGCCCAGCAACGCGCGATCTACAGCTACGCCAAAGGCACCGTGCAACAGCAGGCCCTCACCGCTCAAGAGGTGGCCGACTGGCGCAGCGGGCACCTGTCCTTTCGCAATCGCGAGTTGGCCAGCCTGATCGATGAGTTGAGCCTCTACCGTCCTCAGGCTCCGTTACAGGTCAACCGTGCCGTCGCGCAGTTGAAGGTCTCGGGCAATCTGGATGTGAATGACCCGGATGCCCTGCTGAATGCTCTACCCGCCCTGCTGCCAGTGAAAACCGTGACCTCGGCCGATGGCATCGTCAGAATCGAACCACGTAAATAAAGCCCGGAAATTCTCACTTGAGAATATTTTGCATTTGCATGTGTGGTTTTTTTGGCCTGCCCCGTCTTCCTCCCGACTGTGTTTGATAAGCACACCTTTTCGGCTATTCAGCCACCCCGGGGGATTCCATGTTTCGCGCGCCTTGCCACGCTTCGCACCTGTTTCTTCGACCCAGCCTCGTTGCCACCTGCCTGGCGTTCAGCCTCAGTGCCCAGGCCGAGTCGTTCAAGCTGCAACTGCCCGCCCAGCCGTTGGCCATGTCCCTGAGCCAGGTGGCGCAACAGGCGAAAATCCAGCTGCTGTTCGATGAAACACTGCTCAACAACGTGCAGGCACCGGCGCTCAGTGGTGATTTCACCCCGGAAGTCGCGATTCGCAGCCTGCTGAAAAACGGTGAATTCACCCTGATCAAAGTCGGCACCACCTACGTGGTACGCCCCGACGAAGGCAAGACCACCCAAAGCGGCGCGATCCAACTGGACGCCCTCAGCGTGATCGGCACCGGTAACGAAGTCGACTCCAGCACCGTCAATCGCTCCACCCTGACCCAGGCCGATATCGACCGCTACCAGTCCAACAACATCCCCAGCCTGTTGCAGACGTTGCCCGGTGTGAGCCAGGGCGGCTCGCTCAAACCCGGCGGCCAGACCATCAACATCCGTGGCTTCGGTGATGCCGAAGACGTGCCGCTGACCGTCGACGGCGCCACCAAGAGCGGCTTTGAGCGCTATCAACAAGGCACAGTATTTATCGAGCCCGAGCTGATCAAAAGCATTGAGGTGGAGAAAGGCCCCAACTCGCCATTCACCGGCAACGGCGGTTTTGGCGGCACGGTCAACATGACCACCAAGGATGCACCCGACCTGCTCCAGGACGGCCGCAACAGCGGTGCCATGCTCAAATATGGTTACTCCAGCAACGACCACGAACAGGTCTACAGCAGCGCCGTGTACGGCCGCACCGACGACGGCCGCTTCGATGCCCTGGCCTACCTGACCCAGCGTGACGGCGGCGATATGAAGGTGGCCGCCAAACTGCCCAACGAGAACAACCAGTACCCGATCAACCCCCAGCGGCTGCCCAACTCGGCCCAGGACGTGGACGGCAAGTTGTTCAAGCTCAACGCGCACTTCACCGATGAGCACAGCGCGGGCTTGTCCTACTCGCGCTCCCACAGCAATCGCTGGACACCGTTCTCCGCCGCCAGCTATCCGACGCCGCCAACCCAGGCCAACATCGACCGCTACGGCTATGAAAACGCCCTGAAACGTTTTTTGGCGCAACGTGACACCACCGACACCACCTGGTCTGGCAAGTATGAATACACACCGCTCGACAACCCGCTGGTCGATCTGACCGTCAAGTACTCCCAGTCCAACACCGAGCAGACCGACGAGCGCGACGCTACTGCGTTCTTCCAACTGGCCACCGGCGGACGCAAGATGGACACGTCCTACACCGACAAGAACCTGGACGTGCGCAACGTCAGCTTGTTCAACACCGGGCCGCTGCAACACGCCCTGACGGTGGGTGGGCAGATCCGCAAGCATATCCGCGAGACCGAGATGTGGATGCCCGGTGCCACCTACAACACCGCGCGTTACAACTACGGGCATTTCCAGCCGGGCTTCATGCCCCATGGCAAAGTCGATACCAACAGTTTCTTTGTCCAGGACGCGGTCACCGTCGGCGATGTGACCATCACCCCATCGCTGCGCTACGACCATGTGCGCAACCGTGGCGAAGGTAACGACGCGCCGTACTACAACAATCCAGACCCGTCCTACGGCCATGACTACAGCGACCGTACCTACACAGGCTGGTCGCCGCGCCTGGCGTTGTTCTGGAACGTCAACCCGCACCTGGGGCTGTTCGCCAACTGGAGCAAGACCTGGCGTGCGCCGGTCATCGACGAGCAATATGAGGTCCAGGGCCTGGGCAGCCGCACCGCCACCAGCCTCGACCTCGACCCGGAGCGCATTACCTCGATCAGCGTAGGCAGCGTTACCAGCTTCGATAACGTCATCACCCAGGACGACAATCTGCAACTGCGCACCACCCTGTTCCACAACAAGGTCGAAGACGAAATCTTCAAAGCCACGGGTGTGGGTTGCCAGAACCAGGCCATCAACGGAGGCACGATTTCCAGCGCCTGCCCGTCGGGAGCATTGCCCAACTACCGCAACATCGGCGGCATGACCATCAAGGGTTTTGAGCTGGAGTCGTTCTATAACTCCACCTACCTGTTCGGCTCGGTGTCGTTCGCTTATGCCAAAGGTGATCACGAAGGCGCATACACCAACCCGTGGGGCCCGGATGTACCGGCACGTGACATTCCGCCGACCAAATGGGTGCTGGTCCTGGGCACCCACATCCCGGCCTGGGATGCCCAGGTGGGCTGGATGGGCCAGTTCATCGGCGCGACCGACCGCCTGCCCAGCGACAAATATTCCGGCGGCCCGGGCAGCAGTGTGGGCGACCTGTTCTACGACCAGTACGGCAACAAGCGCTACAACACCCAGGGCCTGTTTGCCAAATGGAAACCGCAACAGGCTTACCTCAAAGGCACCGAAGTGAATGTCACCGTCGATAACCTGTTCAACGAAAACTTCCGCCCGGCCTTGAGCGGCGACCGCGCGTACACCAAGGGCCGCGACGCGAAGATCAGCGTTACACGGTTCTTCTGAAACTGTACGGATAAATCCACACGCAGCTGTAGGCCCGTGATCAACGCGGGTTGTGGCTAGATGGGCTTCCCTTGAAGCCCTCTAGATTGTGGTCCCCTCCATGAGCTCGCGCGAAAACACCGGCATGGCCCTGGGCCTGCTGGGCGTCATCATCTTCAGCCTGACCCTGCCCTTCACGCGCATTGTGGTGCAGGAAATCCACCCGCTGCTCAACGGCCTGGGTCGTGCGTTGTTCGCGGCGGTCCCGGCGGCGGCGCTGTTGTTGTGGCGGCGCGAGCGGTGGCCGACCTGGCGTCAGGTGCGTGGGTTGTGCCTGGTCATCGCCGGCGTGATCCTCGGTTTCCCGGTGCTGTCGGCCTGGGCCATGCAAACCTTGCCGGCGTCCCATGGCGCGCTGGTCAACGGCCTGCAACCGCTGTGCGTAGCGCTGTATGCGGCGTGGTTGTCCCACGAGCGACCGTCGAAGGCCTTTTGGGCCTGTGCAGCATTGGGCAGTGGGTTGGTGCTGAGTTACGCGTTGATCACCGGCGCCGGCAGTATTCAGGCGGGCGATCTGTTGATGCTCGGCGCTATTGCCGTGGGCGGCCTGGGCTATGCCGAAGGCGGCCGTCTGGCCAAGGAGATGGGTGGCTGGCAAGTGATCTGCTGGGCACTGGTGCTGTCGACGCCCGTCTTGATCGGCCCGGTGTGGTACCTGGCGGCGCAGCATCAAGGGGCGATTTCCATACGCACCTGGTGGGCGTTCGGCTATGTGTCGCTGTTCTCGCAGTTCCTGGGGTTCTTTGCCTGGTACGCCGGGCTGGCCATGGGCGGCATCGCCAGGGTCAGCCAGATTCAACTGTTGCAGATCTTCTTCACCATCGCGTTTTCAGCGCTGTTCTTTGGTGAACATATCGAGCCGATTACCTGGCTGTTTGCCTGCGGGGTGATCGTGACAGTGATGCTGGGGCGCAAGACAGCGGTGCAGCCTGCGCCCATTTCAAAGCCCGATACAGTCTAAGTGCGGGAGGCGCTGGCCCTGATATCTTTTGGAGCGAGCTTGCTCGCGAAGAACTCACAGGCGCCGCGTTTACTCAGGGAACACGCGTTACCGTTGACGTTTTTTCGCGAGCAAGCTCGCTCCTGCAGATGACGACTTGCCCGGTGCTCAGCTCAGGTAACCCTCTGCGCGCAGGAGGGTTTCCAGGCAGTGCTCGCTGATGTGGTAGAACGCCTTCAGTTCCTGGATTTTCTCCAGCAACTGGGCGTTATCCACTGGCTCGGCGCGTTTGACCGCCAGGATCATCTTGTTCTTGTTGGTGTGCTCCAGGGAGATGAACTCGAATACCTTGGTCTCGTAGCCACAGGCTTCAAGAAACAATGCACGCAAGCTGTCGGTGACCATTTCCGCCTGTTGGCCCAGGTGCAGGCCGTATTGCAGCATCGGCTTCAATAGCACAGGGCTCTGGATCTGCAGGCGAATCTGTTTGTGGCAGCACGGCGAGCACATGATGATCGACGCGCCGGAGCGGATGCCGGTGTGGATCGCGTAGTCGGTCGCGATATCGCAGGCGTGCAGGGCAATCATCACGTCCAGCTCGCTCGGCGCCACGCTGCGCACATCACCGCATTTGAACACCAGCCCCGGGTGTTCCAGGCGTGCGGCGGCGTTGTTGCACAGGGTGACCATGTCCTCACGCAGCTCGACGCCCGTCACTTCGCCCTCGGCCTTGAGGGTGTTGCGCAGGTAATCGTGGATGGCGAAGGTCAGGTAGCCCTTGCCCGAGCCGAAATCGGCGACGCGCACCGGCTGGTCGAGCTTCAGCGGTGACGAGGTCAACGCATGGCTGAACACTTCGATGAACTTGTTGATCTGCTTCCACTTGCGCGACATCGACGGGATCAGCGCCTGCTTGGAATCGGTCACGCCCAGGTCGGCAAGGAACGGACGGCTCAGGTCGAGGAAGCGATTTTTCTCGCGGTTGTGCTCGGCGGAAGGTGCCTCGCGCAACTGTTGCGGCTTGCTTTTGAACAGCGAGCTTTTGTTCTTCTTGCTGTATTCCAACTGGGCTTCGTCGGTCAGCGACAGCAAGTGCGCGTTCTTGAACGAGGCCGGCAGCAGCTCGGCAATCGCCGTCACGCCGTCGGCCAAGGGCAGGTTCTTGGTGATGTCGCGGGTCTTGTAGCGATAAACGAAGGACAGGCAAGGCTGCTCCTTGACCGTCACCTGCTTGATGATCAGCCGTTGCAGGTCGGCTTCTTCACCGACGTACTTGGCCAGTACCAGCTTGATGAACGCGTTCTGCGCCAGGCTTGTGCTCAGCAACTCAATGAACTGGGCATGATGATCAGGCGCAGGGCGGGCAGGTTGAGCGGTGACGGACATGAACAAAAACGCCTCGGGCTGGGAATGCCGGGCATTTTAGGGGGGATAGCCCGCCAGGGCACGGAGTTATTTGACCAATGGTCACCACAGGCCATTTGTGGGAGGGGCCTGCTCCTTCCCACATGGGTTCCGGCGTTGCCTGGCCTATTCGAGCACTACCAGGCGATTGGGCAGCTCGTTACGCGTCTGCGTCACCGGCACATGCACCTTCAGCAACTCACCGCAGGCCTCGATGCAGGCAATGAACCCGGCCAACGTCTGCCCCTGTTTCACTTGCAGGGTAAACGCCTTGACGATGGCGTCCCAACTGCTGTCATCCAGCCGCTTGGAAATGCCGTCATCCACCAGGATCTCCACGTAGCGCTCGGCCTCGCAGACAAAAATCAGCATGCCGGTGCTGCCCAGGGTGTGGTGCAGGTTCTGCTCGAGGAACTGTCGCCGTGCCAGGTTGGATGCGCGCCAGTGGCGTACCGAGCGTGGGATCAAGCGGGTGGTGACCTTGGGCAAGCGAAACAGCAGGCACAACACGATGAACGTCACCCATTGCGCCAACAACAGGGTGTACATGGTCAAGTAGCCCGACAGGTAATGCACCACGCCCGGCACCACCAACGCGATCAGGCTGGCCCACAACAGCGGAATGTAGGCGTAATCGTCAGCGCGCGCGGCCAGCACCGTCACCAGTTCGGCGTCGGTCTGTTGCTCGACCCGGGCGATGGCTTCGGCGACTTGGCGTTGCTCGTGTTCAGTCAGTAATGCCATGGTTGTACATGCTCTTTTCTAGTTATTGTCATCACCAGCCACCCGACGCACCGCCGCCGCCGAAGCCGCCACCGCCGCCTCGGAAACCTCCGCCTCCCCCGCTTCCTCCGCCGCCGCGACCACTGCTGCTGAGGATCGCCAGCAGGATAGCGCCCACCGGCAGGCCCAGGCGATTGCACAACCACAACACACCGATCAGCAGGATAAACAGGCCAATCGAAAACCCGGGATTATCCTTGGCGAAATTCGCATCAGCCACATGCGCAGGCACCGCCAACGGCTCGCCGCCTACCACCTGCAGCATCGCCGCCACACCCTCGCTGATGCCCTGGCTGAAATTGCCGGCCTTGAACTTGGGCGCGATCACCTGGTTGATGATCACCCATGACTGGGCGTCCGTCAGCACGCCTTCCAGCCCGTAACCGACTTCGATGCGCAATTTGCGCTCATCCCGGGCGACGATCAACAGCGCGCCGTTGTCCTTGCCTTTCTGGCCAATGCCCCACTGGCGGCCCAATTGATAACCGAAGTCTTCAATGGGCACACCCTGCAGGTCGGGCACGGTAACCACCACGATCTGATCGCCGGTGGTTTGCTCCAGTGCCTGCAGTTGCTGGGTCAGTTGCTCGCGCGTGGCCGGGTCGATCATCTGCGCGTTGTCCACCACCCGGCCGGTCAAGGCCGGGAACGTCAGTGCCGCCTGGGCAGCACCGACGCAGGCTAACAAGCACAGCGCCAAGCCTATCCGTAATAAACGCATCGACACCTCAGGGAAGCCTTATTTGAACTTCACTTGGGGCGCTTTATCGGCATCGGCACTGGTGGCTTCGAACGTAGCGCGGACCGGCAGATCGCTATACATGATGCTGTGCCACAAGCGTCCCGGGAAGGTACGGATCTCGGTGTTGTAAGCCTGCACTGCCTGGATAAAGTCACGGCGGGCCACGGCGATACGGTTTTCAGTGCCTTCAAGCTGGGATTGCAGGGCCAGGAAGTTCTGGTTGGCCTTCAGGTCCGGATAGCGTTCGGACACCACCATCAGGCGGTTGAGGGCGCCGCTCAAACCGTCCTGGGCTTGCTGGAACTGCTTGAGTTTTTCCGGGTTATCCAGGGTGCTGGCATCCACCTGGATCGAGGTGGCCTTGGCCCGCGCTTCGATCACGGCGGTGAGGGTGTCCTGCTCATGAGCAGCGTACCCCTTGACCACTTCCACCAGGTTGGGGATCAGGTCGGCACGCCGTTGGTATTGGTTCTGCACCTGGCCCCAGGCCGCCTTGGCCTGTTCGTCCAGGGTAGGAATGGTGTTGATGCCACAACCGCTCAGCACGCTGCTGATCAAGAGCAACGCGGCGGCCTTGAAGCCCCAGCGGTAGGTGTGTGCTGCTTGCATGGTGTCTCTCCTGGTGAAACGGGATGGAATTGACAGCTGGCCCTATCGATCACGCGCTTGAGGCATAATCCGCGACCACGACTGGAATGCATCGAGTCAATCAGCTAAAAGATGCCCAGCGCAAATAAGAGTTCAGAAGTGTGGTGCATTTTCAGCAATAACACTCGAACAACAACATAAGTTCCCCACATTTTGGCAGACCGGTGCATGTGTGCCGTGCAGTAAGCCGAAAAAGGATATTCATGAAAAAGCTGTGTTTGCTCGGCCTGATCGCCACGCTGGCCACTCACCCCGTATGGGCAGAGACAACGCCTGCCACGCTTAAAGACAAGGATGCGTTCGTCAACGACCTGCTCAAGCAGATGACCCTCGATGAAAAGATCGGCCAATTGCGCCTGATCAGCATCGGCCCGGAAATGCCCCGCGAGCTGATCCGCAAGGAAATCGCCGCGGGCCGCATCGGCGGCACCTTCAACTCCATCACCCGCCCGGAAAACCGTCCGATGCAGGACGCCGCCATGCGCAGCCGGTTGAAGATCCCGATGTTCTTCGCCTATGACGTGATCCACGGCCACCGTACCATTTTCCCGATCAGCCTGGCCCTCGCTTCCAGCTGGGACATGGACGCCATCGGCCGTTCCGGGCGCATCGCCGCCCAGGAAGCCGCCGCCGACAGCCTCGACATCACCTTCGCGCCGATGGTCGACATCTCCCGCGACCCACGCTGGGGCCGTACTTCCGAAGGTTTCGGCGAAGACACGTATCTGGTCTCACGCATTGCCGAGGTGATGGTCAAGGCATTCCAGGGCACCAGCCCCGCCAACGCCGACAGCATCATGGCCAGCGTCAAGCACTTCGCCTTGTATGGCGCGGTGGAAGGCGGTCGCGACTACAACGTCGTCGACATGAGCCCGGTCAAGATGTACCAGGATTACCTGCCGCCCTACCACGCGGCGATCAAGGCCGGTTCCGGCGGCGTGATGGTGGCGCTCAACTCCATCAACGGTGTGCCCGCCACCGCCAACACCTGGCTGATGAACGATCTGCTGCGCAAGGACTGGGGCTTCAAGGGCCTGGCCGTCAGCGACCACGGTGCGATCTTCGAGCTGATCAAGCACGGCGTGGCCAAGGATGGGCGTGAAGCCGCCAAGCTGGCGATCAAGGCCGGTATCGACATGAGCATGAACGACTCGCTGTACGGCAAGGAATTGCCGGGGCTGCTCAAGTCCGGCGAGATCGAGCAAAGCGACATCGACAACGCCGTGCGTGAAGTGCTTGCCGCCAAGTACGACATGGGCCTGTTCAAAGATCCGTACCTGCGTATCGGCAAGGCCGAAGACGATCCGGCCGACACCTATGCCGAGAGCCGCCTGCACCGCAGCGACGCCCGTGACATCGCGCGGCGCAGCCTGGTTTTGCTGAAGAACCAGAACCAGACCCTGCCGCTGAAAAAGTCTGCGACCATCGCCCTGGTCGGCCCGCTGGCCAAGGCTCCGATCGACATGATGGGCAGTTGGGCCGCTGCCGGGCGCCCCGCGCAATCGGTGACATTGTTCGACGGCATGAACGCCGTGATCGGCGAAAAAGGCAAAGTGATCTATGCCCGTGGCGCCAACATCACCAATGACAAGGCGGTCGTCGACTACCTCAACTTCCTCAACTTCGATGCACCGGAAGTGGTGGATGACCCGCGCTCATCGCAAGTGATGATCGACGAAGCGGTCAAGGCCGCGAAAAACTCCGACGTGGTAGTGGCGGCCGTGGGTGAATCCCGTGGCATGTCCCACGAGTCCTCCAGCCGCACCGACCTGAACATCCCGCAAAGCCAGCGCGACCTGATCAAGGCGCTCAAAGCCACCGGCAAACCTCTGGTGCTGGTGCTGATGAACGGCCGTCCACTGTCGATCGTCGAGGAAAACCAGCAGGCCGATGCGATCCTGGAAACCTGGTTCGCCGGCACCGAAGGCGGCAACGCCATCGCTGATGTACTGTTCGGTGACTACAACCCATCGGGCAAACTGCCGATCACCTTCCCACGTTCGGTGGGGCAGATTCCGACCTACTACAACCACCTGACTATCGGTCGGCCGTTCACCCCAGGCAAACCGGGCAACTACACCTCGCAGTACTTCGATGACACCACCGGGCCGCTGTTCCCGTTCGGCTACGGCCTGAGCTACACCACGTTCAGCTTGTCGGACATGGCGCTGTCGTCCACGACCCTGAACAAGACCGGCAAGCTCGACGCCAGCGTCACACTGAAAAACACCGGCACGCTGGATGGCGAAACCGTGGTGCAGCTGTACATCCAGGACGTGGCCGGCTCGATGATCCGTCCGATCAAGGAGTTGAAGAACTTCCAGAAGGTCATGCTCAAAGCGGGTGAGGAACGCACCCTGCACTTCACCATCACCGAGGACGACCTGAAGTTCTACAACACCCAGCTCAAGTACGCGGCGGAACCGGGTGAGTTCAATGTGCAGATCGGGCTCGATTCACAGGATGTAAAACAGCAGACTTTTGAGTTGTTGTAACGGCTAGATTCAAGTTGCAAGCTTCAAGCGGCAAGAAAGAGCAGGTGTGCTCTTAACTTGCAGATTGAAGCTTGCAGCTGCTTTAGCTCCTTCTGTCTAGAAGGTTCACCACCAGCCGATCAATCCACCCCCACACCCGCTGTTTCACGCGCCGCCACAACGGCCGCGCTTTCCACGCCTGCAGACTCACCGCCTGGCTTTGCGCAAAGTCCCGCTCGAAGCACCTCGTCACCGCCTGCGTCAATCCGGGGTCCAACGCTTCGAGGTTGGCTTCCAGGTTGAAGCGCAGATTCCAGTGATCGAAATTGCACGAGCCAACACTCACCCAGTCATCCACCAGCACCATTTTCAGGTGCAGGAAACACGGTTGGTATTCGAATATCTGCACACCCGAGCGCAACAGGCGCGGGTAATAGCGGTGCCCGGCGTAACGCACGGAAGGGTGATCGGTGCGCGGCCCGGTGAGCAACAGGCGCACATCCACACCCCGCGCCGACGCCCGCCGCAGAGCCCGGCGCACGCCCCAGGTCGGTAAAAAGTAGGGCGTAGCCAGCCAGATGCGTTGCTGGCTGAGGTTCAATGCGCGGATCAGTGATTGCAAAATATCGCGATGCTGGCGAGCGTCGGCATACGCCACCCGACCAAGGCCAGCACCTGTCGCCGGCACCTTGGGCAGGCGCGGCAAACCGAAATGGCTGGCGGGTTTCCACTCCCGACGCGCCGCATTGGCATGCCATTGACGGTCGAACAGCGCCTGCCAGTCCTGCACCAGCGGGCCGCTGATTTGCACCATCACTTCATGCCAGTCGGCAACATCGTTACCGGGCGTCCAGAATTCATCCGTCGCGCCGGTACCGCCCACGAAAGCGTCGGACTGGTCGATCAACAATAGTTTGCGATGGTCGCGGTACAGGTTGCGCATCCAACGGCGCCAGTTGAGGCGATTGTAGAAACGCAGCTCCACACCGGCGTCGGTCAAGCGTTTACGCAGCCCAAGGGTGAACGCCAGGCTGCCGTAATCATCGAACAGGCAACGCACCTGCACCCCTCGTTCAGCGGCCAGCACCAACGCCTGCACCAAGGCTTCGGCGCAGGCGCCGGCTTCCACCAGGTAGAGCTCGAGGTCTACCTGCCGCTCGGCCCGGGCGATGCCTACCAACATCTGAGGGAAGAAACTCGGGCCGTCGATCAGCAACTCGAAACGGTTGGCGTTGCGCCAGGGAAATACTGCGCCGCCCATGTCAGCGCGCCGAAAAAATCAGCACCGCACCCACCGGCACCGACAGGCTGATCGACGTAAGCCCGGCCGCCTTACGCAAGGCCGCCACACCCGGCATCAGCTCGAAATCCTCGGCATGCACCACCACAGGTTCCAACGTCACCACCTGGAACCGGCGATCATCCAGACGCGTGGCGAGCAGCTCGGCACTGTAAGTCTGGGTCTTGCCATGCAGCGTCACCGACAGAGGCAGACGCAGCTCCAGCTGTGCGCCTGGCGCCAGGTCGTTGATCGGTTGCAGGTTGATCTGCGCGTTGATCCGGGCTTCAGGGAATGTCTTGATTTCAAACAGGTCATTGCGCATGCGCTCATCGCGCAAGGGGATGCCACTGTTGATCGACTCCAGCTCGACATCCAACTGCGCCGCGCCATCGCCGTCGACCTTGCCGTGCAACACCAAGAAGCGATGCACTTCGGCGATTTCGGTATTTTTGGTCGTGACGAACGACAGGCGCGAGGACTCGTTATCCAGGTACCAATCGGCATGGGCAGGCACGGCGGCCGCGGCCAAGAGGGCGAAGGCCAAGGGTTTGATTGACATTAAAGACTCGCGGGAAAAAACCTGGACGAACCTTAAGCGCAATGTCATGAACGGCGCAAATCCATTATGGGAGGAGGCTTGCTCCCGGTAGCGGCTGATCAGTCAGACAAGCAGGCGGCCGCCTCTGCACCCATTGCGTCAGTTGCTCATGGGCATACGCCAATTGCAGCACCGCGTGATCGGCCTGGGCCGGGCCGATGATCTGCAGCCCCATGGGCAGGCCCTGGGGGTTGAAGCCCACCGGGATGCTCATGCTCGGCAGACCGGCCAGGGTGGGGCCGATCACCACCTCCATCCAACGATGGTAAGTATCCATTTCACGCCCTGCCACCTGGCGCGGCCAAGGCTGTTGTGCATCGAAAGGGAACACTTGGGCAGTGGGCAACAGCAGGAAATCATAACGTTCGAACAGCGTGGTCAACGCGCGATACCACTCGCTGCGATCCACCGATGCCTGATACACCTGCTGGGCACTCAAGCCCAGGCCACCCTCCACTTCCCATTGCGCCTCGGGCTTGAGCAGCGCGCGCTTTTTCGGGTTGGCATAGGCCGCAGCCAGGTTGCCATGCACCAACCAGTGGCGATGCACCAGCCAACTGCGCCACAGGCGCGCCATGGAAAAGTCCGGTTGGCAGCTGTCGACGTCGCACCCCAGCGTGGTGAAATCGCTCAGGGCCGATTCGCACAGGCTCATTACACCGTCTTCCATCGGCAGGTAGCCGTTATAGTCCCCCAGCCAGCCCAGGCGAGTGCCCTTGAAGTCACGCGGCAAGGGCTGGCCCAAAACGCTCGGATCGTCCTTCGATGACAACGGCACCCGTGGGTCATAACCTGCCTGGATGCTCAGCAGCCGCGCCACGTCCGTTACGCTGCGGCCCATCGGGCCTTCGGTACTCAGTTGCTGCACGAACAGTTCCGGCATCGGCCCGTGGGGCACCCGGCCCTGGGACGGGCGCAAGCCGAACACATTGTTGAAGGCCGCCGGGTTGCGCAACGACCCCATCATGTCGCTGCCATCGGCCACCGGCAGCATGCGCAGCGCCAGGGCCACGGCCGCCCCGCCGCTGCTGCCGCCCGCGACGCGGCTTGGGTCATACGCATTGACGGTGGTGCCAAACACCGTGTTGTAGGTCTGCGAGCCCAGGCCGAACTCCGGCACGTTGCTCTTGCCGATGATGATCGCGCCGCTGGCCCGCACCCGCGCGACGCTGATGGCATCTTCTTTCGGCACATGCTCGGCGAACAGGGGCGAGCCCAAGGTCGTGCGCACCCCCTGGGTGGCCGCCAGGTCCTTGATCGCCTGGGGCATGCCGTGCATCCAGCCACGGGACCGGCCCTGGTCCAATTCGCGATCGCAGGCCCGCGCCTCGGCGAGCACCTTATCGGCCTCGCGCAGCGACACCAGCGCGTTCACGCTCGGGTTGAAACGCTGGATCTGCGCCAGATACGCCAGCATGACCTCTTCGCAGGAGACCTGCCGGGCGTGGATCGCCCGCGACAGTTGCACCGCATCCCAATCAACAATATTCAAGGCTTCACCTCACTCGGAAACGGCAGCGGCTGCTTGGCACGCGGGGCCGAAAAATCCGTCGGTGGCCATGCACGGCATTAGCAGCAAACGCTCGATAGACGACGCAGCGGTCAGCCACTCACAGTTCCACAGGTGGACCATCAAGGCAACAGGCGGCAGCCCTGGCGATCGCCCATCCACCGTGCGGTATGGGTGCGCCCCAGGCCGCTGGCGGTCACTTCACTGCGCTTGGGGCTATCGCTGAACGCACTGGTCGGCACGTACTGCTTCACATAGCCCCGGCAATATTCGGCCGGGTTGTTTTCCACGTACCGGCACGAACAGTATTCCTTGGCCGTGTACGCCGCGATGATGTCAGGGAAGGCTTGCAGGTTGACGCGCTCATGCCAGATCCACCCCGCCAACGCGAGCAACAGCAGCAGGAACAGACAAGTAAACGGCCGACGGCGGATCATGGCTGCACCGCCGCCAGTACGCGCTTGAGCAGTTCGTTGTGGCGATAGCTGCCGTCACGGTCATCGCCATAGCGCACGATCACCAGGTGTTCGGCGGGCATCACGAACAACGCCTGGCCCCAGTGGCCGAGCGCGGCGAAGGTGTCCTCGGGGGCATCGGGCCAGGGCCTGGGTGCGCCTTTATTGAGCCACCAATGGCCACCCGGCACAGCGTCGTCCTGGCCAGCCTTGTAGTGGGCGAAGGGCTGGCGATTGAAGGCGATCCACGCTTCAGGCAGCAACTGCTGATCGCCCCAGCGCCCGTCCCGGGCCATCAACAGGCCAACCCGCGCCAGGTCGCGAGCGGTGAGGTAGGCATAGGACGAAGCGACAAAAGTTTCATCAGCATCGGTTTCCCAGGTGGCGTTGCGGATGCCCAGCGGTTTGAACAGCACGTCCCAGGGATAACTTATATAAGCCTTGTGACCGAGCATGCCCTTGAGGGCGGCGGACAGGATGTTGGTGTCACCACTGGAATAACGGAACACCTGGCCTGGCGCGCTGACGGACTCGGTGTCTGCCGCAAAGTCGGCCATATCGCCACGACCGCGGGTGTAGAGCATCGCCACCACGGACGATTTCAGCGGGGCGTATTCATAGTCTTCCTGCCAGTCCAGGCCCGAGGCCCAGTGCAGCAGGTCGGCCATCGTCACCGTGGGGTGTTGTTTCATCGGCGGGTAAAAGCGCGCGACGGGGTCGGTCAGCTTGAAGCGGTTTTCGCCGTAGGCCACACCGAGTACGGTGGCCATCAGGCTTTTGCTGACGGACCACGTCAGGTGCGGTGTGCTGGCAGTGGTGGGCGCGCCGTAGCGTTCATAAATGATCTCGCCGTCACGGATCACCAGCAGTGCGTCGGTGCGGATGCCTTTACGGGTCACGTCATCGCGGGCGGGGAATGCGTAGGCGTCCACTGCATCGACAGCGGGGCCGGAAAGCGCTGCGCCCCTGGCCCACTCCTTGTCAGGCCAGGTTTCGGCGTGGGCGGTAACGGTGACGAACAGCAGGGCGACGCACAACAAGCCTCTGACCATAAACGCAGACTCAACGAGGGGGCATTCAAGCCCGCGAGCCTAGCCGAGGCCGATGACAGATTGGCGACAAAAGGCCTGTCATCCAACCGTCACCGTAACTTCATGGAGATGACACCGAGGCTACATAGCCTGAGTTTGGACAAACAAGTCGACCGGCCGGTAAGTGGCCGGCACTCGGAGATTCGCCATGACTCAGATCGCCCGCATCAGCGACACCGGCAATGAACGCCGCCTGCAAGCCGAACGCCTGGTTGGCGCGCAGGCGTTGCAGGAAGCCCAGACCCTGCGGTTCAACGTGTTCAGCGGCGAGTTCAACGCCAAGCTGAAAGGTGCGGAACTGGGCCTGGACATGGATGATTATGATGTTCACTGCAGCCACATCGGCGTGCGTGATTTGAACAGCGGTCGACTGGTGGCCACCACCCGTTTGCTGGACCACCAGGCCGCCAGCACCCTGGGTCGGTTCTACAGTGAAGAAGAATTCAGCCTGCATGGTTTGTTGCACCTGCAAGGCCCGATCCTGGAAATCGGCCGCACGTGCGTCGACCCGGCTTACCGCAACGGCGGCACTATCGCAGTGCTGTGGGGAGAGCTGGCCGAAGTACTCAACGAGGGTGGCTACAGTTATTTAATGGGTTGCGCGAGCATCCCGATGCACGATGGCGGCATTCAGGCTCACGCGATCATGCAGCGCTTGCGCGAACGCTACCTGTGCAACGAACACTTGCGCGCCGAACCGAAAAAGCCGCTGCCGGCGCTGGACCTGCCGTCCAACGTCATCGCCGAGATGCCGCCCTTGCTCAAGGCCTATATGCGCCTGGGTGCGAAGATCTGCGGCGAGCCGTGCTGGGATGAAGACTTCCAGGTGGCCGATGTCTTTATCCTGCTCAAGCGCGATGAGTTGTGCCCGCGTTACGCCCGCCATTTCAAGGCGGCAATGTGATGAGCCGTCTGCGCGTCTACGGACGCATTGCCCGGGTGGTGCTGGTGGTGGCGCTGGGCTTGAGCATGGCCAGTGTCTTTGGTGTGTTCGAACGCTTGGGCGTCGCCAACTCGATGGTGCGGCGTCAGCGCTGGTCGCGGTTCTTTATGGCGCGATTGACTAACGCCCTGCCCTTTCGCGTGACGGTACACGGCGAGGTGCCGCAAACGCCGATGCTGTGGGTGAGTAATCATGTGTCCTGGACCGACATCCCACTGCTGGGCATGGTGGCGCCGATGTCATTTCTGTCCAAGGCCGAAGTACGCACCTGGCCGGTCGCCGGCTGGTTGGCGGCCAAGGCCGGTAGCCTGTTTATCCGCCGGGGCTCGGGCGACAGCCAGTTGATCCGCAAACAGATGACCCGCCACTTGGAGCAGCAGCACCCGCTGCTGATGTTCCCGGAAGGCACCACCACCGATGGGCGCAGCCTGCGCACCTTCCACGGGCGCTTGCTGGCCAGTGCAATCGATGCCGAGGTGTCACTGCAACCGGTGGCAATCCGTTATCTGCGCGGTGGCCAGGTCGATCCTCTGGCACCGTTCATTGGCGATGATGACTTGCTCTCGCACCTCATGCGCCTGTTTGCCAATGACCAGGGTGATGTGGAGATTCATGTGCTCAAGCCGATTGCCTGTGCCGGCCAGGAACGCGCGGCGCTGGCGTACCAGGCACAGCAGGCAGTGCAGAAGGCGTTGTTCGGGCCGTTGCCCGAGGCCGAGCAGGTAGATACCCGGCCAGCATTTGCGGCCTGAACTTACCCGGTGGGAAGGGCTTAGCCCCCCTTCCCACCTTCAGTTCTGCAGGGTCAGTTGGGCCTGGGCAAATTTCTGCAACTGCGGATAGAACAACCGAAAGTCTTCACTCAGCGGTTCATACAACACCCGCAACTCCTGCATGGCATGGGCCAGTTCTTCGGGCTGCGTCAGGCGTCGGGAGATCCCTCGCAACACCTGCTCCATCACCGCGAACTCGCGGTATGAACCCAGCCAGTCATCCGCCGCCATATAGGGGGCGATCTGCGCCAGGCGCCCCGGCAATTGCGGTTCGGCGGCCAGCACGCGGTAGACCTGCGCGGTAAAGCGTTCCAGCGGTTGGTCGGCATACTCCAGCCAATCCCGCGCCAGGCAATGATCGAAAAACACATCGAGGACGATCCCGGCATAACGCCGTCGGGTCAGGCTGAAGCGCGACAACGCCTCCCCCACCAGCGCGTGGCTGTCGGTGAAGCGATCAATTGAGCGGTGCAGCGCAATGGCCGATTCGATTTGCGGGCTGAACTGGCCCTGCAGGCGGCCTTTGACAAAGTCGCCATACAGGCTGCCCAGCAATTGCGCAGGAAGTTGGCCGCCCAGGTGCAGATGTGCGAGATAATTCATGGCGTGCAGTCTAACACTGCCACCAACGTATCGTTATAACCCGATATACCGAATTGATCGGCATTAAGACTAAAATCATATTGGTATATCGAGATTCAACGATTTAAAGTTCGCCTCATCGCGATATAACGCTGCAGCAACGAGCAACCGCCATGTCCATCGACCTCGACGAAATAATAAAAGCCCTGGCACACCCAGTACGACGAGAAATCCTCACCTGGCTGAAAGACCCCAAGGTGCAGTTCCCCGAACAACTGCACAACCACGAATACGGCATCTGCGCCGGGCAGATCGACCAGCGCTGCGGCTTGTCCCAGTCGACCGTGTCGGCCCACCTGGCCACCTTGCAACGGGCCGGTCTGATCAGCAGCCAGAAGGCCGGGCAGTGGCACTTTTTCAAACGCAACGAGGAAACGATCCAAGCCTTCCTCGCCGCGTTCATCACTGAACTCAGCGCTGACGATAAAGCAGCGCTGTAACAAGGAAACGATAATGCCCCTCTCGCTACTCATACTGGCCCTGAGCGCCTTCGCCATCGGCACCACCGAATTCGTCATCATGGGTTTGCTGCCCGATGTGGCGGCGGATTTGGGCGTGTCGATTCCAGGCGCCGGCTGGCTGGTTACCGGTTACGCCCTGGGCGTGGCCATCGGCGCACCGTTCATGGCACTGGCGACCGCCAAGCTGCCACGCAAGGCCGCCCTGGTAGCGTTGATGGTCATCTTCATTATCGGCAACCTGCTCTGCGCCCTGGCCAGCGACTACAACGTGCTGATGTTTGCCCGCGTGATCACCGCGCTGTGCCACGGCGCCTTCTTCGGTATCGGTTCGGTGGTAGCGGCCAACCTGGTGCCGGCCAACAAGCGCGCGTCGGCCGTGGCCTTGATGTTTACCGGCTTGACCCTTGCCAACGTACTGGGCGTGCCATTGGGCACTGCACTGGGGCAGGAAGCGGGCTGGCGTTCGACCTTCTGGGCCGTCACGGTGATTGGCGTGGTGGCGTTGATCGGCCTGATCCGTTTCCTGCCCGCCAAGCGGGATGAAGAGAAACTCGACATGCGCGCCGAACTCAAAGCCCTCCAGGGTGCCGGTATCTGGCTGTCGCTGACCATGACCGCGCTGTTTTCAGCGTCCATGTTCACCCTCTTTACCTACGTCGCGCCGTTGCTGGGCGATGTCACTGGCGTTTCGCCCAAGGGCGTGACCTGGACGCTGCTGTTGATCGGCCTCGGCCTCACGGCGGGCAACATCATCGGCGGCAAGCTGGCGGACAAACGCCTGGCAGCCACGTTGATCGGCGTGTTCATCAGTATGGCGGTGATCTCCACCGTATTGACCTGGACCAGCGCCGCACTGATCCCGACTGAAATCACGCTGTTCCTGTGGGCAACTGCCTCGTTCGCCGCCGTCCCGGCGCTGCAGATCAACGTAGTGACCTTCGGCAAGGCGGCACCGAACCTGGTGTCCACCCTGAACATCGGCGCCTTCAATATCGGCAACGCCCTGGGTGCCTGGGTGGGCGGCAGCGTGATTGCCCACGGCTTCGGCCTGACCAGCGTGCCCGTAGCCGCCGGCGCCCTGGCAGTGCTCGCGCTGCTGGTGACCCTGATTACTTTCCGTCAGGGCGGCGATGCCGACCTGGCCCCTGCGACCAACTGATCAACTTAATAGAGAGAGTGTTTTCCCATGACGACTATTTTCGATCCGATCAAACTGGGCGACCTGGAACTGTCGAACCGCATCATCATGGCACCGCTGACCCGCTGCCGCGCAGATGAAGGCCGTGTACCCAACGCGCTGATGGCCGAGTACTACGTGCAACGTGCTTCTGCCGGGCTGATCCTCAGCGAAGCGACCTCGGTCACCCCGATGGGCGTTGGCTACCCCGACACTCCGGGCATCTGGTCCAACGACCAGGTGCGCGGCTGGGCCAATATCACCAAGGCCGTACACGGTGCGGGCGGCAAGATTTTCCTGCAACTGTGGCACGTAGGGCGGATCTCGCATGAGTCCTACCTGAACGGCGAAACGCCGGTGGCCCCGAGCGCCATCCAGCCTAAAGGCCACGTCAGCCTGGTGCGCCCACTGGCCGACTATCCAACCCCGCGCGCCCTGGAAACCGCTGAAATCGCCGACATCGTCGACGCCTACCGCGTGGGTGCGGAAAACGCCAAGGCTGCCGGTTTTGACGGTGTGGAAATCCACGGCGCCAACGGCTACCTGCTCGACCAGTTCCTGCAAAGCAGCACCAACAAGCGTACCGACAACTATGGTGGCTCCCTGGAAAACCGTGCGCGCCTGCTGCTGGAAGTCACAGACGCTGCGATTGAAATCTGGGGCGCCGGCCGTGTAGGCGTGCACCTGGCTCCGCGCGCCGACTCCCACGACATGGGTGACGAGAACCTGGCCGAAACCTTCACCTACGTAGCCAGCGAACTGGGCAAGCGGGGTATCGCATTTATCTGTTCCCGCGAAAAAGAAGGTGCCGACAGCCTCGGCCCGCAGTTGAAAAAAGCCTTCGGCGGCCCGTACATCGCCAACGAGCGTTTCACCAAGGACAGCGCCAACGCCTGGCTGGCAGCGGGCAAGGCAGATGCGGTGGCCTTCGGCGTACCGTTCATTGCCAACCCCGACCTGCCGGCCCGCCTGAAGGCCGATGCACCGCTGAACGAACCGCACCCGGAAACCTTCTACGGCAAAGGCCCGGTGGGTTACATCGATTACCCAACGCTGGCGATCTGACGTAAATCGCTGAAACGAAAAAGCCCCGGTTCGCAGGAACCGGGGCTTTTTCATAGGCGCTTGGAAACATTCCTTCACAGCCTTGCAACAATATCGCTACAAAATACATAGGCGGCTATCTATCAACCGACCGCCAGCCCGTATATAAAGTCATCCTACCCATCAGGCAGAAGGGCGATTGACTGTCTCTGGACTTTACTGTTGACACAACTGGAAGCAATTACGCATTTTGTCTCAATTGCGCAGGCTGGGGCTCAAGCGCAGCATGTCCAGCCCTGCATCAACCCAACGCTCTGCGTCCTGGTGCAGCTGGAAGCTGTCGGGCACCAGTAGCCACTGGCCAATCAAGCCTTGGATGTAGCCATGGATGCACACTGCCCCCCGGACAGTGTCCAGGTTTTCCGGAAGCTGCCCCCGATTGACCGCGTTACGCAACGTCAGGCCGATGCGCAGGTTGCATTCCAGACTGTGGGTCTGGCGCTGGCGCCGCATGTCACACATTTCATCGGTGAACTCGCACTTATGGATCAGGATTTCGTTGATGCGCCGGGTTTTCGGGTCCAGAGCCACTTGATGATAGAGATGAATCAACAGCTTGCGCATACAGCCCAGCGGGTCGACTTCATCCTCGCTTTCACTCGCCCTGGCCAATTCGTCCAGGGGTTCGTGCAGCGTGTCCAGCAGAGCCTGGAGCAAGTCGGACTTATTACTGAAATGCCAGTAGATGGCACCGCGCGTCACGCCGGCCAGCGTGGCGATGTCCGCCAACGTGGTCCGCGCAACGCCGCGCTGATAAAAGGCTTGCTCGGCGGCCTCGAGAATCTGGCTGCGTGTTTCCTGAGCTTCCTCTTTGGTGCGACGAACCATGGCAATAAAACCTCAATCAGAACACTTGGGATGATCGGCAACGAGCATCTGAATAATTGTGGGACGACACCGTCATGGGCGCCGAACGTACTAAAATCCAGGCTTTCAGCGGTGCTTTGTCAACATTCCGCAAAGCCTGTCAAGAGTTTACAAACAACCATGAACGTAAGTATATTGCGTAGCAAGCTACTTATCTACTCACAGCTTGTTTTTTACCCTTCCACACTGCTTGTGCGCACTCTGCGCGCCTGACCCGAGGATCTTCATGCAACTTAAGCCAGCTGTTACCGCTCTGGTCACTGCCGTCGCCCTGGCATCGCTGCTCAGCGGATGTAAAAAGGAAGAAGCGGCTCCGCCCGCTCAAACCCCTCAGGTCGGCGTGGTAACCATTCAACCGCAAGCCTTTACCCTGACCACCGAACTGCCAGGCCGCACCACGGCCTACCGCATTGCGGAAGTTCGTCCTCAGGTCAATGGCATCATTCTCAAGCGCCTGTTCAAGGAAGGCGGCGACGTGAAGGAAGGGCAGCAGCTCTACCAGATCGACCCGTCGGTGTATGAAGCCACGCTGAAAAGCGCACAAGCCACCCTGACCCAGACCAAGTCCATCACCGACCGCTACAAGCAGTTGGTCGATGAGCAGGCCGTCAGCCGCCAGGAATACGACACCGCCCTGGCCAACCGGATGACCGCAGAGGCCAACGTGCAAACCGCCCAGATCAACGTGCGCTACACCAAAGTGTTCGCGCCGATCTCCGGGCGTATCGGCCGTTCCTCGGTGACTGAAGGCGCGCTGGTCAGCAATGGCCAGACCGATGCCATGGCCGTTATCCAACAACTGGACCCGATCTACGTCGACGTCACGCAGTCCTCGGCTGAAATGCTGAAACTGCGCCGCGACCTGGAAAGCGGCCAGTTGCAAAAAGCGGGCGACAACGCCGCCAAGGTCAAGCTGACCCTGGAAGACGGCACGGCCTACGGCCTGGAGGGCAAGCTGGAGTTCTCGGAAGTGTCGGTCGACGAGACCACCGGTTCCGTGACCCTGCGCGCCGTGTTCCCGAACCCTGACCACACCCTGCTGCCAGGCATGTTCGTACACGCCCAGCTGCAAGCGGGTGTGAACAGCAAGGCCATCCTGGCGCCGCAACAAGGCGTGACCCGTGACCTCAAGGGTATCCCGACGGCACTGGTCGTGAACCAGGACAACAAGGTCGAGCAACGCGTCCTGGTAGCGAACCGCACTGCCGGCGCCTACTGGCTGGTGGAAGATGGCCTCAAGGCCGGTGACCGCGTGATCACCGAGGGCCTGCAGTTCATCAAGCCGGGCATCGAAGTCAAGGTCAAGGACGCTGATAACGCTAAACCCGCCGGTACGGCTGCAGCGCCTGCTGCCGCTGCTGGTAAAGGGGAGTAATTCATGTCGAAATTTTTTATCGACCGTCCCATTTTTGCCTGGGTAATCGCCCTGGTGATCATGCTGGTCGGGGCATTGTCGATCCTGAAGTTGCCCATCAACCAATACCCGGCCATTGCGCCAACCGCTATCGATATCCAAGTGACCTACCCAGGCGCGTCCGCACAAACCGTGCAGGACACCGTCGTACAGGTGATCGAGCAACAGCTCAACGGTATCGACAACCTGCGTTATGTCGCCTCGGACAGTAACTCCGACGGCAGCATGACCATCACCGCGACGTTCAACCAGGGTACCAACCCGGATATCGCTCAGGTCCAGGTGCAGAACAAGCTGAACCTGGCGACCCCACTGCTGCCGCAAGAAGTGCAGCAGCAGGGTATCCGCGTGACCAAGTCGGTGAAGAACTTCCTGATGGTGATTGGTCTGGTGTCGGAAGACGGCAGCATGACCAAGGACGACTTGTCCAACTACATCGTTTCCAACATCCAGGACCCGATTTCCCGGACCGCGGGTGTAGGTGACTTCCAGGTGTTCGGTTCGCAGTACGCCATGCGTATCTGGCTCGACCCGGCCAAGCTGAACAACTACCAGCTCACGCCCGTAGATGTCAGCAACGCCATTGCGGCCCAGAACGTCCAGGTAGCCACCGGCCAGTTGGGCGGCCTGCCTGCCCTGCCCGGCACCCAGCTGAACGCCACCATTATCGGCAAGACCCGCCTGCAAAGCGCCGAAGAGTTCGCCAAGATCCTGATGAAGGTGAACGCCGACGGCTCGCAGGTTCGCCTGGGCGACGTGGCTCGCATCGAGCTGGGTGGCCAGAACTACAGCATCAGTGCGCAGTTCAACGGCAAGCCGGCCTCCGGTATGGCCATCAAGCTGGCAGCCGGTGCAAACGCCCTCGACACCGGCAAGGCTATCCGCGCCACCGTGGCGTCCCTGGAACCGTTCTTCCCGCCTGGCATGAAGGCGGTGGTGCCGTATGACACCACCCCGGTGGTGACCGAATCGATCTCCGGTGTGGTTCACACCCTGGTCGAAGCGATCGTGCTGGTGTTCCTGGTGATGTTCCTGTTCCTGCAGAACTTCCGCGCCACCATCATCACCACCATGACCGTACCGGTGGTATTGCTGGGCACCTTCGGCATCCTCGCGGCAGCTGGCTTCACCATCAACACCCTGACAATGTTCGGCATGATCCTGGCCATCGGCTTGCTGGTGGACGACGCCATCGTGGTAGTGGAAAACGTCGAGCGGGTAATGGCCGAGGAACACCTGTCGCCGAAAGAGGCGACGATCAAGTCCATGGGCCAGATCCAGGGCGCCCTGGTGGGTATTGCCCTGGTCCTGTCGGCGGTACTGTTGCCGATGGCGTTCTTCGGCGGTTCCACCGGTGTGATCTACCGGCAGTTCTCCATCACCATTGTTTCGGCGATGGCGTTGTCGGTACTGGTTGCCTTGATCTTCACCCCGGCCTTGTGCGCCACCATGCTCAAGCCGATCGACCCGGACAAACACGGCCAACCCAAGCGCGGCTTCTTCGGCTGGTTCAACCGCACATTCGATCGCGGTGTTCAGAAGTACGAGCGCGGCGTGGGCGGCATGATCAAGCACAAGATCCCGGCGTTCCTGGTGTATGCGCTGATCCTGGCCGGCATGATCTGGATGTTCACCCGCATTCCAAGCGCGTTCCTGCCTGAAGAAGACCAGGGTGTGATCTTTGCCCAGGTGCAGACGCCGGTAGGTTCGTCGGCTGAACGTACGCAGAAAGTCATCGACGATATGCGTATCTTCCTGCTGAACGACAAGGAAGGCGAACCGGGCGAAGGCAAGGCCGTGAAGTCGGTGTTTACCGTCAACGGCTTCAACTTCGCCGGTCGTGGCCAGAGCTCGGGCCTTGCGTTCGTGATGCTCAAGCCGTGGGACGAGCGTGATGCGTCGCAATCGGTGTTTGAAGTGGCCAAGCGTGCCCAGGGTTACTTCTTCGGGGCCTTCAAGGACGCCATGGTCTTTGCCATCGTGCCGCCTTCGGTTCTGGAGTTGGGTAACGCCACCGGTTTCGACGTGTTCCTGCAAGACCAGGGCGGCGTTGGCCACCAGAAGTTGATGGATGCGCGTAACCAGTTCCTGGGCGCGGCGTCGCAAAGCAAGATCCTGGCGGGCGTGCGCCCCAACGGCGTGAACGATGAGCCGCAATACGAGCTGACCGTTGACGACGAGAAGGCCAGTGCCCAAGGCATCAGCCTGGCGGAAATCCAGCAGACCCTGGCGATTGCCCTGGGTGGCAGCTACGTCAACGACTTCATCGACCGTGGTCGTGTGAAGAAGGTGTACGTGCAGGGCGATGCGGCCAGCCGCATGTCTCCGGAAGACCTCAACAAATGGTACGTACGCAGCACCTCCGGGAAGATGGTGCCCCTGTCGGCCATCTCTTCGGGCAAGTGGATCTACGGCTCGCCGAAGCTCTCGCGTTATAACGGTGTAGCGGCGATGGAAATCCTCGGTACTCCGGCACCAGGCTACAGTACGGGTGACGCGATGGCGGAAGTCGAGCGCATTGCCAAGGATCTGCCAACCGGTATCGGCTACTCGTGGACCGGCCTGTCGTATGAAGAACGTCTGTCCGGCTCCCAGGCGCCTGCGCTGTACGCCCTGTCGCTGCTGGTGGTGTTCCTGTGCCTCGCGGCACTGTACGAAAGCTGGTCGATCCCGATTGCGGTGATTCTGGTGGTGCCACTGGGCGTGATCGGTGCATTGATCGCCACCAGCCTGCGCGGCCTGTCCAACGACGTGTTCTTCCAGGTGGGCCTGCTGGTCACCGTGGGTCTGGCAGCGAAAAACGCCATCTTGATCGTGGAGTTCGCCAAAGAGCTCCACGAACAGGGCAAAGGCATCGTCGAGGCCGCCATCGAAGCGTCCCGCATGCGTCTGCGCCCGATCATCATGACGTCCATGGCGTTCATGCTCGGCGTACTGCCGCTGGCGATTTCCACCGGCGCAGGCTCAGGCAGCCAGCACGCGATCGGTACCGGTGTCATCGGCGGTATGATCACGGCTACTGTCCTGGCGATCTTCTGGGTGCCGCTGTTCTACGCAACCGTGTCGTCCGCCGGCGAACGCAAGAAACCGGTTACTACTGAAACCCCTAAAGAGGCTGGCCAATGAGCAAGTCGCTACTTTCCCTGGCCGTCACGGCATTCGTGCTCAGTGGCTGCTCTTTGATACCCGACTACCAGCGCCCTGAGGCGCCGGTAGCCGCCCAGTTCCCCCAGGGGCCGGCGTATTCGTCGGCCCAGGCGCCGGGCCAGGCCGCTGCCGAGCAGGGCTGGAAGCAGTTTTTCCATGACCCGGCCCTGCAACAGCTGATCCAGACCGCGCTGGTGAACAACCGTGACCTGCGCGTCGCGGCCCTGAACATCGACGCGTATGCGGCGCAGTACCAGATCCAGCGTGCCGACCTGTTCCCGGCCGTTTCGGCCACGGGTAGCGGCAGCCGTTCGCGTACTCCGGCCCGCCTGTCGCAGACTGGCGAGGCGAGCATCAACAGCCAATACTCGGCCGGGCTCGGGATCAGCGCGTATGAGCTGGACCTGTTCGGTCGCGTCCGCAGCCTGAGCGAAGAAGCCCTGCAAAAGTATTTCGCCACTGAAGAAGCACGGCGCAGTACCCAGATCAGCCTGGTGGCCAGCGTGGCCAATGCCTACCTGACCTGGCAGGCCGACAAGGAACTGCTCAAGCTGACCCAGGACACCTTGGGCGCCTTCGAGGAGAGCTACCGGTTGACCTCGCGCAGCAACGAAGTCGGCGTGGCCTCGGCCCTCGACCTCAGCCAGTCGCGTACCTCGGTGGAAAACGCCCGCGTGCAGCTTGCCCGCTATACGCGCCAGGTAGCCCAGGACGAAAACAGCCTGACTCTGCTGCTGGGCACCGGCCTGCCGGCCAACCTGGCCAGCAAGCCGCTGTCGGATGACCTGCTCAGCGAAGTGCCGGCCGGCTTGCCGTCGGACCTGCTGCAACGTCGTCCCGACATTGTGCAGGCCGAGTACAACCTCAAGGCCGCCAATGCCAATATCGGCGCAGCCCGTGCAGCGTTCTTCCCGAGCATCAGCCTGACCGCCAGCGCCGGTACCGCCAGCCCTAACCTGGGCGGCCTGTTCAAAGGCGGTTCTGGCACCTGGTCGTTTGCCCCGCAGATCAACATCCCGATCTTCAACGCCGGTAGCCTGCGCGCAAGCCTGGATTACTCGAAGATCCAGAAAGAGATCAACGTGGCCAACTACGAGAAAGCGATCCAGACCGGCTTCCAGGAAGTCTCCGACGGCCTCGCCGCACGTGCGACCTATAAGCAGCAACTGGACGCCCAACGTGGGTTCGTCGCCGCCAACCAGGATTACTACCGCCTGGCCGAGCGTCGCTACCGCATTGGTGTCGACAGCAACCTGACGTTCCTCGACGCCCAGCGCCAACTGTTCAGTGCCCAGCAATCGCTGATCACCGACCGCCTGGCGCAGTTGACCAGCGAGGTCAACCTGTACAAGGCCCTCGGCGGCGGCTGGAACGAGCAAACCGCTAAAAACGAACCGTTGAAAGAAGAAGCGCCGAAGATGAAGCTGTTCTGATATCTGCGGCGTAAACGAAGCCCACCTTCCGGTGGGCTTTTTATTTTCCGTGCCCCACCAGCTTTCGTTCGATCATCGCCCACAACCCGCTCTCCCCCACTTTCAACGCTCCCATACCGCCAAGCACCATGGCCGCCACCTGCACAACCCCAATAACAACAGGTCCGACACCATGAGCACTTTCCATCCGCGCCAGCTTTTGCTGGCCACCGCTGTCGCCGGCTTTGCCCTACCCGTGGTCGCTGAAGAACACGGCTTTCTCGAAGACGCCAGCGCCAACCTCAACCTGCGCAATTTCTTCTTCAACCGCAATTACACCAACCCGACCAAAAGCCAGGGCGGCGCGCAGGAGTGGACGCAAAGTTTCATCCTCGACGCCAAATCCGGCTTTACTCAAGGCACGGTGGGTTTCGGTCTGGATGTACTGGGCTTGTATTCGCAAAAGCTCGACGGTGGGCGCGGCACCGGCGGTACCCAACTGTTGCCGCTGGACCACGATGGCCGCCCGGCCGATAACTTCGGACGCCTGGGCGTGGCGTTCAAGACGCGTATTTCAAAGACCGAAGTGAAGGTTGGCGAATGGATGCCTGTGCTGCCGATCCTGCGTGCCGATGATGGCCGCTCGCTGCCGCAGACCTTGCGCGGTGGGCAAATCACCTCCAGGGAGATCGACGGCCTGACGGTGTATGGCGGCCAGTTCCGCGCCAACAGCCCACGTGACGACAGCAGCATGAGCGACATGTCGATGACCGGCAAAGCGGCATTCACCTCCGATCGCTTCAACTTTCAAGGTGCGGAATATGCGTTCAATGACAAACGCACCCAGGTCGGCCTGTGGAATGCCCAGCTCAAGGACATCTACCGCCAGCAGTTCGTCAACCTGATCCACAGCCAGCCCGTGGGTGACTGGACCCTGGGCGCCAACCTTGGCTTTTTCTATGGCAAGGACGATGGCAGCGCCCGCGCCGGCAGCCTGGACAACAAGACCTGGTCCGGCCTGTTTTCCGCGCGCTACGGCGGCAATACCTTCTACGTCGGCCTGCAAAAACTCACCGGCAACAACGCCTGGATGCGCGTCAACGGCACCAGCGGCGGCACCCTGGCCAACGACAGCTACAATTCCAGCTACGACAACGCGCAGGAAAAGTCCTGGCAGGTACGCCACGACTATAATTTCGCCGCCCTCGGCATCCCGGGCCTGACCTTGATGAACCGCTACATCAGCGGCAGCAACGTACACACCGGCACGATCACCGACGGCAAGGAATGGGGCCGTGAGAGCGAAGTGGGCTACACCGTGCAGAGTGGAACCCTGAAGAACCTCAACGTACGCTGGCGCAACTCCACGATGCGCAGGGACTACAGCAACAACGAGTTCGATGAAAACCGGTTGATCGTCAGTTACCCGATCAGCCTGCTGTAAACCGGCGTCCCACTTGCTGTATGGTGCGCGCCTGCCGCTGCTGAACCGCCCAGCAGCGGCCTTTATTCGAGCCCGCATCCCCCATGAAAGCCTTCGCTTCAGCGACTGCCCTGCTAGCCCTGGCCTTGAGCCTCAATGGCTGCATCAGCGCACCTGTCGCCTTGACACCGCAGACCGCGCAGCGCTTGCAGGCCCAGGCACCGATCCGATTCCTGCTGACCTTCGATGACGGCCCCAGCGCCTCGGGCTACAACAACCCGAGCCGTTCGGTAATGGCAGACCTGGCGAAAAACCCGGTGTTGCCGGGCATCAAGGCGGTGTTCTTCCTGCAGACCGAGGCGTCCCGTTCCGGCGGCAACCCTCGCGGCCACAAGACCATGGAGCGCGAATATGCCGCCGGGCATATCCTGGCATTCCATACGGCCACTGCGTTTCATACCAACCATCGCTGGCTGAGTGACGCCGAATTGGAACGCACCCTCACCCAGGGTTCGGCAGACATCGCCGCCATCACCGGAACACCGCCCCTGCTGGTTCGCCCGCCCTTCTGGAACTACGACAAGCGCACCTTCGCGGCCTACCAGCGCCACCACATGCAGGTGTTGCTCACGGACCTGAGTGCCAATGACGGCAAGATCTGGGGGTTCAATGGCAGCCCGCGTCGCCGGGCCAATCTGTACCGGCAACTGTCAGTGGTGCGCGAGCATATTGCCCTGGGTGAACTGCCGACGGTGGACGGCGTGATCCCCGTGGTGGTGACCTTCCACGACATCAACCGCTACACCGCGCGGCATATGCAGGAATACCTGCAGATCCTGATGGACAGTGCGCGGATCAACGGCATGAAAACCGCCGCCGAGCCGTTCTACACCGACCACGCCACCCTGGAACGCGCGGCGCTGGCCCGCACGGTCAAGGATGTGAATGAGCCGGTGCATCTGCCCGGGGTATGGAATTGGGTGTGGGATGCGGACTCTCACTGAAACACTTTCAGTTCATAAATGATGAAAATAAAAGCGCTCTACGTGGGATAAATTTCCCTCCTCACGCCACTCAGGATGAGCGACTTCATAAACCTCATCATTGAGAAAGGCATCAATCATGATCACTGCTACTCACCCCGTGATATCTCCTCTCCTTGCGCAAGAGCCCGTTACCCCAACAGATACTATCGACAGATCCCGCAACCGTACGCTGATCGATGATGGCAACGTCAAGATCGAGCGGATACTGGAACAGGATGATCATTTCATCACTACCGACGAAGTCCGGATAACGACCACTGACCGCAATGATGTGGTCAGGATTCATGCCGGTGCCAATGGCCAAGTCAGTGCAACTGTGAACGGCCAGCCTTATCAGCTGCCGTTGAGCCGTGGGGACTTGGATCAGATCCTGGTGATAAAAACCCAGGGTGGAGATGACAAGATTGACATCGACCCGGATATCAAACTTCCCGTTAATATTTCCGCTGGAGACGGCAATGATCGAATCGTAGCAGGAGGTGGCGAGACCCGGGTTTTCGCGGGTAACGGCAACGACTACATACGCCTGGGAAGCGACAATGGCCTGGCCTTTGGCGAGGACGGCGACGATCTGATGGTCGCAGGAGAGGGTAAGGCGGTGATGTCAGGTGGTAAGGGCAAAGACAAAATGTACGCGGGTTCAGGCCCTGAAAGCCGCGAGGTGTATCTGAGTGGAGATGCCGATGATGACAAGCTGTACGGGGGCCAGGGAAAAGTCATCTTGAACGGAGGGTTGGGTAATGATCAATTGTTCGGCTATCGGAACACGACCATCTATACCGGACACGGCCAGGACAGTGTCCACTCCTTTAATGCCAAAGACCGTATCTATGCAAAAAAAACTGATCGTATTCACAACCACAGAGACGCCAAGATCAATGAGGTTCGCCCGAGCGAAGCGGGAAAGCGCGGCTTTAAAATAGTGGGTTCACCAGAGTTCATCCGTCGGGTGGAAGACAAGCTGGAAGAGTTGAGGTCCTCGCCAGTGGGACAACAGGTTCTTGAAGAAATGGACAAGCTCTCGGACAAAATCGGCAGCCCGGTGGTCATTCGATCAGCGGGTGAAAATGGAAACATCCACAGCTATCGGGTCCAGCCAATATCCAGTGATACGGCAGAAGATGAGGCAACGGACGAAAATGATGCGAAGTATGGGTTTATCAAAGAGGGTATACCCGGTACAGCGGCCACTCGGGCAGAAATCACCTTCGCAGCAGACTCCCTGGACTGGCGTCTGGGCCTGTCACCGCTGATCAGCATCTTTCATGAGATGATTCACGCCTACAACGGCGCGACAGGAACCTTCATTCCCGGCAAACAACCCATCGTCGAGAAGGACGGCAAGCCCGCCGTTATCGACGATGAACCCGTACATGATGCATTTACTGAACTTCAAGCCATCGGCGTGCCGAACTCCGGCACGGCATTCGACTTCGACAACGATCCAGGCACCCCGCCATCGACAATAAATCCATACCCGTTCTATGAGAACGCCCTACGAGAGGAACTGGGGGTACCACTTCGTACAAAGCATAGGGACACCGAATAACCCACGACAGCCCCGCAGGCCTCGCTTGCTAAAGTTGCCGAGACTCAACCCCCAGCTCATCCCACACCGACTCCGCCAGGTGGAACGTCGCATTCGCCGCCGGAATGCCGCAGTAGATCGCGCTCTGCATCAGCACCTCCTTGATCTCGGCACGAGTGACCCCATTGCTGGCGGCGGCACGCAGGTGCAATTTCAATTCTTCACTGCGGTTCATGCCGATCAACATGGCGATGGTGATCAGGCTGCGGGTGTGCCGGGGCAACCCTGGTCGGGTCCAGATATCGCCCCAGGCATGACGGGTGATCATTTCCTGGAACTCACTGTTGAACTCGGTCAGGGCATTGAGGCTGCGGTCGACGTGGGTATCGCCCAGCACCTCGCGGCGCACTTGCAGGCCATCAGCGTAACGTTGTTTCTCGTCCACAAAAGACTCCTTAACGGGCCAGCAAAAATTCCAGCACGCGTTCGCTGAACGCTGTGCCGGCTTGAACGTTGGACAGGTGAGCCGCGTAGAACTCGGCGTACTCGGCGCCTTTCACATGGTTCTGGATAAAGTGCCCGCCGGCCGGTGGTGTCACGGCATCTTCAGTGCCGGCAATCACCAGGGTCGGCACTTTGATCGAGGCCAATTGCTCACGAAAATCGGCATCGCGCACCGCTGCGCAGTTCGCGGCATAGCCCTGGGGTGAAGTCGCCGCGAGCATGTCGGTGATCTGCTGCGCCTGGTGCGGGTTGGCCGCCGCGAAATCAGCCGTGAACCAGCGCGCAATCGAAGCATCGCGCAGGGCCACCATCGCCGCCGCGCCATCGCGCAGGACCATTTCTATGCGCGGGTTCCATACCTCGGGCGTGCCGATCTTGGCGGCGGTGTTGCACACCACCAGGCGGTGCAGGCGTTCGCCCGCGTGAATGCCCAACCATTGGCCAATCAGCCCGCCCATGGACAGGCCACAGAAATGCGCACGTTGGATATCCAGCGCGTCGAGCAACGCAACCACGTCATGGCCAAGTTGCTCGATGCTGTAAGGCCCCTCCGTCACCAGGGACTGGCCGTGGCCACGGGTGTCGAAACGCAACACGCGAAAATGCCGGGTGAAGGCAGAAATCTGGATGTCCCACATATGCATGTCGGTACCCAGGGAGTTGGACAGCACCAGCACCGGCGCGTCGATCGGCCCGTCCAGTTGGTAATGCAGTTCGCCCTCGGCGAGTTGTACAAAAGCCACAGCGTTCTCCTCAGGCGTTCAATGCAAAATGGTCGGCCACCGCGCGGGTAACCCAAGTATGGGCCTGGCCCAGGTAGTTAGCCGGGTCAAGCAGCCGGTCCAGCTCAGACGCCGACAGCTCGGCGGTGATCTGCGGTTCGTCCGCCAGCACGGCGCGCAGATGGCGCCCGTCGGCGACGGCACGTTTGCAGCAAAGCTCAAGCAGATGGTGCGCGGTCTCGCGGCCCAGGCGCTGGGCAAGCACGATGCTGACCGCTTCGGCCAACACCAGGCCTTGGGTCAGGTCGAGGTTGTGCGCCATGCGCTGCGCATCGACTTCGAGGCCCTCACTCACCAGCAATGCCTGCTTCAAGGCACCGGACACCAGCCGGCAGATCTCCGGCAGGGTTTCCCATTCGGCGTGCCACAAACCCAGGCTGCGCTCGTGCTCCTGGGGCATGGCGCTGAACATCGTCGCCACCAGGCCGGGCACGCGCGTGGCGGCGCTGATCAGCACGGCAGCGCCCACCGGGTTGCGCTTGTGGGGCATAGTCGAGGAACCGCCCTTGCCCGGTGCCGAGGGTTCAAACACTTCGGCGGCTTCGGTCTGCATCAACAGGCTGATATCGCGCCCGATTTTGCCAAGGCTGCCGGCGATCAGGCCAAGGCTGCCGGCAAACTCCACCAGGCGATCACGCTGGGTATGCCAGGGTTGCTCGGGCAGGCTCAACTGCAACTCGGCCGCCAGCGCCTCGGCCACTGGCATGGCCTGTTCGCCGAGCGCCGCGAGGGTGCCGGACGCACCGCCGAATTGCAGCACCAGCAGGCGCGGCTTCAGCTCGGCCAGACGCTGACGGCTACGGGTGACGGCACCCAGCCAACCGGCGATTTTCATGCCCAACGTCACCGGCGTCGCATGCTGAAGCCAGGTGCGGCCAGCCAGAGGCGTGGCTGCATGACGCTGCGCTTGAGCGGCCAGAATGCCGCCCAAACGCGCCAGGTCCGTTTCGATCAACTCCATGGCACGCCGCAGTTGCAGTACCAGGCCGGTGTCCATCACATCCTGGCTGGTTGCGCCCAGGTGCACATAACGTTCGGCACCGGCGTCTTCAGCGGCGATCAACTTGCCCAACGCCTTGACCAATGGAATCGCCGAATTGCCCGCCGTGGCAATCGCCACGCCGAGCGCATCCACGTCGTACAACGACGCCAGGCAGGCTTGGGCAATCGGTGCCACGGCGGCCTGCGGAATCAGCCCGACCCGCGCCTCGGCGCGGGCCAGTGCAGCCTCGAAATCCAGCATGCCCTGCAGGCGTCCATGGTCGCAGAACACCTCGGCCATGCTGTCAGCGGTGAAGTAGGCGTCGAACAGTTGATTGCTCGTGCGCAGCGTCATAACTCATCCCTAGAGATCGTGGTGCAGATACGCCGCCTGTTTCGGCAGGCGCAAGCTGAACAGGAAAGCGATTGCCATCATCGCCGTGACATACCAATAGAAGCTGTTTTCCAGGCCGATGGACTTCAGGCTCAGCGCGACGAATTCCGCCGAGCCGCCAAAAATTGCATTGGCGACCGCGTAGGCCAGGCCCACTCCCAACGCACGTACCTGAGGCGGGAACATCTCCGCTTTGACCAGGCCGCTGATGGAGGTGTAGAAACTCACAATCGCCAAGGCCAGGGTGATCAACACGAACGCCAGGAACGGGCTGCTGACGGTTTTCAAGGTGAGCAGGATAGGCACGGTGAACAGGGTGCCAAGGCCGGCGAACCACAACATCGAGGCACGTCGGCCGATCTTGTCCGCCAACATGCCAAACACCGGCTGCATGCACATGTACAGGAACAGCGCACCGGTCATGATGTAGCTCGACGTCTTGGCATGCATGCCGACGGTGTTCACCAGGTACTTCTGCATGTAAGTGGTGAAGGTATAGAAAATCAGCGAGCCGCCGGCGGTATAGCCCAGCACGGTGATGAACGCCGCCTTGTGGTCGCGGAACAAGGCGCTAATGCTGCCGGCGTCTTTGTCTTCGCGCATTTCCTTGCTGGTGGTTTCTTTCAATGAACGGCGCAACAGCAGCGAAATCACCGCCGCAATGGCGCCGATCACGAACGGGATACGCCAGCCCCAGGCCCGCAGTTCTTCTTCAGTGAGAAACTGTTGCAGGATCACCACCACCAGCACGGCCAGCAATTGCCCGCCGATCAGCGTCACATACTGGAAGGAGGCGAAGAAACCCCGTTGTCCCTTGAGCGCCACCTCACTCATATAGGTCGCGGTAGTGCCGTACTCGCCGCCCACGGACAGGCCTTGAAACAGGCGCGCCACCAACAGCAGGATCGGCGCCCAGACGCCGATGGTGTTATAGGTCGGCAAAAAGGCGATGACCAGCGAGCCGGCGCACATCATCAGCACCGAGATCATCATCGAGTTTTTACGGCCGTGCTTGTCGGCCACGCGACCAAACAGCCAGCCACCGATGGGCCGCATCAGGAACCCGGCGGCGAACACACCGGCAGTGTTGACCAGCTGAACGGTGGGGTTGTCCGATGGAAAAAATGCAGGGGCAAAGTAAATGGCGCAGAAGGCATAGACGTAGAAGTCGAACCATTCGACCAGGTTGCCGGAAGAAGCACCGACAATCGCAAAAATCCGTTTGCTGCGTTCTTCTCCGGTGTAGTGACTCGTTGTTGTTGTCATGGTTTTTTCACTCAGTGGGAACAGTTATAGCCTAGACATACTTTGCAACAACCATGTTCCGCATGTGGAGCAGTTGCAAGTTTCAAGCTACAAGCTGCAAGAGAAGAACGGCCGCAATCACTACTGCCAGTCAGTTAAGAAGGGGAAAGGCT